>JACSDG010000157.1 GCA_015660855.1 Magnetococcales bacterium
TGGGACGCCAAGAACCGACGCCGTCTCTGAAATACCAAGCAACGGCTGTTTAATGGGTGAAAAACCTGTCAAGCGGGGAAAAACTTGAACATCGAGTGTGAGGCACTCTATCCATGTGTCGGCTGACAATCCAGGGAAATATGTTTCTTTGGTTTTGCTTCTTGTCCGAAGGGTATGATGTTTAAAGAGCCTTGACCGAGGGCGGAAAGGGGGTTATGCTGCAATGCAACATGGCATAACACTTTTTTTTGAGAGAGGTTGTCACCATGATCGCATCATCAGTGCCAGTACGTGTTGGGAAGGTTTACCGCAGCAAACTTGATCTGTTGTCGGCTTTTCAGGAGATCAGCAAGGAAGCGGGTTGGGATTATGTTTCCCAGCAGATGGAAACTTCTGAAACTCTGGTTCATATGGCTCGTGTTCAGATGGGGGACGTGCTTCTGGCCAGAACACCCCATCAAACTGCAAAAGCTTTTGGACTTGGGGTGGTTTCCCTTGGCAGGACCATTTTGGGTCACACTGTTGCTACCAATGGCATTACCCGCGATGTCGAGCACCAAACTTTGGAACTGTTGGTGCGCCACCTGGATTTTTGTTTGCACAGCAGGACCCAACAGAGTTTGGATGTCTCCCGGATGAATTAGTCTGGTTGTTGGATGTTGCTGTTTTGGCCTTGAGTTTGGGGCGATTCGTCTTCCCCGGGAGGGTCTCTTGGGGTGTCCGTGGTGAATCTGCCCTGAATTCTGCGGTTACAGGGTGGCCGCCCCGTCAGTGTGGGTGGGGCACCGGTTCGTCATTTTCTGCATTTGATGAACATCGCTTGGCCTTTAGTTGTCGGCAGATCCCCGATGACCGTGTCAATCTCCTTGACACGCCAAATCATATGATACCGATTCCTGATAATTGATTTATGGTTCAGACATGAACTACGGTTTATTGTGGTATGTTTTCTCTGTATTTTTCTGTTACAATTATCGGTTTTGTTCTTGATTTGTTCGGCATGGCCCAGAAAACGCTTGCAAGGAGTTCATGGTTAGAGGTATGAATACCCGTTAGCCTTTTTTCGGCGATTTCACAGAAGATCGGGGGCCTGCCGATGGATGAACTACGGTTAAGACTGGCTGGACTCATTGTCGAGTCGGTGGCGGAGATTTTTTCCGCCTATTTGTTTCTTGATGCCTCTCCCGGTCCTGTCAAGGTCAGCCCTGTCGGCGAAGTTTACAGCCCACCGAAGACGGAGGTTTTGGCCATGGTGGGGTATCATGGTGCTTTTGATGGGGGCATGCACCTAGCGGCACCAGAGTATGTGGCATGCAAATTATCGGGGGCTTTTGCCGGTATCGAACTGGAATCCATGAATCCCGAGGCCAGTGATGCCTTTGGGGAGTTGGCCAATCTGGTTGCCGGAGGGGTGCAGACTCGATTGATGGAAAGTCACGGCTTTGGTGAGATTACCCTGACTCCCCCGACAGTTTCAACCAATGGTGAGGTTAACGGCATTTATCGGGAAGATCTGCTCAGTGTCCAGCAATATTTTAAATTTGCCGGGGGACTGATGTTTGCGGAGTGTTTTTTTATACCTTCTTAACTTTAGGAGGCAAAAGCTTTCGGGTAATCTTTGGGCGATTGGTTTCCTTGTCACCTTTTCATTCCAGGCTCTCTGAATCTAGGCTTGCGTTTTTCCTTGAAGGCGGCGACGCCTTCCCTGGACTCTGCGGTTTCGTAGAACAGGGAGACGGCGTGGAGTCCCAGGTTGGAAAAACCTGCGATGTGTTGGGTGTCGGCGTTGAAGGAGCTTTTGGCGAGGGCAATGGCCGTGGGTGAGTTGGCAAGGATTTCATTGCACCATTGCGCGACCTCTGCGTCCAGTTCCGCATCCGGGACCACACGGTTGATCATGCCCATGTCCAGGGCTTGTTGGGCACTGTAGCGGCGGCACAGGTACCATATTTCCCGTGCTTTTTTTTCCCCGACCGCGCGCGCCAGATAGGCGGTTCCAAAGCCTGGGTCCACCGATCCGACCTTGGGTCCCACCTGACCAAAAATGGCACTTTCGGCGGCGATGGTCAGATCACACAGGAGGGCCAGGACATTGCCACCACCGATGGCAAAGCCCCGGACTTTGGCGATGACTGGTTTGGGAACAGAACGTATACTGCCCTGGAGTGCCTCCAAAGGGAGGCCGATGATGCCACGGCCATCGTAGGAGCCGCTATGGGCCGATTGATCGCCGCCGGTGCAAAAGGCCTTGTTTCCGGTGCCGGTGAGGACGATGACGCCAATGTCGCGATTCCAACCGGCGCGATCAAAGGCGTGGATCATTTCGTCACAGGTCTGGGCACGAAAGGCATTGTAACTGTCGGGCCGGTTGATGGTGATGGTGGCAACGCCAGCCTCTTGCGCATAGAGAATGTCCTGATAGTCCATGGTGATCTATCCTGTTTGGCCTTGACCCATCGTCGTGTGGTTGAATATCCTAAAAAATGTCGTCGGCATCATAGCCGGTTTGGATCGGGAATTAAACACACCGGGTTCCCTTTTTCCCTTTTTTTATAATCATCCCCCTTGACGATTGGGGGTTTTTGAACAGTCGTGGATGCAAGGAGAGGGAAAACATGGTAACCTTATGGCTATGATCCAGCCGTCTTTTGACACCTTTCTTGACTTAACGACCCAAGGTAACGTGGTTCCCGTCTATCGGGAAATCCTTGCCGACCTGGATACCCCGGTGTCCGCCTTCATCAAGGTGGCGGGGGACGCCACCTATTCGTATCTGTTTGAATCGGTGCAGGGGGGGGAAAAATGGGGGCGTTACAGTTTTTTGGGGCTGGATCCCGCAGCTATTTTTCTGGCCTTTCCCAACCGGGTGGAAATTCGTTGGCGTAACCGTCCCAAGGAGGTTTTTTCCTCGGGACAACCCATGAAATTGTTTGAAACCATGATGCGCCGTTTCAAACCGGTGGATGTTTCCGGACTGCCGCGTTTTCATGGCGGTGCGGTGGGCTATTTTGGTTACGATATGGTGCGCTCTTTTGAACGTATCCCCGACAATAATCCCGATACCTTGGGGACGCCCGATGCCATCTTTATGCTGTCGGATCTGGTCATCCTGTTTGACAATCTGTCGGGACGGCTCAAGGTGGTGGTGAACCTGCTCATCGACGACCAAAGCGATCTCGTGACGTTGTACGCCGATGCCGTGACCCGCATCAACCAAATGGTGACCAGCCTGCGCAACGCCCCGTCCCGCCCCAAACCGCCGGCGCGAGGACCACGGGTCGATGAAAATGCCTTTCGCCATGAAATGCCCAGGGCCGCCTTTGAAAGTGCCGTGGAAAAAGCGAAGGAATACATACGGGCCGGGGATATTTTTCAGGTGGTGCTGTCGCAACGCCTGTCCATACCCTTTGCCCATTCACCCCTGTCGCTGTATCGGGCACTCCGGGCGACCAATCCGTCACCGTACATGTTTTTACTCAATCTGGGCGATTTTTCTCTGGTAGGGTCCAGTCCGGAAATATTGGTGCGTCAGGAGGGGGATATCATTACCGTCCGTCCCATTGCCGGCACCCGTCGTCGTGGCGAAACCGAAGCGATGGATTTGGCATTGGAACAGGAATTGTTGGCCGATCCCAAAGAGTTGGCAGAACATATCATGCTGGTGGATCTGGGGCGCAACGATCTGGGACGGGTGGCGGTCAGCGGTTCGGTCCGGGTTACGGAACGTCTGGTCATTGAACGCTATTCCCATGTCATGCACATTGTTTCCAATGTCGAGGCCACCTTGAAACCGGGTTTGAGTCCTTTTGATGTGGTGGCGGCGACGTTCCCGGCGGGTACTGTCAGTGGTGCCCCCAAAATACGGGCCATGGAAATCATCGACGAATTGGAAGTGACCCGGCGTGGTCCCTATGCGGGGACGGTGGGCTATATTTCCTTCTCCGGCAACATGGATCTGGCCATCACCATCCGTACCGCCATCATTAAAAACGGTACCCTGTATGTGCAGGCGGGGGCGGGAATTGTCGCCGACTCCAAACCTGAACGGGAATACGAAGAAACCCGGGAAAAGGCCCGTGCCATTTTTCGCGCCGTGGATATGGCCCAGCAGGGGTTGGAGTGACTGGTATGCTCCTGATGATCGACAATTATGACTCTTTCACCTACAACCTAGTGCAATATTTTGGTGAACTGGGGGCCGAGGTGGTCGTCAAACGCAACGATGCCATCGTCCTTGCGGATATCTCCAGGCTTGCACCATCCCACATTGTCATCTCTCCCGGTCCCGGAACTCCCGATCAGGCGGGGGTGACCCTGGAGATCATCCGGCGTCTGTCGGGAGTCATTCCCATCTTAGGCGTGTGCCTGGGGCATCAGGCGATGGGGCAGGCCTTCGGTGGCCAGGTGGTGCGCGCTCCCATGCTCATGCACGGTAAGACCTCGCAAATCCATCACCATGGCACCGATTTGTTCTATAATTTACCCTCACCCTTTACCGCCACCCGCTACCATTCCCTCATCGTCGATAAGGCCGGTTTTCCCGAATGCCTGGAAATTACCGCCCGGACCGAAGACGGTTTGATCATGGGGTTGCGTCACAAAACCCTGGCGGTTTATGGGGTTCAGTTTCATCCCGAATCCATTTTGACCGAAAACGGGCATGACTTGTTAAAAAATTTTCTCAATCCCGCCCCCTGGCAACATGCACAAGGGTTGACCGTATGAACATTCGCACCGCCATCGCCCAACTCCTGGAACGTCAAGACCTGCCCCAGGAGGAGGCCCGTCAGGTGATGCAGCAGATTATGTCGGGGGAGACCACCCCCGCCCAGATCGCCGCCTACGTCATCGCCCTGCGCATGAAAGGGGAGACGGTGGAAGAATTGACAGGGTCGGCCCAGGCCATGCGCGAACGCGCTTTGAAGGTCCAGGCTTTGGTGACGCCTCTCATCGATACCTGTGGCACCGGGGGGACGGACGTGGCACTTTTAATATTTCTACCACCGCAGCTTTTGTGGTGGCGGCCTGCGGCGTCACCGTCGCCAAACATGGCAACCGGGCGGTATCTTCCAGATGCGGTTCTGCTGATTTGCTCAAGGCACTGGGGGTCAACCTGGATGTGGGTATGGCGGTTGTGGAACGCTGTCTCAGGGAAGTCGGGATCGGGTTTTTGTTCGCCCCCCATCATCATGGAGCCATGAAGCATGCGGCGCAACCCCGGCAGGAAATGGGGGTGCGGACCATTTTTAATTTGTTGGGTCCCCTGACCAATCCGGCCTCGGCCTCGTGTCAATTATTGGGGGTTTTCGACGGTCGATGGACGATCCCTTTGGCCACGGTATTGGGACGGTTGGGTTTAAAACATGCTTTGGTGGTACACGGTTTGGACGGATTGGATGAGATCACCACCACTGCCCCGACTCGTGTCTCCGAGCTTAAAACCGATGGCACCGTCGTAACCTACGAGGTGGAACCGCAACAGTGGGGTATCCCACGAGCGGTTCAAGAGGATCTCGTTGGCGGGGATGTTGCGCAAAACGTTGCCATTACCCATGCCATCCTGAACGGACAAAAAAATCCCAGGCGTGACATTGTCCTTCTCAACGCCGGTGCTGCCCTGTATGTGGCCGATGTTGTTCCCGATATCAACTCCGGTATCCAGCTTGCCGCCCAGGCCATCGACCGTGGTGAGGCTAAACATCGACTGGAACGCCTTGTTGCGACAACCAACGCCGGATCCTGACATTAGGTAAGGCAAACATTTGTTATTGGGTGTTTTTATGACGATTCGTGGTACTGTTCTGGAACGGATCATGGCTACCAAACGTGCGGAGGTGGCGCGGAGTCGTTCTCGTTGGAGTGAATCGGCCTTGATGGACATGTGTGCCGAGAGGGGTGCTCCGAGGGGATTCTTGCAAACAATTGAAAAAAAAATGGCAGCGGGACAAAAAGCCATCATTGCCGAAATCAAGCGGGCTTCCCCCTCCAAAGGGCGTATTTTTCCGGGGGATGACCATGCCTTTGACCCGGTCCGCATCGGTATGGGGTATCAGGAGCATGGGGCGGTGTGTTTGTCGTGCTTGACCGACCGGGATTATTTCCAGGGGTCGGATGATTTTTTATCCCCTTTGCGGCGTCAGGTATCCTTGCCACTGTTGCGCAAGGATTTTCTCTACGATCCCTACCAAGTTTTGCAATCCCGCGCCTTGGGGGCTGATGCGGTGTTGTTGATTATGGCGGTATTGTCGCTACCCCAGGCGTTGGAGTTGGAAGCGGCGGCCCGTGAGGTGGGCCTGGATGTTTTGGTGGAAATCCACGACGAGGCGGAGTTGGCTGCGGCCCACGATCTTGAAACGCCGCTGCTGGGGATTAACAATCGCAATCTGAAATCGTTTGAAACTTCCCTGGAACGCTCTTTGGAGTTGGCGGGACGGGTGGACCCCGACCGTATTGTGGTTGCCGAAAGCGGCATCAACACCGGCGAGGATTTGAAGGTTTTGCAGAAAAGTGGAATTTTTGCCTTTCTTATTGGTACCGCCTTCATGCGTCACGCCGACCCTGGTGCCGCACTGGCGCGGATGATCGAGGAACCTTGAACATGATGCCCTTCGGGCAAAAAAAGTCAAAACCAAAAGCAAAACCCAAAAATCAATACCACCCCACTTTTCCGCCTTTTTGCATAACAGCCCTCTAAAGACCGTAAAAATTCAGTGAATTCCGGTTATCATTCCGGGCCATCATGGAAACGATCTCCCAAAAAAGCCGTTTCACCCTCAAACAGATCCTCAAGGAGAACTGGGACTTCAAGTGGAAGAGCGGTCGATACCGAAAACGAACTATTCTCTGTATTTGTTGCGGCGCAGCATAGAAAGTCATTTTATCTTGAACGTGCGCCGAGTGGCGGGCGTTTGTGCCAGGGTTAGTCCGCCCTTTAGGCCATATCGTTACCCATATCTTTAAGAACCATGAACATTCAATATGTTGCACCGTTTACCCCCCTCCAATGTTAAAATTATTGAAAGAAAAAAGGGGTCTGTCCGGATGATGGCACCGCAGTTTGTCAAGCCCTACGTCAAGAGCAATAAAAATGACAAACTGGATGCAGAGGCCATCTGTGAGGCGGTACAACGGCCCAGTATGCGATTTGTGCCAATAAAATCCATCGAGCAGCAGGATTTGCAAAGCTTGCATCGAATTCGCAGCATGGTGGTTGCTGGACGGACCGCCTTGATTAACCAGACCCGAGGATTGCTCATGGAGTATGGGATCGTTTTACCGAAAGGACCGAGTCATCTCCGGACACAACTTCCTGAAATAATTGAAGATACAGAAAACGGAACGACGGTTGAATTGCGCGAGATGTTGAGAGGATTGAGGGATGAATTGGTGCATATGGATGAGCGAATTGACGGGTATAACGCCAAAATAAAGGGAATCAGCCAACAGAATGAATCCTGTAGATTGTTGCAGTCGATTCCTGGCATTGGCCCACTGATAGCCACGGCCCTCATTGCCGCAGTCGGGGATGTAAGCGTGTTCAAAAACGGTCGCGAGATGGCGGCGTGGCTTGGATTGGTGCCCCGACAACATTCCACGGGAGGCAAGATCCAGCTATTGGGGATCAGTAAACGAGGGGACTCCTACCTGCGCATGTTGTTGGTTCATGGATCTCGTGCGGCACTTATTCATGCATCGAAAAAGGAGGACCGACTCAGCCGCTGGGCTACAGAGTTGGAGGAGCGTCGGGGTTGGAATATCGCAACTGTGGCCCTGGCAGCAAAGAACGTGAGCATCGCCTGGGCATTGCTTTCCAAAGGGGAAGCCTTCAAGGTTTCAGGGGCTACTCATGTTTGATCTGACTTTTCCACGAGTGTTGTTTGGCCCAGACTGGAGATGGCTGATTTCATGTTGCCTTCTTCTTGTAAGCCTCTTTAGGCCATGTTTTCAGGTTAATAGATGGTGCCACACCAAAATCTTGGGGGACTCTGTCCCCCCGCAGGAGGAGATTTGAATCATTGAAAATGCAGGGGAGGGCTGGTTGCCCTCCGGTCTGCGGTCTTCGGTCCCTGAGTTGGTGCTCGGGTCGCGTCCCCGCGTTGCCCTATCCTCCACCCAGGTCGGGAGAACCATACCGAAGTCGAAGTGGAAAGCCAAGAATGCTTCGATAGTAAGGAGTTGGTTTGCGAACTTATGCTTGGTGAAAGATTGTTCTGACGATTGGAAGTACTTTACTACCAATGCGAGTTGCTGAGAGAAAATTGCCGTTGATGGCATGAAAGGACGAACCCTGCATTCCCAAGAAACCTCTATCCCCCATGGGCTCAATGAAGCCGCGGGTCTGTTTAAGGACGGGAATGCGCGAATTTCCATCAGGGCCAGAGGGATGAGTTTCCCTCACCAAAAGGCCGGATATATGGGTGCAACTTTTCCTTCATCGTCGATGGAATTTACTCTTGCAAAGCGGGGCGGACCATATATGGGGGATTGCCCCATATGCGCTAACATTGTTATTGGTAAAATTTTTTGCGGGGGTCCGGGGGGGATCATCCCTCCCGGCGGAGGTTTGGAGGCGGAGCCTCCAAGGTTTTGGTTTTGAACTTGATTTTGACTTTGATTTTGATTTTACTGCCCCCCAAGGGGGGTCTAGGGGCGCAGCCCCAGGGTTTTTATTTTGTTTCTTTGCCCGAAGGGGGCCTTGATCATCGTTTCGTCCGAGCTTACTCATTCTGGATTCCCGCTTTCGCGGGAATGACGAAAAAATCACTGAAATTGCAGCCGTCTGGATTCCCGCGAAAGCGGGAATCCAGACGGTGCCGAAGCATCTTCCATAAGCTTTGGCCGAAACGATGATCAAGGCCCCCGAAGGGCATCATGTTCAAAAGTCTATGTTAGCGCATATGGGGGATTTCCCCCAGGGTTTTGACTTTAAACAAAAAGCTTCATTCTTCGCTTTTGACTTTGTTTTTGCTTTTGACTTTGTTTAAATTCAAAAGCAAAATCAAAAGCGTCAAAATCAAAACCCTGGGGGCAATCCCCCAGACCCCTTTTTTCTTTCAATAATTTTTCAGGGGGGAAAAGATGTGGGTAACGATATGGGATGGACCAACGGAAGGGACACCTACCCGTGCATATCTAACCAATCTGCGTGGGGTACACCCCACAGCAGAATCATTCAGCCACAAACCTATTTCTTCCTGCTTCTTTGGCCTTGTACAGACGTTCATCTGCCTTTCCTATCAGGAAATAAGGTGAAATATTCTGAGTAGGAATTATAGTGGCACCACCTAAGCTGGGGTGTCCAAAAACGGCCTTTTTGGTGCAGTTTCCTTGTCCGGGATCTGGGCTTCGTTAACGATTTTATGATTGTTTCGTAAGTCGATTTTTCGTA
>JACSDG010000158.1 GCA_015660855.1 Magnetococcales bacterium
GGTGGGCTGCCGCCTCCAAACCTCCGCCGGGGGGAGAACCTCCCCCCGGACCCCCGCAATACTTTTAAAGAAAAAAAGGCGGGGGGACTGAACGGTTACGGCTTGGGTGAGGCACTCTCCTGGTTTTCGTGCGTTGGTGTTTTCCCGGTTCATCTATTGCTACCCTGAAGAAATTCATCTCCATGTCCGTCTCTCCGCAACGATCCGCCCCAGATGCACCATCGGAATTGCATCCGATCCAGGCCTTTTTGTTGCTTTTGTTTTGGGCGTTTATCAGCGAAGTGGCCATCATGCTGCTTCTGCCTCTCTTGGGGCCGTTATCTCAAGGGGTGGCGGTGTTTTTGGATCCGGTTTTGTTGGTTTTTACGCTGATCCTGCCTATTTTTTTCATCCTGTATCTCCCCATGAGAAACCGCATCGTCGCCCAGAAACAAACCAAGGCGGCTCTGACGCTGGCCAATATCCGGCTTCATGAAGAGGAGAACCGTCTGCAGGCCATACTCAATTCCACCTTGGGTGCCGTTATCACCCTCGATGCCAAGGGGATTATCAAGGATACCAATCGGGGCTTTGATTCTTTGTTCGGCTATCCCCCTGGGGAAATGGTGGGCAAAGGGATTGACACCATCATTGCCCTGGAGAGGCTCATGGGGCATTCAACCTTTCGCCAGCATCCGGAAAATATTTTGAACCAGTGGGTCGGCTCGGTGATCGAAGCGGAGGGGATCTGCCGTGATGCCAGTCGGTTTATAGTGGAATTGACATTGGGCAAATATTTGTCTGGGGATCAATGGTTTTTCACGGGAGTGCTTTACGACATCACTGCCCGCAAACAAGCCAGTAAATCCCTTGATGAGGCCTATACCGAATTGGAACAGAGAGTTTTGGAGCGCACCTGGGTTTTGGAGGAGGCCAATCAAAAGCTTATCCAGGAAGTAGCCATCCGTCGGGAAGCGGAGGAGAAACAAAGACTCTATGGTAAAGTATTTGATAATGCTGGAGAAGGAATCGTCATTACCGACGCTGATGCCAGGATTTTGGCCATCAATCCGGCCTATGTTGAAATGACCGGTTTTACAGGTAGTGAGGTTATCGGTGCCAATCCAAAAATACTCCGTTCTGGACGTCATGGGGCTTCTTTTTACCAGGAAATGTGGAAATCCTTGGGAGAAACCGGGCAATGGAAGGGGGAGATATGGAATCGGAAAAAAACGGGGGAAGTGTTTCCCAAATGGTTGAGTATCAATTCGGTGCGCGACGACGCTGGTCGTACCAGCCATTATGTAGGGGTGTTTTCCGACATCACCCATGTCCAGGCCACCGAGGAAAGAATGCAGCATCTGGCCTACTTTGATCCGCTTACCCACTTGCCCAATCGGATGCTTTTCCGTGATCGCGTCACCCAGGAAGTCTCCATGAGCCAGCGCGAGGGGACCCAAGCGGCTATTTTCTTCATCGATCTGGACCGTTTCAAATATGTCAACGATACCATGGGACACGATGCCGGGGATCAATTATTGGTCCAGGTATCCGAACGCTTGCAAAAACGTTTGCGCCAAACCGATACCATTGCCCGTATGGGGGGCGATGAGTTTACGGTGTTGTTGCCCAATCCTGGAGAAGGCCAAAATATCGGCCATCTGGCGGAAAAAGTGATCATGGATCTGAAAAATCCTTTTATGGTTGCGGACCAGGAATTTTTCATTGGGGCCAGCATCGGCATAGCCATTTTTCCCGATGATGGTGTCGATTATGAGACCCTTACCAAAAATGCCGATATCGCCATGTACCATGCCAAAGAGGCAGGGCGTGGGACTTTCAAGTTTTTTTCACCGGTCATGAATGAAAAGACCAATCGCCGGTTATCCATGGAGATGGATCTGCGCAAGGCTTTGGAGCAAAACGAGCTGGTCCTTTACTACCAACCCAAGATTGACGTTTCCAAGGGACTTATCATGGGTATGGAGGCCTTGGTTCGGTGGATGCATCCGGAGAAAGGGATGATCAGTCCTGGTGATTTTATTCCTCTGGCTGAGGAGACCGGATTGATCGTCCCCATGGGGTTATGGGTTTTGGTGACAGCTTGTCGTCAGGTTCGGACTTGGCGCAGCATGGGATGGAAACATTTGCGGGTCGCAGTCAATCTATCGGCCCGGCAGGTTCAGGGGCAGGACATCGTCCGCCAAGTTGCCGATATTCTGGCCGATACAGGACTCGGCAGTGATGGATTGGAATTGGAAATTACCGAGTCCATCGCCATGTCTGACATTACCCGGACCATCGGCATCATTACAGAGTTTCGGCAAATGGGGTTGCACATTTCCATCGATGATTTTGGCACGGGTTATTCTTCTCTGAGCTATTTGAAATCGTTGCCGTTGCATGCGTTGAAGATCGATCAATCTTTTGTTCGCGATCTGGTGGAAAATTCGGAGGATGCTTCCATTGTCACCTCCATCATTTCCATGGCTGCCGCTATGAATCTGGAGGTGGTGGCGGAGGGAGTTGAAACTGAGGCGCAGTTGGCATTTTTGGCGAAACATCATTGTTCCCATGCTCAGGGTTACTTTTTTTCGCGTCCAGTGTCGGCGGAGGCTTTTCTGGAATTGTTGCAAAAACAGCCCAAGGATGAATGATCTGACTCCCGGTGGGATTGTCCTGACGACGCTCAATGCGCGTTATCGTCATGCCGCCTTGGGGTTGCGTTGTCTTCAAGCCAATCTGGGAGAATGGGTAGCCCGCAGTAAAATCATGGAATTTGACATCCATCACCGGGTGCTGGACATTGCCGAAGCCATTTTGCAAGAACGTCCCGCCATCGTTGGGATTGGGGTGTACATCTGGAATCTGGAACCGGTGACCCACCTTCTGGGTCTCCTCAAAGCGTTGTCTCCGGAAACAATCATCGTCCTGGGAGGGCCTGAAGCGGGTCACGCCCCCGTCGACGCTTCATGGCATACCGCCGCCGATGTGATCATTACCGGCGAGGGAGAGGTGGCTTTTCGCAACCTTTGCCGGGAGATCTACACGCAAGGCTTGCCATCGCAGAAGCGCATCGTTGCTCCTGCCGTTGATTTAACCCAGATGGTTCTGCCCTATTTTCTCTATAATGAGGACGACCTGAAGCATCGTTTTACCTATGTTGAAGCTTCCCGTGGTTGTCCTTTTGGTTGTGCTTTTTGTCTTTCTGCCGACGATGCTCCGCTGCGAAAAATACCCACAACCCTTTTTCTGGCCGCCATGGAGGATTTGTTAAAGCGTGGTGCCAGACAGTTTAAGTTTGTGGATCGCACTTTCAATCTGCACACGGGCACGGCTACGGCCATTCTTGATTTTTTTTTACAACGGATGTTTCCCGGATTGTTTGTTCACTTTGAAATGATCCCTGATCGATTGCCACAACCTTTGCGGGATCGCCTGATGGTTTTTCCCCAAGGTTCCATTCAATTGGAAATAGGTTTGCAGACCTTCGACACCCCAACCCAGCGGCGCATCCAGCGTTCCCAGGACAACGCCGCCGCCGAATGCAACCTGACTTGGCTAAGAACCAATACCCAGGTCCATCTGCATACCGATTTGGTTTTTGGTCTCCCCGGAGAATCCTTTGCGAGCATGGGGGAGGGATTTGATCGGTTGTTGCGGTTGCAACCCCATGAAATTCAGGTGGGCATCCTTAAACGGTTGCATGGAAGCAAACTGGCCCGGCAGGAACCCAGCCAGGGCACGATTTACAATCCGTTGCCTCCCTACGACATCCTCGCCAGTGCCGAGGTCAATTTTGCCACCATGCAAAGGTTGCGTCGTTTTGCCCGTTATTGGGATTTGATTGGCAACTCGGGGCGTTTTCCTGGTTTTATTGATTGGCTGCGCGCCCAACCTTTCCCGTTCAATTATTTTCTTCAACTTGGTGATTGGATTTTTGCGACCACGGGCCAGACGCACCAAATTGCCCTGCCTCGATTGTTTCAACTGGTGCATCGCAGTTTGGTCCAAGCTTTGAGGCTTGATCCTGTCGAAGCTCGACAGGTGTTGGAGAAGGATTGGCTGGCCAGTGGTCATGGGGATCGCCATACACGATTGGGAGAAGGGTGAATCAAGAGACATAACGAGGTACCTTGTCACTTCCTTGCCACGAGGGGATCTGCCGCCGACAGGATGCAACCCGATCCCCATCGATCTGGGCAAGGGCAAATCCAGGCCCATCGGGACACTGGGCGGTGATGTTACCCCACGGTTCCACCACCATGGAATGTCCATGGGTTATGCGGCCCCCGGGATGACACCCGCTCTGTCCCGGGGCAAGCATGTAGCAAAAGTTTTCCACTGCCCGGCAGCGGACCAATAATTCCCAATGGGCCGCGCCGGTAGTCGCGGTAAATGCGGAAGGCAACGTCAGGACGGTCGCCCCCAATCGGACGAGGTGGGCGAACAGTTCGGGGAATCGGACATCGTAGCAGATGGCCAATCCCAACCGTCCCCAGGGGGTGTCGCATATCACGGGGTGATTTCCTGCCTGCACCAGATTGGATTCCCGATAACTGCGATCCAAAGGGAGGACAACATCAAAAAGGTGCATTTTATCGTAGCGGGCTTTTGTTTCCCCCTGAGCATCAAGGACGAAGCAGGTATTGGTGATTTTTTCCCCCTCCGGGGTTGCGAGGGGGATGGAACCGCCAACAATCCATACCTGGTGCCGACTGGCAAAATCGCGCAAAAATCCCAGAGAGGGACCATCTATGGGATCCTCGGCGTTTTCCAGTTTTTCCTGCTCACTGCCGCCCATGTGGGAAAAATTTTCGGGCAGCACCAACAAACCGGCCCCTTGGGCAATGGCCTGCCCCATCAAGGCTTTGGCTTGGCGCAGATTGTCGCTGCGATCACTACCAGAGTTCATCTGGATGACGGCAACTGGACTGTTCATCGGGCTGCCAGCATGGGATCGAGTTTTCCTTTCTGGTCCAGTTCATGGAGGTCGTCACATCCACCCACATGCGTGCCGTTGATGAAAATCTGGGGAACGGTTTTTTTGCCGTTGGCCCGTTTGAGCATTTCGTCTCTCAGTTCGGGATTTTTGGTCAGGTTGTATTCGCGGTAAGTGACTTTTTTCTTGTCCAACAGCATTTTGGCCCGGACGCAATAAGGGCAGACGGTGGTAGAGTAGATTTCAATGTCTGGCATGGGTGGTTTCTCCTTGAGGCAGGGTGTCATGTTTGGATATCGGCGGACTGTGTTTAATGATCGACGCGTGCCAGACAGCAGACCACGACTCTCTTTGCCCCTGCTTTCTTCAAGGTTTTGGTCGCCGACCATACGGTGGAACCGGTGGTAAAAACATCGTCCACCAGGAGAATCGTGCGGTTTTTGACCACGCAACGTCGGGCAAGAAAGGCATTATGGACATTATGTTGCCTGTCTTTCTGGTTCAATCGAACCTGTGGCCGGGTCATTTTGATACGATGCAAACCATTTGTCACCAGGGGACGATGGAGTTTTTTTGCCAGTCCACCTGCCAGCAACGCCGATTGATTGTAACCGCGCCACAGCAGGCGAAATGGATGCAGGGGGATGGGGATGACCAGGTCGAGGTCTTCCCAGATCAAATGATCGCCCACCCGTTCCATGGTGAGATGGACCAAGTTTTCCGTCCATTCGGTGCAGTCACTGAATTTATACCTGATGATCAAGTCGGCCATGGCTTCCTTATAGAGAAAGGGAAAGTATACACGGTCGGGGTAATGGTTATCGAGCAGGCAGGAGCCGCAACCAAACACAGGTTGGCCGGTGGTGGTGCCGCAATGGAAGCAACAATTTTCCGGCATGGGCGGCAAAGCTTCGAGGCATCCGCGACATAGAAAATGGGAATCGCGGATGGGAAGATGGCAGACGAAACAAAGGCCGGGGAACAGGGTGTTCAGGCTTCTTTGCGTTGCCATCTGCACCGCCAGCAGCATATTAATAATTTTTGTTGGCAGTTTGGGAACGATGCTTCCGACGATCAAGAGAAAACCTTTCATGGTGCTACGATTTTAGACCATAGTGCATTATGACCATTCTGGCCAACCTCTGTCTATCTTTAAGTGTATTCCATGCGCCAAATCCCCATCCAACCCATTGTTTCTCCGGTTGCAGAAATGGCGATTCCCCAAGCCAACGCTATGGATTTTGTTCGGGTCAGGCGTGCCTGGCGGCGGTTGGGGGAACGTGGTTCTGGAGCTTTTGCGGATACTTTGTTGCATCGGGTGGGAGAATTGCTGGCGTTGCGCCTGGATGAAATTCGCATCCAGCCGGACATCCTTTTGGATTTGGGTTGCCGCAACGGATCATTACGCGACCAGTTAACCCAATCAGCCAAAAAAAAACGCCAAGTGATTTCTGTCACGTTTGCTGAAAGTTGTGCGAGGCGCATTGTCGGGGCACGAGGAAAGATGCAATTTTTTATAAAAAAGCCTGCGATATTGTGTGCCCAACCGACGTTTTTGCCTTTTCCGGGAGATTCTTTTGATGCTGTGGTTTCCAACATGGCGTTGCATTGGATTGGTGACCGACGGGGGGCATTGCGGGAGATACGGCGGGTATTAAAACCGGGAGGGGTTTTGTTGTTTACCATTTCTGGTGCAACCACCTTGATGGAATTGCGGGGGTGTTTGGCGGAGTTGGATCAACGGCGTTGGCGACGGGTTTGGCCGCGTATTCCGGTATTTCCGTCTTTGCATGAATTGGGGGATGAGCTGTTGATCTTGGGTTTTCGTTTACCGGTTGTGGATCGGGAGGTTATTCACCCTACCTTTGCCAACACCAAAGTTTTGCTGCAACATTTGCAAAGCCTGGGAGGTTGCAATCCGCACACAGACCGGGTTTCCACTTTGACAGGAAAAGGTTATTTCGCTGATTTACAGCAGCTATACCAATCTCAGCACGCCCTTTCCACGGGTCTTCTTCCTGTGACGGTCGAAATTCTTTTTGGCCATGGTTGGCGTTCCTGACACATGCCGGACAAACCGGTATTCATACAGCCGATAATGTCAGCAAACAGGGGGCATCATTATGTCGCAGACCGTAACCTTTGATGATGTCTGGAAAATGTTCCAGGAAGTTTCCGCTCAAATGAGGGAAACCGACCGTAAGTTTCAGGAAATGGTCAGGGAAGACCGTGAGCGAAGGGCAGAACTCGACCGTAGATTCCAGGAAACCGACCGCAAGTTTCAGGAAACCGACCGCAAGTTTCAGGAAACCGACCGTGAGATCAAAGAGACAGGACAACAGATTAAAGAAGTTTCCTCTCAAATGCGGGATACCGACCGCAAGGTCAAGGAGGTAAGCCAACAGGTTGGCAACCTGGGTAGCCGGTGGGGTGAATTTGTCGAAGGAATCGTGGCTCCTGCTTGTGAGGCCCTGTTTGCAGCACGCGGCATATCGGTACGCGAAGTCCATCCACGGGTAAAGGCGAATTTACCCGGCAATCGTCACCTGGAAATTGATTTACTGGCGGTTAACGGCGATGTGGTCATCCCCATCGAGGTCAAGAGCCGCCTGCGTGGAGAAGATGTGCGGGATTTCATCCGACGCCTGGGAGAACTGAAAGAGTTTATGCCACGCTATGCCGACGCCCGGGTGGTGGGAGCGGTGGCTGGTATTGTGGTAGATGAAGGGGTGGATCGTCACGCCATGAATGAGGGGCTGTTCGTCATCGTCCAGTCCGGCGACAGCGTCAAGCTGGCCAATGACGGAGAGTTTGTACCACGTATTTGGTGAGCTGATGAGTTTTCTGCAAGGTTCCCTTCGGGTTGAGCCTTGCACGCAGACCCGGATGCGGATGCTCGGGGAGTCCCTACAGAGTGTTATTGAGGGAGATGACTCAAGGGTTAAGGTTGAAATTTTTGCGGGGGTCCGGGGGGTGTGTCCGAGAGGTTCCAATATTCAAATTGACTGAAAGGTGTCAATCCGGGGAATTGTCCGTTCGTCCGGTAGCC
>JACSDG010000159.1 GCA_015660855.1 Magnetococcales bacterium
CAAAGGCATCGGCGTTGGGGTCCGACCAAAGGCGGGCCAAGGAATGCTCCATAGGCCCAAAATCATCCTTTTCCCCAACAACCAGCAACTGCCGTGGACCCTTGAGGAGTTGATACTGAATAGACTGAAAACGTTGGGAAAGAAGGGTAAGCTCACCGGGGTCGTCCAGGGATTCATCCAATTTTTTCAATCGTTGAATGGCCGACATGCCGCTCCAAAGCTCATGGAGATACCCCGTTGGGGAACTGAAACTGCTGGCGGCACTCATGGCCAATCCATGTCCGTTGTCATTGACCCGCAATTCGGCACTGGCCCGAAACTGGGCCATGAGTTCCCGCAATCGGGTCAGTTCATCAAACCTGGCCCGCAACAGGGTATCCCGAACCAATTCTGCCAAAGGAAGCTGATTGCGGGTCAAGGCTTTGCCATAAACAGAGAAAACACAGCGAAACCTGCCGACATCATCCACATCGCTACGAACCGAAAACCGGGCACCAATACCCCCGGTGACGGCCGATTGCCAAGCCTGGGTGACCAGATAATCCCGGTCGCCCACCCCCACCTCGGCCAAACAAGAGGAAAACAAAGGCAAAAGATCCAGCAACTCATCGTCCATGTCGGGGACATCCAGGATGACCTGCTGGTAGACCAAACGATTGGTGGGACGGTCAAAATGGGTCAAAGGAATGGCCAAGTTTTTCTGGATCGTTCCCACGGGAATGACCGGGTTGGGCGGGACATCGGCCAGGGTCACCCGAGGCAGGATTTCCGAATCGTCCTCCTGCTCCTGACGTGTTTGCAACGCCGCAGCCGATCGTTGCACCTGGACAATATCCTCCGGCGTCATTTTTTCCTTGAGGGCCGCCAGTCGCGAGGCTTCGCGCTCGGCAGACTGGGCGTTCAGGGTGGTATCGGGTGCCAAAACGACACGGACACGATGGGGGTTGTCCAAAATCCATTTCCGGGCCAGATCCTTGATAAAATTCGGATCTTTGACATCTTCCCGCAATTTTTCCAAGAGAGGATCCAAAGCCAGAGCCGCGACCGGATCACCACCGTGCAAGGCGGCAGGCAGAGCGGTCAACATAAGTTTAAGGCCATAGGGAAGCCCATCGCCGCCAATTTCCCTGCGCGACAACTCCAGTTGGTGCAAAACCGCATCCACCCGTTCCATTTCCACCCCATCCCTGGCCACCTTTTCGATCACCGCGAAAATCCCCTGCTCGACCTGGTCGGCAAGTTCGGGTTCCGACCCCTCGACCCCGCAGGCAAAAACCATCTCCCGACCGGAATCGTCCAGACCACATACGGGCGACGGCGAGGTTCCAAGATCGGTGGTTTCAAGAAATTTTAACAATGGCGAAGAGCTGTTATCCAACAAAACACCATTGAGCAAATGGGTTTTCAACAACAATTCCTGGTCCACGCTTTCCCCCAACAACCACCCCAGAACAATGTGAGTCTTGGCGTTGGTATCCTCCTCACCGTCCAGGGCATAACGACCGGTGACCCGGACCGGAGTGGGGAGCCTTTTTTCCAAAGGAACCTGAAAATGGCAATCCATCTTTTTGAACCTGCCAAGCACCCGGTCCTGAAAAATCGCCTGATGTTCGCTTGCGGGAACGTTGCCGAAGGTCATAAAAATGGCGTTGGAAGGATGGTAGTGCCGGGCATGGAAATTTTTCAGATCCTCCCAGGTCAGATCGGGAATGCACTCTGGATCGCCGCCACTGTTGAAATGGTAAGCGTTGGTGGGAAAAATTTGTTTGGACAGGTGTTCCCAGAGGACCCGTTCGGGAGAACTCATGGCCCCTTTCATTTCGTTGAAAACAATCCCCTTGTAAACCAACTTGGAGGCGGCATCCTCCCGATTTTCCAGTTCGAGGCGGCATCCCTCTTGGGCAAAGTCCAGCTCCAGAAGTTGGGGAAAAAAGGCCGCATCCAGGTAAACATCCAATAAATTGCTGAAATCCTTGCGTGATTGACTGGCGAAGGGGTACGCCGTCCAATCGCTGGCGGTAAAGGCGTTCATGAACGTGGACAGGGAGCGTCGCAGCATCATGAAAAAGGGATCCCGAACTGGATAACGCTGGCTGCCACACAGGGCGGTGTGTTCGAGAATGTGTGCCACGCCGGTGGAATCGGTGGGAACCGTCAGAAAGGCCACCAAAAACGCATTGTGCGGGTCATCGGCAGCCAGATGGAGGTGGCGGGCCTGGGTGGCTTCATGGAGATAGGATTCCACGGTAACCTTCAGGGCTTCGATAGGTTCGCGGTGCAAAAGTTTAAAAAAAACGTTGTCCATAGCCTTCCTTTTCGTTACCCAAATTCATGAGAGTCGAATATTCTCGATGATTGCGATCCCTTAACGCAATGGTCAAGCCCGAACCAAGAAGCATTATGTCGGTTTAAAGTCAAAATTGTTTTCAATAAAGCAAAAAATAGCCAAATAAAGAAACTCTGTTGAACATTGTCCGAGGGATTCATAGAATCAGGTTTTTCCCAGTCGCATGGGCATGAAAAACAGACTGGTATTTTGATGAAGAGTCCCTATCCTTCAAATCGGGGCCAGATCCCAGGTTCGGACTCTACCCACCCATTCTTTGGAAAACTCTCGGAGGTGAATCATGGCGGATGGGCAAGCCGCGGGCCAAACCATACTGGTCGTCGGCGGCGGAATCAGTGGTCTAACCACTGCCGTTGAAGCTGCCGAAGTCGGATACAACGTTCTGTTGGTTGAAAAAACTCCGCATTTTGGCGGCAGGGTCGCACAACATAATAAATATTTTCCCAAACTGTGCTCCCCGACCTGCGGACTGGAAATCAACTATCAGCGCGTCAAAAACAATCCCCGCATTCGGTTGATGACGCTGGCGGAGGTTGAAGAAATCAAGGGATCGACTGGAGCCTATACCGCAAGGATCCGGCAAAATCCGCGTTTCGTGAATCAAAAGTGTACCGCCTGTGGCGATTGCGCCAAAGCCTGCGAGACAGAAGTGGCCAATCCATACAATTTTGGCATGAACAAGGTCAAGGCCATCCGCCATGACCATTTCATGGCCTTCCCCAGCCACTACTACATGGACCCGAACTTTGCCGCCAGCGACGAAGCCAAAAAGCTGGTGGCGGTGTGCCCCGTGGGAGCCATTGATCTTGGCATGAAGGCCACCGTCATCGAAGAAAAAGTGGCCAGCGTCGTCTGGAGCACGGGGTGGAAACCTTTCAACGCCGAAAAGATACTCCCTTACGGCTTTGGCCGTATCGCCAACGTCACCACCAACATGCGCTTTGAAAGGATGGCGGACAAATTTGGCCCCACAGGGGGAAAACTTGTCCGGCCCTCCGACGGCAAAGAAGCGAAAAACGTTGCCTTTATCCAATGCGCAGGCTCCAGGGATCACAATTATCTGGCCTTCTGTTCACGGATATGTTGTCTGGCCTCCATGAAACAGGCAACCTACGTCCGGGGACTCTATCCCGATGCCAAGGTGACCATCTACTACATCGACCTCAGAGCCATGGATCGCTATGAAGCTTTCCAAAAAATGGTGGAGGCCGATGCCGGGGTCCGTTGGATCAAATCCAAACCGGCACGCATCGATGAAGATGCCAAAACCGGGAACCCCGTCGTCGTGGGAGAAAACACCTTAACCGGCGTTCGCTACGAAGAACCCTACGATCTGGTGGTTCTGGCCACGGGTATGGAACCCAACTCCGCAACCGTTGCCAAGGTTCCTTGCAGCGATGCCCGGTACGACGAATACGGTTTTGTCGTATCGAGCGGTGGACTCTTTTCTTCGGGCTGCTCCAGTCAACCTTCTGATGTGTCCGGTTCGGTCCAGTCGAGCACCGCATCAGCACTGCGAGCTATTCAAACCGCTGTGAATGCAAAGGGATAAGGGAACGATGGAAAAAAAGATTGGTTGCTACATCTGCACCGGCTGTGGCATCGGGGAGGCCCTGGATGTCAAGGCGCTTGGAAATATTGCCGCCAAGGAACAAAAGATCCCCGTCGTTAAAAACCACGAATTCCTTTGCGGTCCCGAGGGAATCAACCTGATCCGCAATGACATGACCGCCGAAGGGGTCAATGCCCTGGTCATCGTCGGTTGTTCACACCGGGTCAAAACCGAAGAGTTTCGCCTTGGCGTTGCCCAGATGGACCGGGTGGACATTCGAGACAAGTGCCTGTGGGTTCTCGATGTCCCGGAGGGCGACAAGACCGCCAAGGAAGATCGTCAAATGATGGCCTCCGACTACGTCCGCATTGGATGCGTCAAGGTCAAAAAAATGAACGATCCCAAACCGTTCGAGGCTCCGACTCCCTTTTCCAAGGATGTCCTGGTCGTCGGTGGGGGCATTGCCGGTCTTTCCGCCGCCCTTGAGGTGGCCCAAACCGGCTACAACGTGCTTCTGGTGGAAAAAGAAGAAACCCTGGGCGGCAAAGTGGCCAAAATGCACAAGGTATCTCCATCCAGGGCACCGTACAACAAGCTGGAAGAAAACCCGTTGCCCAAACTGTTGGCCGAGGTCAAAGGCAACAAGCACATCAAAATTTTAAACAATACCATCGTGCAAAAGACGGTGGGTGCGCCGGGTTTGTTCGATGTCACGTTGAAGAACGGCTCCGGCACCTCGGTGGAGCGCGTCGGCAGCATCATCATCGCCACCGGCTATCGGGCTTACGATCCTGCCAAACTGGAAAAACGGCTGGGGTATGGTTCCTCTCCCGATGTCATCACCAGCATGGAATTCGAGGAGATGGCCAAGGCGGGAAAAATTGTTCGCAAATCGGACGGCAAACCGGCCAAGCGGGTGGCTTTTTCCCTGTGCGCCGGTCAACGCGACTCCAGTCATCTGGAATATTGTTCCGGGGCCTGCTGTGTTTATTCTCTCAAACAGGCCTTGTATGTCATCGAAAACCAACCCGACGCCTCGGCCTATCTGATTTATCAGGAAGTCCGTACACCGGGGCAGATGGAAGATTTTTACCGCAAAGTTCAAAATGAAGGGGGTATTTTCATCAAGGGCGATGTCAAACAGGTCTCGCAGGGTGGGACTGGATTGACCCTGGATGTGGATGACAAGATTTTGCGGAAAGAAATCAAGATGGATGTGGATCTCCTGGTATTGGCCACGGGTATGGAAACCACCGTGGATACCACCGATCCCAATTCCGCTTCACCGGTAGGCTCGCAGGTGGATGAATTGCCTGGGTCCATTCTGAATCTGCAATATCGCCAGGGGCCCGGTCTGCCTTCCTTGAAAAACAATTTTCCCGATTCCCACTTCATCTGTTTTCCTTACGAAACCAGACGAACGGGCATTTATGTCGCCGGTCCCGCCAGACGCCCCATGGGGATTGCCGCCAGCCGCACCGATGCGGCGGGGGCTGCCCTGAAGGCTATTCAGGTGGTGGAGTCGGTTGCCCGTGGGGCCGCCGTGCATCCGCGTGCGGGAGATCTTTCCTTCCCGTCATTCCGGGAAGAAGGGTGTACCCAGTGTAAACGCTGTACCGAAGAGTGTCCCTTCGGTGCCATCAACGAAGATCAAAAGGGCAATCCCCTCTTCAATCCCACCCGTTGCCGCCGTTGCGGTACCTGTATGGGGGCCTGTCCGCAAAAGATCATCTCCTTTGCCAACTATTCGGTGGATATGATCGGTTCCATGCTCAAAGAGATGGAAATTCCCGAGGCCGATGAAGAAAAACCACGGATTCTGGTTTTTGCCTGTGAAAACGATGCCATTCCCGCCATAGACATGGTAGGTCGCAGCCGCCTTGGTGCCCTGTCTCCCTTTGTTCGCATCATCCCTTTGCGCTGCATGGGATCCATGAGTTTGGTTTGGATCGCTGATGCCATGGCCAAAGGATATGACGGGGTGTTGCTGATGGGGTGTCGTCATGGCACCGATTATCAATGTCACAATGTACGGGGTTCCGCCCTGGCGGAAATCCGTTTGAGCAAGGTTTCCGAAACCCTGGATCGGCTACAATTGGAATCGAGCCGGGTGAAGATGGTGGAAGTCAACATTATGGACGCCGAGACCCTGCCGCAGGTTATCAATGACTTTGTGGCGGAAATCAGCAAACTGGATCCCAATCCCTATAAGGAATTTTGATCCTGTATTAACGGTGGTATTGCGGTCGGAATCTCTGTTGCGTGGATTCCGACCGCATACGCGGTTCCGACTGGAGATCGATCATGACTTACGACCTGACTTTTGCCAAAGAGGTCTATAAAAATTCGGAAGAGGGGCATTGGATCAAGATGTGCATGCAGTGTGGCGTGTGCGCTGGGTCGTGTCCCATGGGTTTTTTGGGGGCGTGGACCCATTCCCCCCGACAAATTTTTCAAATGGTACGCGCCGGAATGCGTGATGAGGTGCTCACCAGCACCGACATGTGGATGTGCACTTCCTGCTACAATTGCATCGTCCGCTGTCCGCGCAACCTGCCCATCACCCACATCATTCATGGTTTGGCCCGTTATGCCTCGGTGCAGGGCAAGGCGGATCCCAAGCAACCCACCCACCATTTTGCCAAGGATATTTTCTGGGAAAATATTGTGGCCACGGGACGAGTAGGTGAGGCGGCTCTCACCATGAAGCTCTACTTCAAGGATGGCATTGGTGAAGGGATCAAACAGGGGCTGGAGATGAAGGATTCGGCACTGGGAATGTTGAAGGCCAAGCGTTTGAAGCCCATCCCTTTCCGTGGAAAAATCAAAGGCTATCCCGGATTCAAGGCCATGTTGAAGAAGGCGTTTGAACTTGAAAACCAGAAGGAGGGCAAGGCATGAAGGAGTATTCGTTTTTTCCAGGTTGCAGCTCAGAGCACAACGCTTCTGCGGCCAACATGGAAACCTCCGTGCGATCCATGTGCCGGATGCTTGATATCAAGCTCAACGAGATTGAAGATTGGAACTGTTGCAGTGCCTCCATCGGTTATGCCGGTGGCGGGGTGATTCCCAGACTGGCCTTGTCGGCACGCAACTTTGCCCTTTCCAAGCAGCAGCAGGGCAACAGCGATCTGGTTGCGACGTGCGCCGCCTGTTGGCTTTCCATGCGGGAGACCAGCGAACGCCTGGAGCATGAGCCGGAAATGAAGGAAAAGGTCAACATTGCCTTGAAGGAAGGCGGGCTTTCCTACGAGGGGGGGATCAAAACCCGGCATCTGGTGGAAGTTCTCATTGAGGACATCGGGTGGAACACCCTGAAAGGCAAGGTGACCAAACCCTTGACCGGTTTAAAGGTGGCGGGGTATGTGGGTTGCCAGACCAATCGGCCCTTTGGCATTGTAGGGGATAGTTTTGAAAACCCGCAATATTTGGATCGTATGATTACCTTGACGGGGGCTACGGCCATACCTTTTGCTAAAAAGGTGGCGTGTTGCGGTGGGGCGTTGATGTTCTCCGAGCAGGAAAGGTCGTGCCAACTCACCAAGGAGATTATCCAGTGTGCTGTCGAGGGCGGAGCCGATTGCATTGTGACTCCCTGTCCGGTGTGTCAGTTAAACCTGGAAGTGTATCAGGGCAAGATCAATCAACTTTTCGGAACCAGCTATAACATTCCCATCTTGTATTATTCCCAGTTGATGGTGCTTTCCTGGGGGGGAAGTTGGAACGATGCGGCTTTGCATCAGCAGGTTGTGCAGCCGGATGTTTTGAAAAAATTTGCCTGATTGCCTCAGCCTCCCGAAAACTCGCCCCGTGCATCGGCGGGTTTTTGGGAGGTTATCCCTTCCCTGGACTTCACCGTACCAACCGGAAAGGTCAGCCCCCCAAGTTACTGTCCCCAGATTTCTGTCCCCTGAAATGGAT
>JACSDG010000160.1 GCA_015660855.1 Magnetococcales bacterium
CAGGCTACCGGACGAACGGACAATTCCCCGGATTGACACCTTTCAGTCAATTTGAATATTGGAACCTCTCGGACACACCCCCCGGACCCCCGCAATAATCTTTCCGATACGTCGAAGATCAAAGCCCCTTGATCCATCGCGCCAAATATTCGGCCATAAGTTCGCCATCGTTGGTCTCCAAAGCATGCCCCGTCCCGGAAGTTATGCTTTGAGCCAGTTTTCCCAATGCCTGGACCTGAGTAAGATCCTGACTGGCGGACGAGACCACAGGATCCATAGCGAGCAGGCCTCCCGATTCACGAACGATGGAAAGATAAAATGCCCTGGGGTGCTTTGCACGATTGAGCCAAAACAAAAAGTTTCCCTCTTCTTCCGGAGCCAGATCGGCATAAAGATTTTGCGAACGATTCAAGGTCCCCATGCCAACAAAGGGTGTCATCATTGCCATGGGAGTTTGGGTGATAAAGCTGGCCAATTTGGCGGTGTCGGTGCCGCGATGGGGCGCGGCAATGGTGATCAACCCCCGGATCCCCAGAGACGAACGCCAGACCATAGCCAACCGCAGGGCCACACCACCAGCAGAGTGCCCAGCGGCAAAAACCACCGCCTGAGGCCTTTGCCGCACCAGAGCAGAAACCAGGGTGTCCAATATCTCCCCCTGATGGCGAATGGGAGCCTCCGAGGGAAGATCGGCCAGATAATAACGCCGAACCGAGTCGCCAAATGCGGCATCAAAACGAAATTTTCCGTCCGCTCCCACCAAAAACTTCCCCCCCGGATGCCAGCCGTTTGTTTCCAAAACGCCAACAATACCACTTTTGCGCCAAACCTCAGGATCGCTGGCATAACCATGAACCAAAAGCAGGCTGGCCGCGGTGCGATCCGAGGCCATCGCTACACCAGCAGTCACCAAAATAATGATAAATATACTTATAGCTTTAAAGGACATAGTTCCCTTTGGGCAGGATGCTCCACCGTTCAAACCGGGAATTCCGGTAGAGTAGAGAACTGGCGTGCCAACTGTAGGGGGGACGGTAGCATGTTTTCCATAACCGCACGATAACCTTTGCGGACCAGACCCATAGAAAAATAGTTGGCCCAGCCTACAAGCATTCGATTCAAGTCCTTGACCAACTCCCCGTCTGCGAAATGAATATACTGTCCCCAGATTTCCCTCGTCTGCGAAATGAATATACTGTCCCCAGATTCCCTATGGTGGGATTTCTCCTTTTCTCCTGAAAGTGCTTTTTTTTCCTTTCGAAAACGCATGGAAAGACAATGTTTGCATTGGGTATCGATTGGTGACCGAAAATCTACGCAAACTTTTCTTGGAAAACGGTGTCACGTCTTGTCCGAGAAAACATCGTCCAGGGACTGAGCATCGAAGATGCGAAGGCTCCATTCTTCCAAGGAGGATGGCTCGGCTTCGGCAACTTTTTCACTAGCCCAGTCAGGTACGGCACCGAAACGGCGTTGCAGCATACGTATCAGCATTTTAGCCTCACCTTTTTGCTCGCCAACCAGTTCACTATCCATCTGCGCCTTCATGAACAAAGGTCGCAGCACATCGTTTTCCATTACATTGAAGGTAAGTGACATTTCTTCAGCCTCCGTTTTGACTATCATTTCCAGCCTACGCAACCTGGATAAGATGACCAATTTCGTCAGTGCATCAGCCCTGGCTTTTATCGGCAGTTCACTTATTCGATGCAAAATTTTCTGGATCACCTCTTTCTGGTTGTCGATCCGACAAAGGATGGCCAGGATGTTTTCCTCCAAGGACGGGCTGTCCATCAACTCCCGACAGTCGATGCTGCGGATGTCAACCACCTCGTAGCGAAAGGATAAATTCGGCTCTTCGATAGCCGATCCGGGCTGCCACTCTTTCAGCCCAACGTACAGCACCTTCTGAACCAGAACTCTGCTCGGATAACGCTGACGTATCAACGAGTAATACATCAGCATGCGCCAGTCCATGCCCTCAGAGTTGCTTTGCAACTCCAGATGGAAAATCGAATCATCCTTCAGTAAAAACAGCAGATCGGGAAGACGCTTCTGGGTGGAAGCGAATTCCACTGTCAGCAGCTCCACAGCTTCCCGCCCGATCAAAATCTGCAACACCAGATCATCCGTAAACGCTTTCGTTCAAAACTTGACGATTAAGACGCTGAACCTCGGTGAAACAACTCTTCCACAATCAGATTGTCCAGGATTTTAACCTTTCAGTCCACTGAAATTTGTCAGGTTTGGCTCCCATTGCGCCCAAAATCTGGCCGGATGGAGCAAACGGAAGGGACCCCCTTCTGCGGCAGGTTGAAAAAAGGGGATTGGATGGAGCATTGACCCCAATGCCATTTGACGCTATCTCCTCCTGTGGGGCGATGGTGAACTCTTGATTTTCAGGTGCTTGATGATTCCTGGCAGGCTTGTGCGAATAACCGCCCTTTGGCAGCCAAAAATGGGAATTATGGCACTTTTCATTCGTCAGGCTGTGGGAGTATTGTTGGTTTGCGTCGGGTTTCTTCTTTCCATTCCCGGTATCCCAGGCCCTGGCTTTGTTTTTGTTTTTTTTGGAATCATTCTGTTTGATTTTCCGGGAAAATCCAGGTTGATCCACCGCATCAGGCACAGACGATGGTTTCGATTGACCCGTGTTTTTCTCAGAAAACGGTTGCATGTGCTATTGGAGATGAACGTTTTTTTTCAATAGCCCCTTCCCATAGGAGAAGGTCATGGAGATGATCGCCACAACCATTGCCCAACGTTTTAACAACGATGGCCATGCTTTTCAAACGGTCCAGGGAGAATCTTTGGATGGCCTTTGCGGTAGTCAGGCCGTCCGGGTGGATGAGGCTTTTGGAAAAAAACGATTTATTTTCAATGATGGATCTGCCATTACCGTTGGGCATGGGCATTGGTATCTCGGCTTTGCACATTGTTTTTGTGTCCGCGCCGAAGGCCATTTTCAAGGGTGCGACAACCAGGAGCCTGTACAAATTTCGCTCTCTGACGCCGCCGCCCCGCAGCAGGAAAGGGGGCTGCCCGAAGCCTCCCTTGAAGTTCCGTCCTTAACGATTCCCGATGTGCCGCCTGCGGCAACCGCCGGGGTTTCGCCCCGGATGACTCCAGAGGTGCCATCCGTAGCGCTCCCCGAAGTGCTGCCCAGCCCACCCTCTTTTACCATTCGCACCTACGGCAAGATTAATTCGACAATTGCCATCGACGGCAGTCACAGCAAGGCCCGGCGTGAAGCCAGGGCACTCCTTTCCAGCGACTCCGGAATCAGCCATGTATGGCTGACGGATGCGGATGGCAAGATTGTCGACGCTTATGAACTGGCTGCCTTGTCGGGGGGAGGTTTTAAAATTAAAAAGATTCGACCGGGGGAATTGGATAAACTCAGACAGTTTGAATTGCCGTTGTGAGGTGGTGATCGGCGTGTGCGCACAAGAAAAAATTGTTGCCTGGATGACCCTTGGGCAGTTTCAACGGGAGGAATTGGAACGATTGTTCGTTGAATTTGGTGGCTATGGGGGGGCCGTCCTGCGTGACGATGGTGAGATACACGTCTATGGTTCCGTCCAGTGTGCCTGTGGCGATGAGATGGCGTCGGACCAGGAGCTTAGGGCGTTTGTGACATTCGTCCAACAACGGGAGAAAAAACAAGGATGAACGTTGGTGAAGCTATTGAAAGACGCCGGGCGGTCAAAAAATTCGACCCCGGACACTCCATGACCGAAGCCGAGGTTATGGAACTGTTGCGTTTAACCGTTTTGTCACCCACCGCTTTCAACATGCAAAACTGGCGTTTTCTCTGGTTGCGCGATCCCACGTTGCGCCGGGAGATGCGCGCCATTTTCCGGGGAAAATCTCAGGTTACTGATGCCGCACTGTTGATTATGGTGCTGGCCGACCTCAAAGCTTGGGAAAAATCACCCCAACGCTATTGGAAAAATGCCTCCGAGGAAATCAGAAACCGTAGCGTTGCGGCGATGGATCAATTTTATCGCGGTCACGACCAATGCCAACGCGATGAGGCCATGCGGTCGGGCGGCCTGGCGGCGCAAACCCTGATGCTGGCGGCTCAGGGGATGGGATGGGATTCCTGTCCCATGATCGGTTTTGATTTTGCGGCGGCGGCGCGATTGATTCGTTTGCCCGAGGACCATTGTATCGTCATGGCCGTGGCCATAGGCAAAGGACTTGAACCCGCCGCTCCCCGTGGGGGGCCGTTGCCTTTGCGTGAGGTGGTCGTGACGGATCGTTTTTCCTAGGTCGTCTTGACATTCAATAACTCGGCCTGCCATTTTGTCTCCCAGGAGTAGGAATCCATTATTATTGCATAATGACCATTGGGATAGGGTTGCCCCCCTTTTACCGAAAAGGCTGGGAAACCAGGAAACTACGTATCCACTTCGCTTAAGTAAAATAAGGTAACATGTTGATATTGTTGTAGATTTTTTACTTCCTGTTACAAGCAGGAATTCTTGTTTTATTTCAAATGGTTGGTTTTATTCAGCTTGAGCGAAATGGATATGTAGTTTTTTTGTTTTTGACTTTTTTTGCTCGAAGGGTATAATATTTCGTTGGTAAATCTGGGGACAGTATATCAATTTTCCTACTGCAATCTGGAACCTCTGTGAAATAGGATATACTATTCCCAGATTGACTCGGCGAAGGTGATCACGTCGGCGGTTGAAGTTTTTTTATTTTCTGGCGTTCACCCCATACCGTTGCAATCCAGACCGTTTCCCCACTGACGTGGTAGATGTATCTGTTCGGGTGAACGATCACCTCCCTGTACGCAAGATCCGGATATTCCGGAAGCGGACGGCCTGATTTGGGGAACTGTTCAATCTGTTTCAATAGGTCATCAAGGTGTTTTAGGTATCGCCATGCCGCAGTCGGGTTCTCCTCTTGCAAGAACTCAAGAGATTTCATGTGTTCGGTGAGTCCAGAAGGGGTGAAGCGGACCTTCATTCTGATTTGGATTCCAACAGAGCTCTGGATTGGGCCATGACCTCATCCATGTCATGACCTTCACCTTTTTGAATTTCTTTTTCAGCTTTCAGCAACCGTAGCAGGAGTTGCCGCTCCTCTTCGGATCGCTCATAGGACTTGACGCTCATCAGCACGGCAGCGGCTCGTCCCCTCTGGGTGATGACGATGGGGTGGCGGGAGCACTCCAACCGCTTGAGGGTGGCAGCAGCATCCTGGCGCAGGTCGGATACGGGAATCATTTCGGGAAGGACTGTCATAGCAACCCCACGTTGTACGTTTTCTTATCCTTTCAGAGTAACCGCGAACCTCCCCCATGGCAAGCCGAACCTGTTTGAGAATACAGACCTGTCAACCCCATGACAACTCACCGGACCGAAGGTCGGAGAGAAGGATTTCCCTCCCCATTTCGCCGACCGAAGCTTCAGGCACGCAGTACGCACCTCAGCACTCATAGGAATTGACCCAATCCTGCTCACCAAAACTGACCGCAGCACGGGGGGGATCATCCCATCCCTCGGCGGGGTTTGGGGCAGCACTCCAAGGTTCTTTTCTTGATAATTTGGACAAAAATCTCCCTTCGCTGTTTTTGACTTTGATTTTTGCCCGCAGGGCATTATGTTCATGGCGGAAAAAATGTGCTCTTTCGAAGTTGTCATGGACTCTTGAGCCATGTAGAATCCCCTCCTGTTGAGATTCTTTGATCGTTGAGATCGTGATGCGCCGCTTGAAGTGGGTCCCGCCCCTCCCCAGGGACAGGCACGCATGAAAGCAATCTACCACCATTCCGAGGAGTTATCATATGAGCGCTAAGGAAATGGCCCTGAACACACCCATGCTGAATGAGTTGGAGTCGGGTGAGTGGCCAAGTTTTGTTACTGATCTTAAAGCGTATTCAAAAAAGAGACCAGTGATTACCCAGTTGCTTAATCAATTGGAAGAATCCTACCAAAATCGTTGGAATTATTGGCAGGGTAAAATCATCAATGCCCCTGGCTACGGTGGCGGTATTATCGCCCGTGTTTCCGACAAGGCCGACAAATATCCTGGTTTGGCCAATTTTCATACCGTGCGCGTCATTGAACCCCCAGGTTGGGTCTACAGCACCGACGCTCTGCGCAATCTCGCCGATATCTCCGAGAAAAACGGAGCGGGTATCCTCCAGTTCCACGGCATGACCGGTGATGTGCTTCTCCTGGGCTTTGACGATGCCGGTTCCTTGCAATGCGCTGAGGATCTGATGAATGCCGGTTGGGACATCGGTGGATCGGGGGCGGCTCTGCGTACCCTGCAATGTTGCGTCGGCCAGGCCCGCTGTGAAATGGCCTGCTACGACACCATGAAGGTGACCAAACACCTTACCGATACCTTCATTCACTATTTGCACCGTCCTGAGTTTGTCTATAAATTCAAGTTCAAACTCTCTGGCTGTTCCAACGATTGTTCCAACTCCATTGTTCGTTCCGATATGCCCATCATCGGTACTTGGCGGGGGGCCATGCAGGTCAACCAGGCCAAGGTTGCCGAATTCATCGACGAAAAAGGGATGGATTATCTGGTCAACAACGTCCTCACCCGCTGCCCCACCCGCTGCCTGTCGGTACGTGGCAAGGAACTCGTCGTTGACCACAGCGATTGCGTGCGTTGCATGCACTGCATCAACGTCATGCACAAAGCCCTCAAACCGGGTAAGGATCGCGGTGCTACCATCCTTATCGGCGGTCACCGCACCTTGAAAATCGGCGATACCATGGGCTCGGTCCTCGTCCCCTTCATCAAGCTTGAAACCGATGAAGATTTGAACAATCTCACCGACTTCATCGAAAAAGTCTGGGAATTCTGGAACGATAACGGCATGGATCATGAACGGGTGGGCGAATTCATCTACCGCATCGGCATGATGACGTTCCTCAAAGGACTCGATATCGAGCCGGATGCGCGTATGATCTGTCGTCCACGGACCACCTCCTATATCAAGTTTGAGGAATTGGGCCCCAGCAAGTTTGATGGAGAGCGGCAAATAGCGATATGAGTCAGACTACGCTGGCACCCCGGGACCAGGGTGCTCCGGACTACAACAAAATGTTGCATCCCCTCATGGCCAAGAATTACGGCAAGTGGGACTACCATGAAAGATTGCGCCCTGGTGTGTTGGTGCATGTGGGCGAAAGCGGCGACAAACTTTATACCGTCCGTGCCGGTTCTCCCAGGACGATGAGTGCCGATACCGTTCGCAAGGTGTGTGCGATTGCCGATAAATATTGCGAAGGGTTTTTGCGTTTCACTTCCCGTTCCAACATTGAGTTTTTGGTTGGAAAAAAAGAAAATCTGGATCCTTTGATCCATGCGGTGGAGAAAGAACTGGGCTGGCCTTTGGGTGGTACCGGTCCTTCGGTGTCCAACATTCTCCACACCCAGGGTTGGTTGCACTGCAACCTTCCCGGATCCGATGCCGCCGGTTCGGTGAAAGCTTTGATGGACGATCTCATCGATGATTTCAAAAACGAAGCCTTTCCCAATCGGGTTCACATTTCGTCGTCGTGCTGCCAGATCAACTGTGCCAGCCATGGTGATATATCGATCATTGTGCAACACCACCATGCCCCCCGCATCAACCATAGCAACATGCAGATATGCGAGCTTCCCAAGGTTGTCGCCATTTGTCCCGCCGCAGCGATTCGCCCGGCGAGCATCAACGGGAAGGAAACGGTTGAGGTTATCGAAGAAAAGTGCATGTACTGTGGCGCGTGCCACGGACAGTGCCCCAGCATGGAAATTCGGGATTCCCAAACCGATACCCTGTCCATCTGGGTCGGCGGCAAAATGTCCAACGCCCGCAGTGCGCCAACATTCATGAAGTTGGCTGTTTGGGGCATTCCCAACAATCCACCGCGTTGGCCTGAAGTTTCCGTGGCGGTCAAGACCATTTTGAAAGCCTATAAAGAGGGTGGCAAACCTTGGGAGCGTCTCGGGGAGTGGATTGAAAGGATCGGGTGGCAACGGTTTTTTGAAAAAACCGGTTTTCCTTTCACACGTTATCATATCGATGACAGCCCGGAAGCCCTTTCAACACTCAACAGGTCGGCCATGGTCCGACTCTGATGCGGGTCTGGTAACCTGTTTACTCCGGGAGGAATTCGTTAATGCAAGAGTCAACCATATTGACACAGATTTCCAGGGAGGATCTGGAGGCTAAACTCGGTCGTGGTGTCCCTGAGGAGATCGTTGTTCGCAACGGTACCAGTTGGAAATGCCCTGTCTACGTCCAAAGAATTCCCCCCTGCCGGGATGCGTGTCCCAGCAGCGAGGATATTCGGGGTTATTTGACGAGCATCAGCCAAGCAGGAATGCTCAAAATATCCCACGAGACGGCTTTGGATCAGGCATGGGAATTGTTGACCGACAAAAATCCTCTGCCTGCGACCCATGGCCGTATCTGTCCGCATCCGTGTGAGTCTGGATGCAACCGGCAGTACATGACCGATGGTGCGGTGGCGATCAACAACATGGAGCGTTTTATTGGCGACCATGGGTTAAACCGCAAGTTAAAATACAAAAAGTTGACCGACAAGGTGTCGGGCAAAAAGGTTGCTGTGGTGGGGTCTGGCCCGGCGGGTCTTTCCTGTGCTTATCAGCTGGCCCGCAGGGGACACAAGGTAACCATTTTCGAGGCGTTTGAAAAAACGGGTGGCATGCTGCGGTATGGCATTCCCACTTACCGCCTTCCCGATGAAATTTTGGATGCTGAGGTGCAGAACATCCTTGATCTGGGGGTGGAGTTGAAGTGTAACACCCGCATTGGACGGGATATTTCCTTTGGAGACATGAAGAAGCAGTTTGATGCTGTCTTCCTGGGGCTGGGGGCGCATAAGGGTAGCGTCATGGACATTCCGGGGGAAGATTCCGCCAATGTGTTCACTGCGGCCAGTTTTCTCAACCGGGTCAACTCGGGGGCCAAGGTGGAAATCGGTTCCCAGGTGATCGTCATTGGTGGTGGCGACAGTGCCATGGATGCCGCTCGCGTATCATTGCGGCTCCAGGCGGAGCTTGATGCCGCTGAAGCTTCTGGTGATGCGGGTGCTTATGATCACGCCCGTGCGGAAATGGATAAAAAGGCGCAGCACGACGAGGAAACGGTTTCTATTGAAAAAACCGCTTTGGATTCGGCTCGTTCGGCCCTCAGGGTTTCCAAGTACACCAAGGTGACGGTGTTGTATCGTCGTACCAAGGATGAAATGCCGGCCATTGCCAAGGATGTGGTGGAAGCGGAGCATGAAGGGATTCATTTTGAGCTGTTGACGGCTCCGGTGGAGATTGTCACCAACGGCGGTCGGGCAACGGGGGTCAAGTGTATTCGCATGGAGCTTGGTGCCCCTGACAGCTCGGGAAGGCGTCGTCCGGTGCCCGTGGCAGGATCGGAGTTTGTCATCGCCTGCGACACCATTATCATGGGTATTGGTCAAGTCCCCGAGTTGGAACAGGGGATGGAGACCTTGGCCGACAAGTGGGGATGGCTTTCGGTGGATAAAACGTTCAACACGGCGACTCCCGGTGTTTTTGCCGGTGGCGATGTGATTGGATTGGGCATTTCCACGCGTTCTGTGGGGCATGGACGTCTTGCAGCGCGCGCCATTCATGCTTATCTGCTTGGAGAAAACATCAATCTTCCCCACAAGGCGCGTCCTGTCAAACATACAGAGATGCGTTTGGGCTTCTATCCGCCCTCAAAGCGGCATGAGGAGCAGCAGATTCCTCTGGATGAGGCGACAAGGACTTTCAAGGAGACGACGCGCACGATCTCTTTTGAGGACGCTCTGTCGGAGTCCAAGCGGTGTCTGAGTTGTGGTCTTTGTTTTGTGTGCGACCAGTGTCGTATTTATTGCCCGAGGGAGGCTATCGAGCGGGATTTCAAGCGTCCTCAGGGCAAGGTGATGCATACCGATTACACGCGCTGTAACGGTTGCCATGTTTGTCACTTGGCCTGTCCCTGTGGGTATATTCAGATGGGGATGGGGTTGTAGAGGGTTTTAGGCCGTAAGCCGGGGGGAGGGGGTGCCTTCCGGCTTGTGGTATGCTGGGAAAACTGTTGCGGAGATTTGGGGGGGATCATCTCCCCCCCACCGGTTGAGGTTTGGGAGCAAAGCCCCCATGGTTTTGGTTTTTGCCCGAAGGGCGGGATATTAAACCGCTCCCGGCTTGGGGTGTGTAGTTTCCGTCATCCCCGCTTTTGCGGGGATGACGTTTGAAAACTACGTATCCCAAGCTGGTTGAGGTTTAGGAGAGATTGCTGTGACTCAGGCCTTGACTTTTGACGATGTCTGGAAAATGTTCCAGGAGACCGATCGCAAGTTCCAGGAGACCGATCGCAAGTTCCAGGAGACCGATCGCAAGTTCCAGGAAACAGATCGAAAGTTCCAGGAGATGGTCAGGGAGGACCGTGAGCGAAGAGTGGAACTTGACCGTAAGTTTCAGGAGACCAGTGCCCAGATTAAGGAAACCGAAGTCCAGGTTAGGGAAACCAGTACTCAGCTCAAGGAAACCGAAGTCCAGGTTAAGGAAACCGAAGCTCAGGTAAAGGAAACCAGCGCTCAACTCAAGGAAACCGACCGTAAGGTCAAAGAGGTTTCTGTGCAGATTGGTCGATTGGGGGGACGTTGGGGCGAATTTGTCGAGGGAATGGTCGCCCCTGCTTGCGAGACCCTTTTTGTTGTAAAGGGGATTCCGGTCCATATGGTCAGCCGTCGGATGAGGTCCAAGCTTCCTGGTGGGCGTCACATGGAGATCGACGTTTTCGTGGAAAATACCGATGCCGTGGTACTGGTGGAAGTCAAGAGTTCTCTGACAGTTGAGGATATACGGGAACACATCGTGCGTTTGGCGGAGTTCAAAGAATTTTTCCCGAGGTATGCCGACATGCGCGTCCTTGGCGCGGTGGCTGGGATTGTCATCGAAGAACACGCCGACCGTTTTGCCATGAACAATGGGTTATTCGTTATGGTACAAGCGGGTGATTCAATGCGTTTGGCCAATGACGAGGCTTTCGTGCCTCGTGCATGGTAAACCAGAGCATCCTGTCCAAAGGACAGTAACCGTTTGGTCTCCGCCTCTTTTCCAAGGTTGAGGTCTAATATGGGTTCCAGGGTGTTACCCAACCAACAACCCAACCAAAGAATGCAATGTGGGCACGTCCCCTCAGCGATACATCCGAAATCGATCCCCACTGGCCAGGGTATTTTGCAGCGATTTTTGGATATCGGCACGGGAGGTTGCTTTGCGTATCCACACCGGAGACGACAAAACCAAGCGCACCAAATCGCTCTGACGCTGGGTTTGCGTCTTGCCAAACGCTGCTTTCAGGTGGGTTCTGGCTGTATGTTCCGTGATCCCCAGGACATCCGCTCCCTCCTGAAGCGAACGCCCCAAAACCAATTGTTCCACCAGGGCGGCTTCCCGTCGCGTCAGGCCAAATAACCGTTGTAATAATTCGGGTGGAGATTCCTGTGGCTGAAGCGGATCGGACACGAACACCACCGCCATAGGTTGCTGCAGAGGGTCTACCCCAAGGGATGCACCACCGACCATCAGAGGTGACACCATCATCCACAAAGGTTCCTCTGCACGGGTACGGGTTACGGACAATGCCTGCGGAGGCGTAGGATAAGCCCTGGCTCGTTTGGATGTATCGACCGCCGCATGGATGAAGCGCTGCAATTCATCATTTTCTTTTGAGCGCTGCAATGCCAAATGACCGGAATCGATAAGCAATCCGTCATTTTCCCGGGCGAGGCTGTCACCGAAATCATTGACAAAATGGACCTTCCCTTGCGAAGCCACGACAAAAATACCCATAGGAATATGATCCAGGGTACTCATGCCCATGCGTTGCCCGAGGTCCATGTTGGCCAACTGTTTGTGCAGAGATAAGACTCGCTTAAAATGCGGCACAAGCTCTCCCATGATATCGCAAGCTTCCTGATCAAACGGTCGCCCCTCCGGCGTACGAAACACCCCAACACCGGTCAAGGTTTCTTGATTGTTCCCCTGCAGGGTGACGATCAGGGAATATTCAGCTCTGGAATAACGTAAAACCTCCTGCCACATACGCGAATCGTGCAGCTCGGTATCGGTAAGATACATGCGGCAAGAAATAGGTTTTTCTGGATAGGTATTGCACAGGATCAGACGGGGATCCTCCGGGATCAATTTTTCAAATTTTTGTTGCAGTTCCGCATCCCAATGCATATCATTTTCAACACCGTACAGCAAAGAGACGTTGAACAGGGGATTATCACGGTCAAAATGCCCGATGTGGGCGGAATCAGCGTCAAGAAGCTCCGTCATCTCCTTGAGAACATTTTCCCACTTTCTCGAGTCGGTGACCGCGTCGTACATAGCCTCAATGGTCGTCAAAATTCGTCTGAAAATCGCGGCGTTCATAGACCTGACCTTGCATGAATTTACCCCATTCAACGCGCTGTCTACCCCAAATCGGGTAGGCAGGCAAGGTGTAACCGTTCACCCCCCCCCCTTTTTTTTAGGTTGAAACTATTGCGGGGGTCCGGGGGGGATCATCCCCCCCGATGGAGGTTTGGAGGCTCCGCCTCCAAACCTCCCCCCGGACCCCCGCAATACTTTTAAAAGAAAAAAAAGGCGGGGGAACTGAACGGTTACCCCGCAATAGTTTCAACCTAAGAAAAAGAGGGGGGACTCCATGGTCACGGACGAAAGAGGCCAATCACAACGATAATAGGGATCGTTGGGGTAGAGTTCGTGGCGATAGCTTTTCAATTCCAAAAAGCGGGTGCCTCGATAGGTACGGCCCATGGAAGTGCTGTCCCATTCGGAAAACTGACAGACACGGGTTTTTGGTGTCGCTTCGACATCGACCACGACAACAATACCCATAGATTCGTCATGCACACTGCAAACTTTATTGATTTCATGAATGCGTGTCACCTTGACGACGTTTTCTTCGGGGGGCGTGCATCCCCACATCATCAACAAAACCATCAGACCTATTAAAGCAGAATGTCGTGCCATATCTCCCTCTCTGAATTGTTGACCCGCCCCGATTCTGGCTACCCCACAGGCTTCGGTTTGGGGGTTAACCGATCAACCAATTGGCGATAGATGCCCCAAAGACCAAACAATGCCATGCAATAAAGCTCCGGACGCAGGGGAATATTGTAGCGCGGACAGGGTAGCACGGCCATGTGCACCACCGTCATGTAACAAAGCAAAAGACTCAACAAACGCGCCATAAACAGCGGACGGTCCCCGGAAATGGGTTGATACTTTCGCGGCAGCCAAGCCAGAATCGAACCCAGTATGGCCAAAAACACGGCCAGTCGATGGAGAGAAAAAAGTAATCTGTGGGATGTTTTGAATATTTTCTGCTCAAAATAGGGCGAACTCACTACTGGATAAACAAAAATGTCTCCCGCTCCTTGAACAATAGTCCAGGACCAAAACCAACTCGGCTTGCCAAGAACAAACCATTTAAAATGAAGCATAGGCTCTTTTGAAAAGCGATCTTTTATTTCTTTGAGCACCAAGGCCATGCTCGAAGAAAATTCTTTTCTCCTTGGGTCGTACCGATGCGCAAAACCGAAAGTTTTTGGATTGCCATTGTAAACAAAATCGGGATAGATGCCATCCGCCATGGAGGAGGCCAAATATTTGTCATCCGACCATGATCCCAAAACCATTTTGTTTCTGAGCGACCAGGGAGTCAGCAGCAGCAGGAAACCAACCACAAAAGCCAACGCCGCTTTTTTGCGTCCCGGTAATTCTCGACGCAACCAGATTAATCCTGCCATGGGTATCACAAAATAAAACAAAGCAGGGCGTACCATCCCGCCCGCACAAAAGACAATCCCAATGGCAAACCATGCCGGCCAGCGAGAATCTCCCCCTCGGGTGCTGACCAGGAAGGCCAGGAGAACAAAAGTATACAACGACTCGGAAAGAACATAATGGTTCAAGGTGATCAGGTGCGGAGTCAAAGCCGTCAACAGTGTAACCAGCAACGCCAAGATGACAGGAAGAAAGGCTCTGGCAACAAAAAAGGTGAGGAGCAGGGCCAAAGTACTCAAAAAGGCCTGTCCCAACAACAGTACCTGCAAAAAATATTTCAATGGTACGGTGGCAAGGAAAAAGGCCAGAAAAAGGGGATAACCTGGGGGCCGATAGCTATCGGAAACTGGCGCAATTCCGTTAAGAGCACTAGAATCTTTGGAGTAGACCCCGAAATTAACCAAGTTGTAGGCATAATTGAAATAATGCAAGGCATCCGGTCCCAGTGGATTGTATACCTGGGTCTGCTGCACCACCGTGATCCGCATCCAACCGCCGAAAACCAGGATGGCCAAAAGGATGATCCACTGAAACAGTTTGGAGGTTGGCAGAAAACGGCGGTTGCTGTTTTGCGGTGGATTGTTTGCAACCATGATGCGCTCCCGTGCAAGGCCTTTTTTTCAAGGCTCGAATGATTGTACTAACCGGTCCAGGCTGGGGGTAACCGTTCAGTCCCCCCCCCTCTTTTTTTAAGGTTAAAACTATTGCGGGGGTCTGGGGGGAGGTTCTCCCCCCAGCGGAGGTTTGGAGGCGGAGCCTCCAAGGTTCTTCTTTTGACTTTGATTTTGACTTTCCTGCCCCCCAAGGGGGGGTAGGGGCGCAGCCCCAAGATTTTGATTTTCTCACACCTGATTTTTTTATTTTGTCTCAGGACATTATGCCCTTCAGGCAAA
>JACSDG010000161.1 GCA_015660855.1 Magnetococcales bacterium
CAACACCGACTGCGTTGTCCTGGTGGAAGTCAAGAGTCGCCTGACCACCGAGGATGTCCGTGATCATCTGAAACGGGTGCGCGAGTTCAAGGAGTTCTACGAGGGCGAAGGTGGCGCACGGGTGATGGGTGCCGTGGCTGGCATCCTTATCGACAGCGATGTAGATAAATTTGCCATGAATGAGGGGCTGTTCGTCATTGTCCAGTCTGGCGACAGCGTCAAGCTGGCCAATGACGGAGAGTTTGTACCACGTACTTGGTGAGCTGATGGGGAAATTCCGGGAACACCCGACTAATTTATTGCGGTGGGGCGAATTTCCCGAAGCTTCCCGATGCTTCGGGGCAGATTGTCGCAGCAAACCGTCCAATCAAGTCAGAGCTTATGAAAAAATGTCCGCCATCCCTTCCCAACTTCAATGGAATGCAAAAACAGTATGCCCTTTGGGCAAAAAAAAGATGACAGCCAAACCAGCCATCCTGGTTTTTCTGGGGATCATGCTCACCCTGACCTCCGTAGCGGTTGCCGCCCCCCCACCCCCTTTTGAAGTCACCACCCCTGCCGGGACCGATAAGTGCATCTCCTGCCACGCCTGGCGGCAACCCGATCCCACCCCCCGCTCCCTGAAAAAACCCCACGAAACGCTGGTTTTCACCCATTGGCCCCTCCCCGGAGCCTGGTGCGACCAATGCCATCTCCCCGAATCCCCCCGGCAATTGATTCTTCACCATGACCAAACCGCACCCTTCACCGAAGCGCATCGCCTGTGCAATCAATGTCATGCCACCAAGGTCAGAGATTGGCTCTATGGTGCCCACGGCAAACGCATCGGTAATTGGCAAGGCCCACGCCGTCTGTTACCCTGCGCCGCGTGCCACAACCCGCATCAACCCGCATGGAAACCCGTGGTTCCATCCAGCCCACCGGCCCGCCCAGGGAGCCAAAACGCCTGGAAACCTGTCGTACCCCCTCCCAAAACAACGGAGAGCCAACCATGAACCCCAAACGCCGAACCCTCCTTAAAGGATTGGCCCTCACCACCACCGGGGTCGCCGCATCCGCGTCGGCACTGGAGACGATGACCTCACCGCGACTGACCGACAACCTTGACCGCCTGCTGCAAAAACATTTTAAAAAAATGTCTCCCCAAGAAGTCCGCCTCGCCCTGCAACGGATCGAACGGGAAACCCAACGCATCCACGACATCCGGATCACCTGCACAACCACCCCGCCACAACCCAACGTTAAATTCGCCCAAGCCCTGAACTTGGCCATGTGCAAGGGAACCCGACGTTGCGTCGAAGCTTGCGTGCGGGAAAACAATTGCGGTCGGGGTGGGCACCTGGAAAACATTCGCGTCCTGGCCACCAACCAGGGTACCACCCACCTTTCCCAGGCCAACCCCTACTACAATCCCCCGCAAGTCCCCGAGCCAGGCCAAAAATATATTCCCATCGGCTGCCAACAATGCGACAATCCACCTTGCGTTCAAGCCTGCCCGGTCCAGGCCACCTGGAAAGAACCCGATGGCATTGTCGTCATCGACTACGATTGGTGTATCGGCTGTCGCTACTGCACCATCGCCTGCCCTTACGGTGCCCGCCATTTTAACTGGGGCCAACCCAACATTCCCACCGACGATTTTCAACCCGTTACCGATTATCTCGCCAACCGCCCACGACCTACGGGCGTCATAGAAAAATGCACCTTCTGCCTGCAACGAACCCGCAATGGATCGTTGCCCGCCTGCCTCGAAGCCTGCCCCACCGGGGCGCGTATTTTTGGCAATGTCCTCGATCCCAATTCAGAAATACGCTACGTCCTGGAAAATAAATCCGTCTTTCGACTTAAAGAAGAGATGGGAACTTCCCCCAATTTTTGGTATTTTACTGGATGATGTCAAGGACATCATGTTCAACGGTATCAAGGTAAGACAATAGATTAAAGAAAAATAAATCATGTCTGTCAAATACCGCTATCTATTTATCGTGTTTTTGGCAACAGTCTGCGTTATTTTACTAACGACCTTATTTCTGGAGCACATCGAAAAGGGACAAATGGAACGGCAGATCAATCACCGTGCCGGGCTGCTGGCCAAGTTTGCCGAAGTTTTCCGGGATCATGTCGCCGAAGATTTTCGTCCCGTGCTGGATCCTCGGGGTTCCGGGTTTATCCCTGAAGGAAAAGCCAGTTGCTACGTTGCCATCGGCATGGTTACCGATTTTAATCAACCTTTTCCCGATTACAGCTATCGCCAACCCGCCCTGAACCCTCTCAATCCCACCCATCGGGCATCCCCTTTCGAGAACGACATCATTCAACGATTTCGGGAGATGCCATCCCTGTCGGTCTTGAAGGGTTTTCAAAAAATCAATGACAAGGTTTTTTATTATGTCGCCCACCCGGTTTCCATGGAAAAGAAATGTCTCCCCTGTCACGGAGATCCCCAGAAAGCCCCCCCCCGCCTGTTGGAGACCTATGGCAAGGATAACGGTTTTCATTGGCCGTTGGGTGAAGTGGTCAGCGCCACAATCATCCAAGTTCCGGTGGACAATGAAATCAACGCGCAAAAGTTTCGTTACTTCGTCCTGGCAGGAGGGGGAATTTTGCTGCTCTTCCTTCTGATCGGGCTGCACCATCGGTTGTTTGAAAAAATATTTGCACGAAGATTGACCGAATTCGCCGCCATCATGAACGCCATGGGGGATAACCTGAGCAGCAGCCACCGGTTACCTGAAGAAACCGATGATGAATTCGGTGCCTTGGCCAGGGCGTTCAAGCGCATGTCCAGCACCATGCTTGAGTCGTATCAGGAACTGGAACGCAAGATCCAGCAACGTTCCATTGCGCTGCGCGATAAAACGGAAGAACACGCCGACACCGCCGCAGCCATGAAAGTTATGGAACAGTACCACCATCAGGTGCTTCAATCCCTGGGCGAAGGAATTTTTGGCATTGACATCGACACGAAAACAACTTTCATCAACCCTGCAGGTGCTTCCATGCTGGGTTGGAGCATGGATGAATTGGTGGGAAAGCCGATACATGAACGCATCCACCACACCTTATCCGACGGCTCCCCCGCCACCGAATGTCCCATTTTAGCCACCCTGACCGATGGACAGTCCCGAAGGCTTGACCGGGATGTTTTTTGGCACCGTGATGGTTCGTCTTTTCCCGTGGAATACACCGCAACGCCCATCCTGCGAGGAACAATCATCCAGGGAGCCGTCGTCTATTTTCGTGACATCAGCCAGCGTGTTGCCGCAGAGCAAAAAAAAGAACAATGGCTGCACATACAGCAGAGCATCAATACCATTTATCCATTGTTTTTTGCAGGCGGTGATCTGCACGAAAAACTGCACAAAGGATTACGGGAGATTTTATCCATCCCCTGGCTACGCAACCAATCCAGGGGGGCCATTTTTTTAAAGGACGAGACCTCTGGAGATTTTATCCTTAAAGCTTATCAAGGTTTTGATTCCGAAACGATAAGACTTTTCACTCGTTTATCGCACGATCAAAGCTTTAGCGATGAAAAAATCCCGTGCCTTGATGCGTTCCACAAAGTCACCTTGCCGGGAATGAAAGACCATGAGCATCATTGGGTTCCATTCATCACCCAAACCGGGTGTATCGGCACGCTGACCCTGGTTCTGCCCCAGGGGCACACCTGCAAATCGCACGAAGCCGAAGCATTAACCGCCATTGGCCATTGCCTGACCCAAATGATCGAGCACCAACGCTCTGAAGAAAGTTTACGCAGTTACAACCTAGCTCTGGAAGAAAGAGTACAGGAACGCACGCGTGAGTTTGAAGAACATTTTTCCTCCATGAAAACCTACCAGGACCAGATGATCCGTTCCGAACGCATGGCGGCACTGGGTGAAATGGTGGCAGGCATTTCCCATGAGATCAACACGCCCATGGGGATCAGTTTCACCTCGGCAAATTTTCTGGCCGATAAAACTGCGGCGTTGGAAACGCTTCGACAGACCCATGCACTTGATGCGACCCAAATCGAGAGCTATTGCAGTTCGGCACGGGAAGCCACAGAGATCATCCAGTCCAATCTTAAGCGCGCCTGGGAACTGATCAAAAATTTTAAAATGGCCGCAGTGGATCAAACCAAGCAGGAACGACGAAAAATCAACCTGAAAGACTATCTGGAGGGCGTATTGCTCAATCTGCGCCCGGTACTTAAAAAAACCAAGCACACCGTCCGCATTGACTGCCTGCCAAATTTTAGCCTGACCACCTGTCCTGGGGCGATTGCCCAGATTTTGACCAATCTGGTGATGAATTCTTTGATTCACGGTTTTAAAGACAAGGAAATTGGCCATATTTCCATCGAAGTCAGCATTGACCGAGAGGAATGGGTTTTGGTTTATCAGGACAATGGCCGAGGGATGGATCGAGAGGCGGTCAAACGGGTATTTGAACCTTTCTTCACCACCCGTTCTGGCGAGGAGGGCAGCGGTTTGGGAATGTATGTCGCCTACAACCAGGTCACCCAGACGTTGCGGGGAACGGTGACCTGTCAAAGCTCTTTGGGTGAGGGCGTCACTTTTGTTATCCGTATCCCCATCGATACCGCCGAACAAAATCAGATGGATACAGCCTCAATATCTTGACGTGGCCCCCGCAAAATCGGGGCATGGAGACCGGAAAACTATTTGAACAAAAAATTTTTATTCTTCCATCGTTGTGACCGAAATAAGGACCAAGGCCCTTGCTTTTTATCTACAGGTAGTTAACAATCGTTAGGTAAGATCGGACGATCATCCATGGGGCTTGGATCCTGTTGCGCGACGGTGTATCGTTGTTGTGGCATCGCCTTTTGTCGGTGGAGAACCTAATGAATAATAGAAAACACACACGAATCACCCCTCCGATAGAAGTCTCGGTCCATTGCGATAGCGGATCGGTCTATCGAGGAATGGTTCGTGACATTTCCGTTTCCGGCGTTAATATAAAAATATCCAAAGTCCATGATATGGGGTTATGTACCGAAGGACTTTTAAAAATGCAACTAGGGACCAATGAAAATCCCTACGTCGCTGAGTTTTTGGGCAAGGTCGTTCGTTGCGAACAAGATTCCATTGTTTATCAATTACGAGCGTCGGATCCTATCAATTTTAAACTGTTAAAGAAAACCATCCTCAATCATACCACGAACCCGAGGGAAATCATCGACGAGATTATTTTCAACCCTGACATTTCCTTGAACAATCTTTATTTACCTGCCATGAAGCAATCCATTATCGATTTTCTCCACGATTCGGTAAAATCGATTTTTGATGTTTTCCTGGAAAAATCGGTATCGGTGGTTACCGAGGGCACCCACGAAAACATAGAAGAAAAAAAAATGTCCTGTGTGTGCGGCTTCAATGGATCCATTTACGGTAACATCATTTTAATTGCAGATCTTGGTTTCGCGACAAGCTTGGTGGAAGCTCTATTGGAAGTTGACAGCAAGAAAGTTACCATGCCGATGATGATTGATGGCTTTGGTGAGTTGGCTAATATGATTTCCGGCGGTATTCAAAGTGGGCTGTCGGAAGAGTACGAAAATATTTCGCTGATCCCCCCCCTCGTCTTTGTCGGCGACCATTGCACCTATAAAAGTGATCAACTTTTTTCTGTAAGATCGAGTTTTTATTGCCCGTTTGGTCCCTTTAGCGTCGAATGCTTCTTTTCCATCGTCTAAAGGCCGCAGATTCAGGGAAAACGCCACAATTTTTACTTTATTTATAGGCCTTTAACAGGAGCCAAGGATGGACACACCTGAGACTCTTAAAAAAATCAATCGGCTGATTGAGTCTGTGTCACATATGCGCCTGCATTGCTTGGCCTACGAAGAGACCCACACAAACATTGTGTCGATGGTCGCACAAAATCATAGGCCAAGTGCGAGAAATTTGCTGCATTACCTAGCACTGCGACAGCATGATATCAGTAAAACACAGGAGGAGCTTTCTTCTCTTGGCCTTTCGTCCCTTGGTCGGCTTGAGGCCCACGTCATGGCAACCATCAATGCGGTGCTAAAAACCTTGCACCGTTTGGCTGGCAGAGAAGCCCCGCAAATCAACTACGATGATGCTCCCGTCGATTTTATTTCGGGTCCAGAACGGTTACAGGTACACTCGGAACGCCTTCTGGGGCCGGAACCTGTTAAACGCTCCGAGCGAATCATGGTGACTCTGCCGACCGAAGCTGCATACTCCGGTGAGTTGTTGCAGAAACTGCTGCAAGTCGGCGTAAACATTGTCAGAATCAATTGCGCCCACGACAGGCCAGAGGATTGGGTTGCCATGGTCAAAAATCTACGCAATGCCGAAAAAACTCTTGGTCGTTCGTGTCGTGTTCTTGCCGATCTGGCAGGCCCGAAGCTGCGTACCGGCTTGCTTGCTCCCTTGGACCCGGTCATAAAGATCAAACCACTCCGTGCCTACGACGGGACCATACTTAAACCGGCACGTCTGTTGCTGACCCCTGCAAACGCGCAAATATCTCCACCCCCAGAAAATGCGGATGGACAATTATTTATTGAGGGTGAACTGCTTCACCATGCGAAACCGGGATATTTTTTTAGTGTCGCAGAACGGCGCGGACGCAAGCGCAGCCTAGTTGTTACTGCATGCAACGAAAACTCATGTTGGGTGGAGTCGGACCGTACACTCTATGTGTCCGAAGGTGCGGCTATTACCTTAAATGATGTTGCAGGGCGTGTATTGGGTGAGGGCCGAATTGTTAATATTCCCCAGAACCAGGGAGCCCTTCTGCTTTTCAAAGGCGATACATTGGTTTTAACGCGTGGGAATGAACCTGGTCATCCAGCACGCCTAGACACCGATGGACATGTGTTGAAGCCAGCGTGCATCCCTTGTTCTCTCGATGCCATCTTTGGGAGTGTCAAGCCTGGAGAACAGGTGTGGATGAATGATGGATCCATCGGGGGAATCATAAAAACTGTGGCAGAAGACGAGATTGCCATTGAGATTGACTATGCTAAACCAGGAGGTTCCAAGCTTCGTGCCGAAAAAGGCATCAACCTTCCCGATACGGAACTCCAGGTTCCAGCCATGACCGAAAAAGATTTCGCCGATCTGGACGTGGTGTATCCCCTTATTGACATGATCAGCCTTTCCTTTGTGCAAAAGCCAGAGGATATTTATCTGCTGGAACGCCGCTTGATGGAACTGGGTGGTCAACATACCGGGGTTGTCATCAAGATCGAGAATGCGGCTGCTGTGGATCGTCTTCCGGCCTTGTTGTTGGCCGCAATGCAAATGCCATCTGTCGGCGTTATGATGGCGCGCGGCGATCTGGCTGTGGAGATTGGTTTTGAGCGTCTGGCCCAGGTTCAGGAACAAATTTTGTGTTTGTGTGAGGCCGCACATGTCCCGGTCATCTGGGCCACTCAGGTTTTGGAAGAACTGACCAGGACGGGGCGTCCGTCGCGATCCGAGGTTACGGATGCGGCCATGAGCGGACGTGCTGAATGTGTAATGCTCAACAAAGGTCCATTTATTGTTGAGGCTGTCAAGTTTCTGGACGGAGTCCTCACCTATGCGGACAAACATCAATCCAAAAAATCGGCTGTTCTCAGACAGCTGCATGTTTTCGATCTGCCATAGGGATTTTTCATCGCGGCAGAAATAAAACCAAAGCTTGGCAAAATTATTGCGGGGGTCCGGGGGGGATCATCCCAATGCCATTAACTTAGCATTCTCCGAACATTTATGCCAGAATAACAATACGTTCACATTTGTCAAA
>JACSDG010000162.1 GCA_015660855.1 Magnetococcales bacterium
GCAGTCACGCCAACATCAATCACGCCCATACGATCACTCCCACCATCTTCTCTAAATTGTCAGGTGTCCAGTGTATCACACATCATTGTCACACAGGGCATCTATTTGGTCGTCCGTCAGCACATCCAAGGCATTCCAAGCAGTTTCGGAAATAGGAGAAATAGGTTTCCCTCTCATGTTTTAACGCCTTTCGCATAGAAATTATCCGGGTCTGATCACCTCGTTGCGCATGGGCCACCACAACAACCTGACTGCGAAGAAGTCCTAACGTAAGGAACCGTTGTTCATCGTAGGGCCCAACATCTTCGACCGTAACCGTCGGACCAGAGAGGGCTTCCTCAGCGTCCCGAAAATCCATTCGATGTTTGACCAAGTTGGTCCATCGTTTGGTTTCGTCCCAGCAAATGTTCATGCTGTTATTGTAACTACTTTTTGTAGTTCCTGTCAATTAATCAGTCTCAAGCGATTTTTTTTGTTTTGAATGGAACGTATGGATTGAGAACTGTTCACAGACCAGGGAGCGTGCGCGTGGCACTGGGTGCCTAAATGATAATAATGGCGGGGCAAGGCGACCCATATCAAACCAATTCTCCAGCTTGTGCATAAAATTTACTGGAGAATTTCCGAATCACTCATGGTGGGAAAGACGAACGGGCCATATTGAAAGATACATTTAAAAACAATCAATAACAAAGATGCCTCAAAAATTCTCTATTCTACATCGGCACCTTGGATCCAGCATACAAGGCTTGGTTGAGGATCAATCCCCACCGGTCACCAGTTTGAATCCGATATGGGATTCGAACCTGTGAGCAAAGCTCGATTTGGCAGGGCGAATGGTGTCCAAAAAATAATACAAATATTCTCAATTTTTGTCTGGAACGGTGGTATATAAACTATTTGCATTCTGCGATTGGCATTGCATTAAACTACTTCGATCCAACAGGGGTCTTCTACAAGCACGTAACGTGGACGTCCGTTACCAACCCTGGTCACCATAACTTTGATGTTTGCTGGATGATACAAATGCCGATTAAGTTGGTCGACATCCAAAATGACTGCCCCTACCTTGCCACGAATTACTTCATCTTGACCGTCAACTTTGAATTCAAATGTCCGCCCATTCGGCAATACTCCTAAAAATTTTCCCTCGAGGCATTGCTCGTCATCATGCAAATTGTCCTGGCCAATGCGTGCCAAGCTTTTACGTACCTGCCCTACATCCGTAAATCGAAACCCTCGATCTTGATATTGCATCGTACAAATTGCCTCAGCATCAGAGAGGGTTTGAAGGAATACGCGCACCTTATCCAATGCTCTCGGATCAGTTTCGGAGGCCGAATCCGCCAATTGATCATCCGTTCCCAGGGTACATTGTAATAAATTCTGTGTGCGATCCAACGCCTGCGCAACAAGGCTCTCTTCTGCAAACGGCAATTGACCAGCACGATACTCTTCCAACTCAAAACCGAACGAACCCATTGCAGTATTTGTAATCAATAACTGGTGTTGCTCACGGTTTGGAATAGGCCCCATAGCAGCCAAAGGCGAATTGATTGATGCAGCGATAGCCGTAACCGCCTCGGTAAAACTGGTGACAGCCTTCATACCGAATTCAACAAAAATACCATGACTGCCAATAACGGGACGCCCATTAAAAGTCAAGCGCACTCGGGCGGGTTCTCCCTCATCAACTGGACCTTGCGCCAAACGCTTTTCAACAGCGCGTAGGCGAGATTCGGTACTGATGCGCATCAACCGCGCTGAGTTGGGTAACTCATCTAATCGTGCATGAAGAAACTTTATTTCAGCAAACAATTGCATACGATCTTGTTGATTCATAACTCACCTCCTGCTCCATCGTATTGGGAGAGCATGATGCGAACTCCCTCATCCTCTTCTGGGGCTAATTCGATTTGTAAAAATCCTTTCCATGCTTGGTTGCGTCGGTGCGACCACATGCTATACCAGTACGCTGACCAGAGAGTCAATTCGCGTGAAGTTACAGCGTCTAATTCAACGACATAGGCATCCACCCTGAAACGCTCTTTGACTATTTCGGAATCAAGAAATTTAGCATCTTCATCGGGCACAGAAAAACTATTCGGAGTATGAAGAAAAGTAACGACATCGATATCGCGAGGATCTCGTTTCTCGATAGTTTCAACATCCTCCAGAAAGCTACCATCCAACCATTGAAATCCGGAGGTTAAACCGATCCGGTGCAATTCTTTTCTGTAATCTAAAAATCCTGCCAGAACCTTTCTTCTCTCCGGTGAGGTTGAAAATCGCATTACCACATCTTTCAAAGAGACAGGATAGGGCGACCGGTTTGGGCTTGTTGGTAGGTCCGAATCAATGGGTGGCAGCACCCCAAGGATGTTCCATGCAGGAATGGTAACGGTAGTCATGTAGGTTCCCTTCTTTGTTCTTTAAGATCGCACATCATCCAGTCTCTCCATTTCTGACATCCGGAACAGAAAAACGGCCCATCAATCCTGTCAGGGTCATGTTTTCAGCAATAGCGTCATGGGGAAGCAGGAGATATTTCCAGGGTTTGCCTTCGTAGCTCTTGGTATGATTACTGGCATGCCGACACCATATCACCGCAACATTCCGTTTGGCTATTACTTCGACATCTTCCATCTGATTGGCCGCCTTGGGTTCCATCATCAATATACAATCATCCAATTCGGCTACAAAATCAGGTTGATATTCTGGATGATCCTCTCCCCGTTTGTAGTAAATCTGGAACTGTCCTTTGGCGGGCTTGAACCATTTGATTGCTTCTCGCTCCAAAATGACGGCGAGTTTCCGCTCTGCTTCGGATTGAAATTTTTGAACAGGGTAAAGGCAGCGATGAAACCCACCAAAAAGATACTTGGACATATTGCTCTTATCTGGAGGAGACGTTCGAAAATCAAGGGGTGGCTCCGTTTTCGAAGCCGTAAATGCGCTTGACTTTAATTCCGTAAAACCCTTACTGATTATCACTTCATGCTCTACTATTGCTTCCCAATGATGATCAAGCATTTGGACGTGAATGAAACGGGCAATATCCTTCTGGTGCAAACGCAGAACCTTGCGGGTATCGTCTTCAGACAGGTAACCAAGAAAATGTTGCACCGTCTGGTTGGCCAAATCATAGAGCAAATCAGCATGTTCATCGTAAAAAATATCGTTAAAATCCACCAACCCACCAACGATGTAGTCTGCAAGGCGGTGTTCTTCTGCTCCACCATTACCCAAAGACAGCACCTCGCGTTGATCAGTACGCAGGTGCTGAATCCACAACTCATCCGATGGTGCCTGATAGTTGAGTGATTTCAAGTTCAGAGAGAATGGCTTAAAGCCGGAGCGCACTTCTCCATGAGGGACAATTAGAATACGCGGGATATCGATAGTTTTCTGTGACACCATCTCTACGGTTTTGTCCACGACGGCAGCGATATTTGGTGTTATCACACCTTCGAGTTCCATTGCCAACTGGGTGGGTCGGTACTGGGAAGCAACTGCCTTTAATACCTCGGCGCGTACTTCAGGCTTCTGGAGGTGGTTGATGCTTGGTAGTTTTTCCGGTTGATCCTCCAGTTTCCGAATCACCTCGTAGGTGATTTGTGCAATTTTTTGTTCTTCTGGAGTTTGAAACATCGGTTTGTCGGCTGATTCGGCAATCTGCGTGCTTGCGGTTGCCTGGGAAGGTTGCAAACCAAGCATGTTAGCTAAATTGGATTGGGATACCACGGTACTGATTGGCTGTTCCAATTGATCGGAAGACAAGATCACCTGCTGCAAACGAATCGTTGAATCAGATCGGTTGGCTTCGTTGACAATCTCCTGAAATTTGTCGTGGGCAATGATATTCAGTCGATCCACGGTGGTTACGCCGGTACGTCGGCCATAAGGAAGTCGCAAACCGCGCCCGATGGATTGTTCAATAAGAATGCGGGCATTGGCTGCCCGTAAAGGAACAATGGTGTAAAGATTGGTGACGTCCCATCCCTCCTTGAGCATATTGACGTGGATGACGATTTCGGTTGGCTCCTCGGTATGCTCGACTTTGAGCAGACGCTCCACCATTTCATCCTCTTCCGCACCGGTTCGGCTGGAGTCCACCTGAATGACTTTTTCCCGATAACGCCCGTTGAAGAACTCTTCCGACTGGATGAGTTGCGTGAGTTGGCTGGCGTGAGTTGTGTCGCGGGCGATAACCAGCAGGAAGGGCTTCACAATGGCGTTGTCGGTTTCACGGGCATAGGTTTCGAGATTCACCTTGACGCTTTCATGCAGTCGTACACCATCTTCCAATTTTAACCGTTCCAACTCTTCTTGGGACATCCCAGTCGGGTTGAAGTCTTTACGAGTCACTACCGCCGGGTCCTTCACGAAACCGTCGACCATGGCCCGGCCAAGGGGATAATCCAGAATGACATTCTTGAAGGGCACCAGTCCCTTGCTGGTTTCCACGAATGGCGTGGCGGTCAATTCCAGTCCTAGCACCGGTTTCAGATCGTTGATGGCCCGCAATCCGGCGGATGCCCGGTAGCGATGGGATTCATCCATAATCAGCACCAAATCGGGCAATCCAGCTAAATAATCAAAATAGCTCGCACCGATGTATTCCGAAAGCCGCTTGATGCGTGGTGCTTTGCCTCCTCGCACTTCAGAAGTAATCTTGGCGATATTGAAAATGTTGATCACTACAGGTTGTTCAATGCCGGGAAGTCTGCCACTACGTCCACCACTGCTGATCCCGCTACCTTTCTCGTAGTTCTCGCCGGTAACGACGATTGGAGCCTCCAAGGCAAATTCAGAAATACCCTTGAAGACGTACTTGGGGGTATTTGGGGTAAAATCGGTGATCAATTTGTTGTATATGGTCAGGTTGGGAGCAAGAACAAAAAAATTGTTCATCCCGTGCGCCAAATGTAAATAGCTTATAAATGCCCCCATCAGGCGCGTTTTGCCCACGCCTGTAGCCAGTGCGAAACAGAAAGATGGAAATTCTCGCTCGAAATCACTGACCGTGGGAAACTCACTGCGGATAACAGATAAAATGGCAGCCAAATCAATCTGTTTCCTAGGTGGTGCAATTTCTGTGATCCGGTCGAGAATTTCAAGGGAACGACGTTGGGGTGGACGCAGACTTAAACGACCGGAGATGGCGTTGACATGGCGATTCATGCGTCATCTCCATTCATGTCCATTGTGAGTTGCCGCATCTTCTTGGGAGGCTCAGGATCTTTCGGCAAATTTTCCACCTTGAGGCTGTAGTCGTCATGGCCCCATTCGTACCGGGCCAGGACAGCTTTGGGGATTTTTTTGACAGTCAGGTTTGCCCAATGGTCTACCTGACCGCGAAAGGCGGAACACAGCACCAGCAGAGAGCGTTCCTGTCCCACCTCATCACTCAAAGCGTCAAGTTGCTCAACTCCCAAAGTTTGGGTAGTGACATAGATAAAATCCCTTTCGGTGGAACGGCCTTGCTGCCAATAGATGGCATCGCTTGGGGCATAAGTGAACCCTTCCAGCTTACACAGTGCCTCGGAAAGCATGGTGGCGTTATATTCCTTGCTGATGACCCACTGCCCGTATTTGTCCTTTTCAAGCAAGGATGAAGCAAGGCGGAAATAGCGGAATCCGCCGCCACCTTTCCAGCCAACAGCGTCAGTGATGCCGCCTTTGTCTTCGCCATCGATAACCTTCTTAAGTCGGGGAATGATGTGAGTGTGGCAGTGTTCTCCCAACTCAACCATGATCCATCGACGACCCATTTTGTGGGCAACGGCACCGGTGGTGCCAGAGCCAGCAAAGGAGTCTATAACAAGATCATCAGGATCCGATGCAAGATCAAGAATACGACGAATCAACTTTTCTGGTTTTGGGGTATCAAATGGATTTGCAGCATTAAACGCCTTAACCTCATTTCTTGCCTCATGATTGTTTCCTGCCTCTGTATGCAACCATACTGTAGGAGCTGGAGGGCCAGAAACTTTCAATTCATTTAAAAATGTCTTTCTGGATGGTGTGGCTGTTCCTTCAACACCAAACCAGATTTCATCCTTTCTATCCAGTTCTCGGAGTGATTCTTCAGAAAATCTAGGATAAGTTCCTGGAGGTGGAGACCATTTCACCCCATTCATAAATGTAAAAACAAACCCTCTACCTTTCTCTGATCCGCTCTTGGCATGTAATGGAGTTGATTTCCATGGTCCTTTGGGGTGATTATCTGGATTTCTATAACGAGCATCCATTTCTGCGCTACGTCCAAGACGATTTGGCCTCCAGCTCTCTTTATTTTTTGCATAGATAATGATATGGTCATGATTGTCAGATAACCATTTAGCATCATTTGCAATAGTATACTTTTTTTGCCATACCGCATTTGCAATAAAATTCTGACGACCAAAAACTTCATCACAAAGAATTTTTAAGTAATGCACCTCATTATCATCAATTGTTATCCATAGTGAACCATCGGTAGAGAGTAAACGATAAATAACCTCAAGACGATCTCGCATAAGAGACAACCAAAGCGAATGTTCAACGCCATCATCGTATTGTTCGAAAGCAGATCCTGTATTGTACGGCGGATCAATAAAAATGCACTTCACCTTCCCAGCAAACTCCTGCTCCAATGCCTTCAACGCCAGCAGATTATCACCGAAGATCAATCGATTATCAAAAACATCGTGATCCGTCACTCGGTGCAGGGCGTGGTGCGATTTGGTCGCATCTTCCAGTAGAATGCGTGGTTCCAGCCGGGGGCGGTTCTCTTTCCCAATCCAGGTGAGTTCGAGTTTTTGTTTATTTGTCATTTTTTTGCCGTTTTCCCCAGTAATGCAGCTCGTAACTGCGCACAGTTCGATGGACTGCAGAAAATGGATCGGAAATGTCGGGGAGATTCGAAAGAGTCGCTCCCAGATCCCACACCCGTGCGTCGCGTAACCAACCCTTGATCTTCACAAATGGTCCAAAGGGACTCAGATAAGTCAAGGGTATGGTCGGCAATGGCAGACATTTCTTTCTCATCCTAAAGATAACATCTTCCTTTGCTCAGGACGCAATTTCAAAAAAAGAACATTCAATATCACCCATCGAGCGTTTTCAAAAAAGGTTTTGCGAACTCCCATACTGGTGCGTCCACTTTTCTGCATTGTCTTGATGACGCATCGTTGCGCCTGTACCGCTCGCCAGACAGTCCGAGCAGACAATTCCGGGCGAAACACCTGGGCATAACGACTTATATCGTCAACCGATTCTGTCCAGATTGCGTCAAGAGACCACAACGAGCTTCGATTTGCCAGAATACGGGTAACGAAGTCCCCATTTTTTTGCTGAACTAAGCAGGCACAGGCTGTGGTGGGCCTCATCCAGGGTGAAGTTGAAGGCATCTGGCGCAGGGATCTCCACATCACCCTTGAAATGATAATTCACCCTTGAAAGTTGGAGCTGCCTAGCGATGCGTTCCTGGGTTTCATCCTGGGAAACGAAATCTCGTGGACCGATACGGTTTTGGAAGTTGGTGCAACGAGTAATTCTTTGGGACAGATTTTCATCTTCCTCACACCGTTGGTAACCATTCAGTCCCCCCCCTTTTTTTTAAAGGTTGAAATTATTGCGGGGGTCTGGGGGGAGGTTCTCCCCCCAGCGGAGGTTTGGAGGCGGAGCCT
>JACSDG010000163.1 GCA_015660855.1 Magnetococcales bacterium
GGGCAGCGCCCCAAGGTTTTGTTTTTGAATTTAAACAAAAAGCTTCATTGCCTATGGGGGTTTGGGGGCGAAGCCCCCAAGGTTTTGGTTCTTGCCTGAAGAGCATCATGAACATGATGCTCTTCAGGCAAAAAAACAAAATCAAAACCCTGGGGCTGCGCCCCTAGACCCCCCTTGGGGGGCAGGAAAGTCAAAATCAAAATCAAAGTCAAAAGAAGAACCTTGGAGGCTCTGCCTCCAAACCTCCGCCGGGGGGGATAATCCCCCCCGGACCCCCGCAATAATTTCAACCTAAAAAAAATGGGGGGGACTGAATGGTTACCGCCAAGGACAACGGGTGTATGGTCGAAATAATGTGGCACTGTCGGGAAACCAGGCAGAAACAGAGAAAACAAACCTCGACCTGTAGCATACCGAAGGAACCGGTCTACTCGACCGGTCCGGTTTGAACCAAAACATCCTGGTCTGCAAAAGCACCGCCACTCTTTTTGGCAATTTCCCGCACCGCTTGTTTTACCGTTGCCCCCTCCGCCAATTCACCGGTGAGTGGATCCGGGATGGTGATTGGCGTTGAAGTGGCTATGGCCCAAATGATCTCCTGGCCAAAAGGCGGTTGCACTTTCAATTCATAGGGCAAGGCGTCGTCTGGAACAATAAACAGCTTTCTTTCGGGTAGTGCCTCCTGCCTGGACCCAAAGGCGGGATAAAGCAAAGCTACCTTGCTTGCACTGTCGATGTTGAACAAATGAATGTAAGCGGGCTGATCCGTCCGAATCAAGAATTGCATCAATTCGCCATTGCGATAATGAACCAACCCTTCCCCTTTGGTGGTTGTCAGTTCCAGTTTCATGGCTGGGGATCCCTGCGCGGCAGCCGTCGGGTGGTCACTCGCGTTCGTCAGAGCCAAACGAACCTTTTGCGGCAGTTGATCGGCGGAAATTTTTATCTCGGACTCGGTCAGTTTCTTTCCCTGCCGATCCATCAACCGGGTGCCAATCACCACCTCGGAATGGTCGGCACTGCCCGAAGGCAATAAATTTATCTTATTGATAGCAACAACTGAACGATTATTATTTGCCGCAGCAGGGGCGACATGAATGCGGAAAGTCAATTCGCTGTCCGCCTGCAATAAACTTCCAGTCAAACTTACCAATTCATTTTGTTCTGGACGAACCCGACCACGCAGTTCATTGACCGAAACCCCCGCCAATTCCACCGGAATGAATACACTGCTCTGCCGCAACGGATCGTGGAGCCATTGAGCGAAAAAAGCCTCGACCATTGCGTTGATGACACCATCCTCCGCTCCGAAAGGTCTGACATGGATCTTTTGTGGCAATAAATTTTTATCCTGTTCCAACCGGTGAACCATGGTTCTGGCCCAACTGGCGAGATCCGAGGTGAACAGGCCAACTTCCAGCGAAGATGTGGCAATTTTCGACGAAACCCATTCCGCCGAACCAAAATGCTTTTTCTCCCATGGGATCAACTGGAAGGTGACATCGATTTCTTTCTCGGTTTTATCCCAGCGGCATTTGATCACCAGTGTTTCTCGACCGGGAGAAAACCGCTCGGCAACCCGATATCCGCGTCCCTTGAAGCTTTCTCTGGCCCAACCGACCACCTTTTGGGCGAAGGGAAGACTCAGACCGGTCTTGGCCTCCACGCAATCGTTGGCAGAGGAAAAAACCTCGTACCGATCCGCTGGCCACCTGTCAGATGCTTTTTCAACAATTTCGTCCAACGGAGACGCCGCAACTCGAAGTGGCAAAAGAGACAACAATGCCAATCCAATCAGCCAGGGCATTTTGCAATTTTTCATGATCGCCTTTCCCGGCTTTACCCCTGTTGATCCTTACCCACCATCACGAACGGTGCCCAGAAAAATGGATGATGCCATTTTTCGCTCTCGATGAATTCATCCTGAGTTTCCTGCAAAGCTTTTTGCGGTTGAACACCCTTCAGGAACCGGCCATAAAATGCTTTCATGAAGGCCATGGTGCCCGCGTCGCTGATGCTCCACAGGGTTGAAAGAACGGCCTTGGCACCGGCTTCCTGAAAAGCCCTTTGCAACCCATAGACGCCTTCACCATTGCGCACATCACCCACGCCGGTCCGGCAGGCGGAGAGCATCACCAGATCGGTTCCCTCAAGATTCAAGTTCACCGCCTCGCCGGCGGTCAGGATGCCATCGGTACCGTCAGCGTTCTTGATTCCCTGTACGCCTTTGTTGGCTCCGGCCAGGGCCACTCCAGCCCGGTTCATGGGATCGGCAGCGACAAGACCATCCTGCGACTTTGATTTTTTCTCCACGGGTTTCATCACCGCCATGACCGAACGGTTTTCTCCGGGTAACGGAACGATTTCAATTTCAGTCTCTTTGACCAGGGTATCCAGGAAAAAGCCATGCGTGGCCAAATGTAAAATGCGGGGTGAGTTGACTCCGGCCACCATTTTTTCTGTAGCGGCAGCCTCCGTGACCAGCATCGGTGCGGTATTTTTCTGCTGCATCATATCGTTCACGGTTTTGCCTTCCACCAGGGCACCGGACAGCAAACCGAAAAACATATCGGACAAACGCACGCCGCCGGTGCGCGTTCCACGTTTCCCCTTCGCGTCTTCGCCCTGCAATCCGGCAAAATAGTCGGGACCGGCCACAATCACCGGCGCAGTCGCTTCACCGGTCAGAGGAGGCAACACCACATCCCTGGCGGAGGAGAGTGTCACCAGATGGGTCGTTTGCCCCAGATACTTACCATTTTCATCCATCATTGCCTTGAAGGGGAGCAGATGCAGCACGCCGTCAGGAACCAGATAAACGGTCGCCTTGTCTTTTACAAAAGGTTGCAATGGTTTCCATAATGACGTGTACAACTGTTTTGCCAACGCGTCCATCGATTGTTTGTTGGCGTCTTCCTCCATCTCCATCTTTCCACGATAGGCCTTCACCTTGTCGGCAATGGGATCCATGGCCCCGATTTTAATCATTTGTATCGATGGTTTGGCCTGTGGATCGGTAACCATAGCAACGATCTGCCAATCTTTGTAGTTAAAGTTTTTAAGATCCCTTTCATGGAATACCAGGAAGTCTACCAACACCTGATCGGATTGCAATGCTGCCGACACCTGGTCTGGTTCCACCACGCTGTTGGACCGTCCCAAGGCTTTCACTTTGATACCGAGATCCGATTCAAGGTCATGAATCCTGCGGCCCAACGCGTCGATCTTCTCTCGCTTGTCCGATCCACTGAACAACAGCTGCGCCAGTTCTTTTTTCATGGAAGACAGCGCATCCGCCTTTTCCTTCAATTCCGGATGCTGTCCGCTGCGAGCAACAGCATTGACCTCGGCGGCGATGCGCAACAACAATCCCTTGCGGCTCAACGAATAAAAAGAGGCCTCTTTGGCGGTTTCATCGTTGTTCATCTGGTTCAGAAGAGAGATGTAAACGTTGACGTTATGCTTTTGTTCCTCGATGTACGACTGCCGGATTTTTTCCCCGGCTCCCCACATGACGTTTTCCAGAAAATTATTTGTGGCTCGAAAACTACGAAAAAGTAAAGCATAAGCCTTTTGATACTGGTTTTGTGCCGAATACAGCGATGCCAAGTTGCTCAGGCTTAGGGCCACCTCAGGATGGTCCGGGCCAAGTGCCTTCTCCCAGATCGCCAGGGAGCGTTTATAAAGCGGCTCCGCTTGGGCGTACTGACCTTGGTTTCGATACAGTTCCGCCAAGTTGTTCAGGCTTTGGGCCACCTCAGAATGGTCCGGGCCAAGTGCCTTCTCCCTGATCGCCAGGGCGCGTTTGTTAAGCGGCTCCGCTTGGGCGTACTGGCCCTGGGTTTGATACAGTCCCGCCAGATTGTTCAGGCTTTGGGCCACCTCAGGATGGTCCGGGCCAAGTGCCTTCTCGCGGATCGTCAGGGAGCGTTTATAAAACAGCTCCGCTTGGGCGTACTGGCTTTGCGTTTGATACAGTACCGCCAGGTTGTTCAGGCTTAGGGCCACACCAGGATGTTCCGGGCCAAGTGCTTTTTCCAAGATCGCCAGGGAGCGTTTACAAAGCGGCTCCGCTTGGGCGTACTGACCTTGGTTTCGATACAGTTCCGCCAGGTTGTTCAGGCTTTGGGCCACATCAGGATGTTCCGGGCCAAGTGCCTTCTCCCAGATCGCCAGGGAGCGTTTGTAAAGCGGCTCCGCTTGGGCGTACTGGCCTTGGGTTCGATACAGTCCCGCCAGGTTGTTCAGGCCTAGGGCCACACCAGGATGATCCGGACCAAGTGCCTTCTCGCGGATCGCCAGGGAGCGTTTGTGAAGCGGCTCCGCTTGGGCGTACTGACCTTGGTTTCGATACAGTTCCGCCAGGTTGTTCAGGCCTAGGGCCACATCAGGATGTTCCGGGCCAAATGTCTTCTCCTTGATTGCCAGGGAGCGTTTATAAAGTGGCTCCGCTTGGGCGTACTGGCCTTGCGTTTGATACAGTAGCGCCAGGTTGTTCAGGCCTAGGGCCACATCAGGATGTTCCGGGCCAAGTGCTTTTTCCAAGATCGCCAGGGAGCGTTTGTGGGCGTACTGGCCTTGCGAATCATACAGTAATGCTAAGTTGTTCAGACCTAGGGCCACATCAGGATGATCCGGGCCAAGTGTCTTCTCCTTGATTGCCAGGGAGCGTTTATAAAGCGGCTCCGCTTGGGCGTACTGGCCTTGGGTTCGATGATACAGTCCCGCCAGGTTGTTCAGGCCTAGGGCCACATCAGGATGTTCCGGGCCAAGTTTTTTTTCAGACAAGGCCACCGACTCTTTTGCCAGATCAATCGCTTCTGGATATTTTCCGGCTTCATAAAGCTGACCAACACGTTCATTAAGCTTATCAATCTCCTGCGAAGGCGTGGCGAGGTTTTCCGCAGGCGGTGCCGCAACGGCCACTCCCTGTTGCAGAGGCCAAACAGGCTGACATACACCCAACCCCAACAGAATCACCAGCGCAGCCAATGATTTTTTAGACAAGCTGCCCCGCGACCGCAGCGTTCCAAAAATACCTTCAAAATTCACCATGTCATCCCCCCCATCCGTGTCATCTTAGGTTTAATGCCTATTTTTTAACTCAGGAAAATAAATGAATTCTTGCAGACAAAAATAAAAAATTCAAGGACTATTTCTGGTTGGAATTTCTGGCGTAAAGAACTGGGCTGTCCTCTCCGAATGAGTCCATCCGGACGGATTTTGGACGCAATGGGAACCAACTTTGGCAAATTTTAGTGGACTGAAAGGGTAAAATCCTGGACAATCCAAGAGTTGCGAGGGTTGCTTCAACCTGGCCACAGAGGAAGGAAACAATCGACGTGAGTATCCGGTTGCTGCAGGAGGGTATATTTGCGATTTTTCAAGTTGTTCAGAAAATTCTCTTTCTTTGTTGACCGCAGCTAACGATGGCCAGGAAACGATCATTTCCCGTCTGAAGTGGTCTTGGCATGCGAATACAGGCTGGATACTGTTGCCTTTGGCGGTGCAAAGAATAGCATTAGCTATCATGGAACAACCGTCCTGTAGCAACCGGATACCCATTAAGCGTTTTTCAAAAATCTACACTTGTAAGGGATCATCCCCCCCCGGCGGAATTTGGGGCAGCACCCCAAGGTTTTGGTTTTTGCCCGAAGGGCAGCATATTTTAGACATTATTTTAATGTTCTTTTAATTCACCAAGAAATTTTGCACATGTTTTATTTATTTACATATAAATATAATCTATTAAAAATAGGGTTTCCTGTACGTTTATCCCTGTTTTTCAGGTTTTGGAAGAATGCATTTACCTATTGTTTTTTAAAATTTTTTCATATGATATAACCTTTTGAGAACCATACAGACAAAGACCTGCAAACAGACGAAAACGCTGCCCCCTCCCCCACTATTGGCCGTTTCATTTTTGTTGATTTAAAGCTTACCCTTTCCAAATTCCCGCAAACATGTTAACAAGCCAGGGCAAGATGCATCCATAGGTTGCACATGACACTGTCTGGGACACCTCCGCTACCTTATCCATGGCATGACGGAGTGTTGAGGTTGGTGATTCCGGTCGATTTGAACCTTTCTATGTCAGGAGGATTGTAGATGAAAGAAGTCGTCATCGTTGCCGCAGGCCGTACCGCGGTAGGAAACTTTTTAGGCACCCTTTCCAAGATACCCGCCACGGTCCTCGGGTCGAAGGTTATTGCCGGAGTCATCCAACGCGCCGGGATCAAGCCGGAGCAGGTGGATGAAGTGATCATGGGTCAAATTCTTACCGCCGGGGCGCGCCAGAACCCCGCCCGTCAATCCTCCATGGGCGCGGGGATTCCCGAAACCACACCCGCCATGACGGTAGACAAGCTTTGCGGCAGCGGTATGAAATCGGTACATTTGGCGACCATGGCCATTCGGTTGGGTGATGCGGACATTGTGGTTGCCGGCGGTCAGGAGAACATGACACTGGCTCCCCACCTGATTCTGGACGGTCGCACCGGAACCCGCATGGGTCCGGGTCGGATGGAGGACAGCCTTATTTATGACGGATTGACCGATGTGTTCAACGAGTACCACATGGGGGTCACCGCCGAGAATATTGCCGAGCGTTTCAAGATTTCCAAGGATGAACAAGACAAGTTTGCCACCAGCTCCCAGAACAAAGCTGAAGCGGCACAGAAAGCAGGGCGTTTCAAGGATGAGATCATTCCCATTGAAGTCCCACAGGGTCGCAACAAGCCACCGCTGGTTTTTGATACCGACGAATTTCTTCGCAAGAGTTGCACCGTAGAAGCACTGGCAAAGGTTCCAGCGGCCTTCAAGAAGGGTGGCAGCGTTTCCGCCGGCAATGCTTCCGGTATCAACGATGGGGCTGCTGCTGTGGTATTGATGTCCAAGGAGAAAGCCGCCCAGTTGGGAATCAAGCCTTTGGCCCGCGTCGTTGCGTATGCCAGCGCAGGCGTTGATCCGGCCATCATGGGTACCGGACCGATTCCCGCCAGCCGTCTTTGCTTGAAAAAGGCGGGTTGGACGGTTGCCGATCTGGATTTGATTGAGGCCAACGAAGCTTTTGCCGCCCAAGCCATCAAGGTCAACAACGATCTTGGCTGGGATCTTGGAAAAGTCAACGTCAATGGTGGAGCCATTGCCCTGGGCCATCCGGTGGGAGCTTCGGGGTGCAGGGTTCTGGTCACTCTGCTGTTTGAGATGCAACGCCGTGATGCCAAAAAAGGCTTGGCGACGTTGTGTATCGGCGGCGGTCAGGGTATTGCCATTGCCGTGGAAAGAGATTGATCTTCCAGGTTTTAAATAACCAAAACTTTAACGAATGACGGAGAGGACAATGACGAAGAGAGTTGCGTTGGTCACAGGCGGGATGGGTGGCATCGGTACCGACATCATTCGGGATCTGGCCAAAGCGGGTAGGGTTGTGGCTTCGACCTATGCCTCGTTTGAAAAAGACAACATTCCAGCATGGACCGCCGGTTTGAAGAAAGAAGGAATCGATTGTTTTTTGGCGGAATGCGATGTATCCAACTTTGATTCCTGCGCCAAAGCGATCAAGGAAATCGAGGCCAAGCTTGGTCCCGTCGATATTTTGGTCAACTGTGCCGGCATCACCAAAGACGCCTCCCTCAAAAAGATGGAAGCGGCGGCCTGGAATGCGGTGATCAGCGTCAATTTGAACAGCATCTTCAACATGACCAAGCATGTGTTTTCAGGCATGGTGGATCGTGGTTTTGGTCGGATCATCCACATTTCTTCCATGAACGGTCGCCGGGGTATGTTTGGACAAGCCAATTATGCCGCGACCAAATCGGGCATGGGTGGTTTTTCCATGTCCGTCGCCCTGGAAGGTGCCAAGAAGAATGTCACCAGCAACACCGTATGTCCCGGCTACACCGCCACGGCCATGATGAAGACCATTCCCGAGAAAGTCATGCAAGGGATTTTGGCCCAGATTCCCGCCGGTCGTATGGCAGAGCCTAAGGAAATTGCCCGCGTTGTCACTTTCCTGGCCGACGACGATGCCGGATTTATCAATGGCACCAACATTGATGTCAACGGTGCTCAATACACCAGCTATTGACATCGGCGGGATAATGAGGCGCAATCCGGTCACTTGACCGTCATCGACAGACTGTCACCGGAAAATCGGGCGAACCATGACCGAAAACGTGCGCATCATCAAAAAATATCCCAATCGGCGTCTCTACGACACCGAATCCTCTGCCTATGTAACCTTGGAAGGGATCCGGCGACTTGTTTTGGCCGGATCTCCTTTCAAGGTGGTAGACAACAAGACGGGCGGCGATATTACCCGTGCCATTTTGCTGCAAATCATCAGTGAGCGTGAAGAAAAGGGGGCACCAGTCTTCACCACCGATTTGCTGCAAAGTATCATTCGCTTTTATGGCGACTCGTTACAATCGCAAGGAATTTTGGGGGAATATCTGCAACAGAGCATGGATTTTTTTCTTGACCAGCAAAATCGTATCCGCGCTGCCGCCGATCCGGTCGCCCTGATGTCGGAGATGACCAACAGAAGCCTGAGTTTTTGGAACAATTTTTTTCCAGGGGTTACGGGTTCCAGCAGGAAAGATCGGGAAAAATCTTCTAACCATTGAATTTTATTAATTTTTTATATTAAACCGTAACCATTTTGGAATGCGTAATTTCCAAACGTCATTCCCGCGAAGGCGGGAATCCAAAACGTTGATCGGTCGCTTCGAGTCCTAGATTCCCGCTTTCGCGGGAATGACGAAAACTACGTATCCCGTGCTGGGTGCGGTTTAGATGTTGTGATTTTCATTTTGTCTTTTAAGTTGTCGTTTCGGGTAGTGCGTTTTTTTTTGGTGCGTTAGAAAAAAATCGTTGACTTGGTGAACCAATCCTTTTATGCTGCAACGCAACATTGTTGCAATGCAGCAAACCGACCGTCCCCAAGGGAGAGAGATTATGGATAAGAAGATAGCCGATCAGCTGACGGAACTTTCGCAAAAGATGATGGATACCGTCACAACCCTGCAAAAGATCAACGACCGCACTGTCCAAGATCTTGCCAAACAGCAGCTTGAAGCCGCCGAGAGCTTCATCAAATCGGGTTCCGACCAGATGAAAAGCATGGGCAACATCAAAACCGTTCAGGATGCTGTGACCAACCAGGCTGAACTGGCTTCCGAAGTGGGCAAGATGATTCTTTCCAACGCGCAAAAGAGCATGGAAGTTTTGACCCGCGGTCAATCCGAGCTGAAAAATCTGATCGATCAAAACATCAAGGAATTGATGGAGAAAGCCAAGGGTGGTGGGCGATAGTCAAGCCGGAACGGAATAGGGATATTTCAACCGATCCGGTTGCGGGGACATTTTCTCCCCTGCGGGGAGAAGATGGGACAGAACCCGTAAATTTGGCGCAGGGACGCGCCTTCCAAAAATTTACCCGACCCATTAGTGGGAATCGGGTGTTTTTGTTTGCAACACTTTCGCAGTAAAATTCAAAAACCAGAATAGATGCCAAGGGCCTTTCAAGGAGATCACCATGGAAAATTCACCGTTTTCATCAACGGACTGGATGCGAAGTTGGGCAGAGCTTCAGCAAAAATTCTGGCAAGACCCGTCCAACATGTTCCAGAATAGCTGGTTGAAGACGGTCATGCCGAATATGCCGATGGATTTTGTAACCAAAACAATGGGCAATATGTCGCCCATGTGGAATCCGCTTGCCATGTTTCAAACGGCCGGCACGCAGGACATGGTCGTAAAAAATTTGATGTCGTCCATGAATGGTTTTACCCAGATGGGACAGTCCATACTTACCTTGTTTCAGTCCATGGGTGATGCGACCAAGACTGGGGAATGGACGTCGATGGTTGAAAAGACAGTCGAGCAATTTCGCAACATGATGGCGGGAGCCACCGACAATCCTTTTGCCTTTCCTTTTTTCAATCCGATGGGACCGATGAACCAGTCGGTGGAATCGTTCAACCAGTTGCTGGCCAGCAATCCGTTGTTTTCGCAGTTGAGTGGCGGTCTGCCGGCGAACATGGGACCGAATGCGTTGTTGCACACGATTCTGGGTTTTCCCGGGGTTGGCATTGGCCGTGAGAAGCAGGAGGTCATGCAGCGTGCCATGTCTTTCGGGATGGATTTTCAGAAATCCTTTACCGAGTATCAGGCCTTAAAGAACAACATGAAGGTCAAAGCTTTGGAGAAGTTGCAGGGCAAGATGATTGAGTTGGGCAAGGGTGAGAAGAAGATTGATACGTTGCGCGGAGCTTTTGTCCTTTGGATTGATTGCCTTGAGGAAGCGCATGCGGAGTTGGTGACCAGCGACAAGTATCTTGAGGTTAATGCGCGCATGGTCAAGGACATGATGAATTTCCGCAAGACTGTTCAGGAATTGACTGATGATTTTCTGGCGGCGATGAATGTTCCCAACCGCCGGGAGCTGGATGCGGCCTACAAAAAGATTCAGTTGTTAAAGCGTCAGGTGCGTGAGATTGACGATGAGATCAAGGAGATTCGTGCTCTCAGCGGCGGTGGTGGCAGTGGTGAGTTGAAACGGTTGCAGGAGACCATGGCCAGTTTGGATGCGGAGAATCTGCGCATTGACCTTGAAGCGTTACAGATACACGTAGAAAAGACTCTTGGCGCGGTCCCGGTCAGCGAGAAGAAGATGGGGCGCAAAAAGGCCAACGCAACCAAGGACGAAACCGAGAAAAAAGGAGCCTAATCCATGTTTCCGTTCGACATTAAACCCGAAGCAGCAGCCAAGGAAATGAATCAATATTACAAGCAGTTGGCTGCTGGCATGAAAACCTTGAGCGAGTTAGGCCCCATCAGCGAGGGAATCAGTGCCAAGGAGCCTGCTTACGAGGAAGACAAGGTTGTTCTGTATCACTACACCCCTCGGGTAGAGAAGCCCCATGGTATTCCGGTATTGGTCATTTACGCCTTGGTCAACCGGCCCTATGTTGCGGACATGCAGGAAGACCGGTCGTTGATTCGTGGGTTATTGGACCAGGGTTTGGACGTTTACATCATTGACTGGGGTTATCCTGACGCCTCGGATCGCTATCAGGAGCTGGATGATCACATCAACGGGTACATTCGTCGGTGTGTCGATTTTATCTGCGCCCGTTATGACCTGCCGAAGATCAACATTCTTGGCATTTGTCAGGGTGGGACGTTCAGCATTTGTTTCACCTCGCTTTACCCTGAGAAGGTCAAAAATCTGGTGACGGTTGTTACTCCGGTGGACTTTCATGGTGGCAAGAATGTCCTTGGCTCCTGGGGCAAGGATTTGGATGTGGATCTCATTGTGGACACCGTGGGCAATGTTTCCGGGGATCTGTTGAACTTCACCTTTCTTTCCATGAGTCCTTTCCGGCTTACGGGTCAGAAATATTTGGACATGATCCCGGTGTTGGAAAAACCGACGGAGATGATGAACTTTTTGCGGATGGAGAAATGGATTTTTGATTCTCCCGATCAACCGGGCGAAACCTTCCGCCAGTTTGTCAAGGATTTCTTCCAGGACAACAAGTTGATCAAGGGTGAGGTCCGTATTGGCGGCAAACGGGTGGACATGAAGAACATTACCATGCCGATCTTCAATGTTTTTGCCACCAAGGATCATCTGGTGCCTCCCCCTGCGTCTCAGGCTTTGGGGAAATACAGTGCCAGCAAGGATTACTCTGAATTTCCTTTCAAGGGTGGCCACATTGGGATTTTTACCTCAGGCCGCTCCATGCAGGAAGTTCCTCCGGCCATTGCCACCTGGATCAAGGCACACGGCTGATTTGTGTTGATGCTTGTTTGATCTGGACTCTAAAAACCCCGGCCAAGTGCCGGGGTTTTTTTATCGGAACATCATGCCCTGCGGGCAAAAACCAAAACCTTGGGGGCTTCACCCCATATGCGCTAACGTTGTTATTGGCAAAAATTATTGCGGGGGTCCGGGGGGAGGTTCTCCCCCCGGCGGAGGTTTGGAGGCAGCAGCCCACAAGGT
>JACSDG010000016.1 GCA_015660855.1 Magnetococcales bacterium
ACTCGCCAGTTAAAGTGCCGTTTTGGTACAGTGCCTGATTGGGCTAATGAAAAAATAGCCAAGGCCGAGCCTCCTTCCCTGGAGGAGTGGAGTCTTCGGGTGTTGGATGCCCAGTCCCTGGATGATGTTTTCTCGGACAAGGTGTGACACCGTTTTCCGAGAAAAGTTTCCAAAATCATCCGGTACCCATCCGATACCCAAAACGAAACTTATCTTTCCTGGCGTTTTCAGAACGAGAAAATATTGTTTATTTGCAATTATATCCTCCAAAAAGATATGTTTATGTGTTGGAAAAATAAACTTAGAGATCAAAAAAAATATGAATCAATCTAAAATATCTATAGAAGGATTTTTAAGCTTAAGTGTAACTTCTCAATAAGTCACGGCAGATCGCTGTGAGTCATGGCATTTCGCGCATAATCCCATGGGTGATGAATGCATGCGATATTGTGATAAATTTGTTAAAATTCATTGCGTTATGACAATAAACGTAGAAATTCAATTGCAGGGTTGGAACAGACAAATAACCATAATGCCATCATGGTTGCCGTGACTTGTTGAGAAATTGCCTTTTTCTGTCCATATCAAACAAAACAATTCCATGCCCACCCAGAGCGATGATCAAGGACTTCGCCCAAAAAGCGATGACAAGCAATGACCCAAGAAACAGATCACACTTTGAAATCGGCTGTTGGTTCTTCCGTCAACGATGAACTTCACGTTCATCGCCCCCAACGGGAACCGCTGGCCATTGTCGGTTTGGGATGCCGTTTTCCAGGTGGAGCCAACAGCCCACAAGCGTATTGGGAAATGTTGATCCATGGTCTGGATGGTGTGATCGATACGCCACCAGAGCGATGGAATCTGGGACGTTTTTATTCCAAGGATCCGGCTTTGCCCGGCAAGATGGCGATCCGCAAGGGGGGGTTTTTACGGGAACCCATCGACGGTTTCGATCCCCTGTTTTTTGGGATATCCCCCAGGGATGCCGAGGCCATGGACCCACAACAGCGCATTCTGCTCGAACTGGTCTGGGAGGCGATGGAAGACGCAGGCCAGGACATGGAACAGCTGAACGGATCCGACACGGGGGTCTACATCGGTGGGTTCATGCAGGACTTCACCGCCATTGTTTTAAATCCCCTCAACCGTTCCGCCCTCAACGCCAGTTCCGCCATTGGTGTCAATCTGGCCATGTTGGCCAACCGCATTTCCCACGCCTTTAATTTTACAGGGCCGAGCATCGCCATGGATACGGCCTGCTCCTCCTCCCTGGTCAGTTTCCACCAGGCTTGCCAGGCCCTTTGGCACGGCGAATGTTCCCTGGTGGTAACCGGCGGCATCAATCTTATGATCCGCCCGGAATACAACATCGCCCTGAACAAAGGTCAATTTTTAGCCCACGACGGTCGCAGTAAAAGTTTCGATTCCCGTGGCGATGGCTATGGTCGCGGCGAGGGTGGCGGTATCGTCATCGTCAAACCCCTGGCGGCAGCCCTCAGGGACAACGACCGGATTTATGCCCTGGTTCACGGTACCGGCGTCAACCAGGATGGCCACACCAACGGCATCACCGTACCCAACGCCAAAGCCCAACAAGCCTTGATCGACAAGGTCTGCTCCGAGGCCAAAGTAGCCCGGCATCGAATTCGCTACGTCGAGGCGCATGGGACGGGAACGGCCTTGGGGGATCCCACCGAGTGCAAAGCATTGGGGGCCGTCTATGGTGCCAAACGCCCGCCGGGTGAGCCGTGTATCGTCGGTTCGGTCAAAGCCAATATCGGCCATCTGGAGGCAGCGGCCGGAGTGGCAGGATTGATCAAGGCGGCGTTGTGTCTGCATCATAAACAAATTCCCCCCCAGGCCAATCTGGAAAAACTGAATCCCAATATCCCTTTTGACCGGTTGAATCTGCATGTGCCGCGCAAACTGGAGTCTCTCCCTCCGGGAGATGGACCGGCCTTCGCCGGGATCAACTCCTTCGGGTATGGCGGCACCAACGCTCACGTTGTTCTGTCGGAGGCCTTCCCCTCCCGGGAACCCGACCCTCTCCCCACCGATGGACGCGACTGGTTGCTTCCCCTGTCAGGCCGTTGCCAGGCGGGTTTGTCCGCCTTGGCCGGGCGTTGGCTGACACTCGTGAGTGCCCCCGACGCCCCCGCTTTACCCCATCTGTGCCGTGCCGCTGGTGTCAGGAGGACCCACCTTGATCATCGCATGGCCTTTGTGGCCAACTCCACCCAGGCGTTGGCGGACCAGTTGCGCGAAGTGACCGCACCGGGTGCCATATCACCCCCCAAATCCACCCTGACTGCGGAACAAGCCAGTCGCCCCGTGTTTGTCATGACCGGCAATGGGCCGCAATGGTGGGGAATGGGGCAAACTTTGCTCAAGGAAGAGCCTTTGTTTCGCCAGGTTGCCGAGGAATGCGATGCCCTGTTCAAAAAACTGGCGGGCTGGTCGATCATCGAAGAAATGCTGCGCAGTGAGGCCGATTCGCGTATCACCCAAACCCAGTTTGCCCAGCCCGGAAATTTTGTGTTGCAGGTGGGATTGGCCGCCTTGTTGCGCTCGTGGGGTTTGGTCCCGGCGGCCATCGTCGGTCACAGCCTGGGAGAGGTTTCGGCCTCCTATCTTTCCGGTATTCTGAGTTTGGAGGATGCCATCCAGGTCAGTTATCACCGCAGCCGACTGCAACAGAGAGCGGTTGGAACCGGTCGCATGCTTTCGGTGGGACTCGTCCCGGAAGAATGCGAAAAAATGCTCGCCGACTGTCGTGACAAGGTGGCCATTGCCGCCATCAACAGCCCGGTTTCGACCAATCTGGCGGGAGATGCCACCGTTTTGGCCACCATCGCCGAAAAACTCAAGGAACAGGGAAAATTCAACCGTTTCCTGCGCGTCGATATCCCTTTCCACAGCCCCGCCATGGATCCGCTCAAACCGGAATTGTACGATTCCCTGTTGCACCTTCAACCTCGAATTTCAACCACACCGCTTTATTCCACGGTAACGGCCAAAGAAATCCGTGGGACCGACATGGATGCCAAATACTGGGTTGCCAACCTTCGTGAACCGGTACTTTTTTCGGCGACGATGGACCAGCTCATCCAGGATGGCTACGGCCTGTTCATCGAGATCGGACCCCATCCGGTCCTGGCCACATCCATCCAGGAATGTTTGCGCCATCGGAATCAATCCGGGGAAACATTGCACGCCCTGCACCGCGACAAACCGGAACGGTCCAACTTATTAGAAATGCTGGGTAAACTCTATACCATCGGCTATCCGGTGAATTGGGAAAAACTTTATCCGGACAACATGGAACGCCATGTTCAGCTTCCGGCCTATCCGTGGCAGCGCAACCCGTACTGGTCGGAAAGTGACGCTTCCCAGGAGGATCGAAAATATATCATTGACCACATGCTCCTGGGTCAACGCCGCAACACCCCCCATTTTTCCTGGGAAAGTGCGCTCAATACCGAACTTCTTCCCTATCTCAACGATCATCGGGTCGATCAATCGGTGGTTTTCCCCGGGGCCGGCTATGTGGAAATTGGCTTGGCCATGCATCGGGCCATCAGCAAAAACGAATCCTGCCTTTTGGAAAAGATTCGCTTTCACCAAGCGTTGGTGCTGGGGACCCATGGAGACACGCTGCTACACATGGCCCATGACCCCAAAAAGGAGGTCTTTACCATCCACGGCAGCCGACCCGACGCAGCCAACCCCTATTGGACCTTGCACGCCTCCGGATCGTTCGCCGTTGCCCCCCCTGGTGAAACCCCGGCATTGGATCTGGCGGTCGTACAACGTCATTGCACCGAGTCGGTTGACGCCGCAAAGGTGTACGCTAGGTTGGATGCCATGGGATTGCACTATGGCCCCTGGTTCCGGGGGATACAACAACTTTGGCAGGGAGAAAATGCCCTGTTGATCCGGGTGGCCGCCCATTCGCCGTGGACAGACGCCGAAGCGGCATGTTGCCTACATCCAACCCTTCTGGATGCCTGTTTCCACGCCCTGATGATGGTCATGAAGGGAGATGAGGGGCTTTATCTGCCGATCCGTATCCAGAGCCTGTGTTTCTACGCCACGCCGACCTCGCCCTTCTGGGGATACATCCAGGTTACCGAATTCAATTCCAAGTTTATCGAATGTGATCTTACCCTCTGCGACGATAATGGCCGGGTTTATGCGGCCATTGAAAAGCTGCACTGCAAAGCCATGCCGACCGGCCAGTTTGAAGAGGAAGCCACCGCCGCCCTGGATCGCTGGCTTTACCGTCCCGGTTGGGAGAAACAGGGCTTGCCGGAGCTGCAACAGCCGCTGCCATCGACTGAAGATCCCGTCGTTGTGCTCCTCGACAAGGAAACCTCGGAAACGATGCTGGCCCAGCCATGGGCCGACGAAAAAGGAGGACGGATTGTCCATGTAAACTCAGGGCACGCATTTCGCCAGGAGGGGGAAGACCGCTTTTGGATCAAGGGGCACGATCTGTCCGACCTGGAACGCCTTTTGACGCAGGTTGGTCGCTGCCGCAGCCTGGTTTGCCTGTGGGGATTGGCTACCGAAGGGGTCGCCGACGATCCGGTCGGCATCAACCCGCTCGTCGATGCCCTGGGATTGATCCAGGCCATAGTCAAAACAGGGGAAAAGCAGCCTGTGCAAACCCGGAAAACCCCGCGTCTTTTTTTGGTGACGCGCGGTGCCCAGCCGGTCCTGGAAAATGAAAAGGTTCCCTCTCTGGCCCTTTCCCCGATTGTTGGACTGGCCCGCGTGGCGGTCAACGAACATTCCGACCTGCGTTGCACCCTGCTGGATCTGGATCCCGACGATGCCACCCTGTCCCTGGCTCCCCTGGTCCGGGAAGTATTGGCCGACGGTCCCGAAACCGAAGTGGCTTGGCGTAGCGGTCAGCGTCTGGTGAGCCGTCTGGTTCGGGATCGTTGCGATGCCCTGACGCAAAAATCGGGAAGCCACCCGTTGGATACCACCCAGCGTCCCCCCTTTGTGGTGGAGCTGGGCAGGCCTGGGGACATCGATTCCCTTTGCCTGCGGGGGTACGCCCGGCGTCCCCCCGGACCGGGAGAATTGGAAATCGAGGTCCATGCGGCGGGTGTCAGCATCAAGGATCTTATGCGGGTGATTCATCGGGATCCCGAACCGACGCCGGAAAAAACCTTTTTTGGTGATGAAATCGGCATGGAAATCTCCGGGGTGGTGACGCGAACCGGTCCGGGGATCAACACTCCCGCCAGGGGAGAAACGGTATTGGCCATTGTGCCGGGGGGATTGCGTTCCCACGTCACCCTGCCCCTGAACGCCATCTGGACCATGCCAAGACCCCAACGGATCGGCGACGCCGAAAGCGGCGGCATTCTGATCGCCTTCCTCACCGCCCATTTTTCTCTACACCGCGCCGCCCTGGGAACGGGTGAAAAGGTGTTGATTCACACCGCCCATTGCGCCATTGGCCTAGCCGCCGTTCAGATCGCCCAATGGCGGGGGGCGGAACTGTTCGTCACTGCGGATACTCCCGAAAAACGCAATTTTTTGCGTTCCCTGGGGGTTCGCCACGTTTACGATTCCCGGTTTCCGACCTGCATCGAACAGATCATGGAGGCCACCGAAGATCGGGGGGTGGACGTTATTTTCAGTACCGTTGGCGGGGAATCCGGTCGCAAAAGTGTCACCGCCCTGGCCCCCTTTGGCCGCTTTATCGAAATTGGCGAAAACGATACCTACAGGGATGAATCCTGGACCCTGGCCAGCATGGATCGAAACATCAGCTTCATGTCGGTGGACCTGGACCACTTGGTCCGGTGTCGGTCGATCATGCCATCCCTGCTGGAAGACATTGCCGAGCAGTTCCACGAAGGAGCCTTCAAGCCGGTGCACACGCATGTGTTTCCGGCAGACCGGGTGGCGGAAGCCTTCAAGCATGTCCAGGATCATCATTTGGGCAAGGCGGTACTGGATATGCGGGGGACAGGTCCCATGATCATTCTCCCGCAACACGATACCCAGCCGTTGTTCCGCGCCGATGGCACCTACCTGATTACCGGGGGTTTTGGCAGTTTTGGCCTGGAGCTGGCCCACTGGATGGGCCGACAGGGAGTCCGTCAGATGGTCCTCATTGGCCGCAGAGGGGCTGATTCCGCTCTGGCCAGACAGGCGGTCGCCACCCTGGAATCCAATGGGATTCGCGTCATGGCCGCCGCAGTGGATGTGACCGACCCTTCCGAGGTCACCCGGCTGATCGATGACATCGATCAAACCATGCCCCCCCTGCGTGGTATCGTCCATGGAGCCGCCGTGTTGGACGATGGCCTGATCATGGATCTCAACCGGGAACGGATGATTCGTGTCATGGGACCCAAGGCTTTGGGTGCCTGGAATCTTCACCTGGCTTCCAAACATTTACCGTTGGATTTTTTTGTTTTATTCTCTTCGGTTTCTTCGCTGATCGGCAACGGTGGTCAGGGGAATTATGTCGCCGCCAACGCCTTTCTGGATGCCCTGGCCCATGCCCGCAAGGCCGAAGGGTTACCCGCCACCAGCATCAACTGGGGTGCTCTTGGGGAAACGGGGATGGCCGCCCGCGACAAAGAGGTGGAATTGCGGCTGCAACGTGGGGGGATTCACAGCATCAGCATGGCCCGCGCCATGTCCGCCCTTGCCCGCGTTTTACGCTGGAATCAGCCGCAACTGGGGGTTATCCACATGGATTGGGAAGCTTTTGCCCAAACCAACCCCCTGGTGACACGCATTCCCCGTTACAGTCCGTTGGTCACCGCCGACACCAGCGAGTCCGGTCGCAACAAAACCCCGGCACTGGTACAACAACTGCGGGAAAATTCCCCCACCCTGCGACGAAATGCCTTGGTGGACCACATCCGTACCCTTGTTGCAAAGATATTGCGCATCCCCAACATAGACCGGATACTGCCGCATGTGCCCTTGTTCGATCTGGGCATCGATTCCCTGACCGCCGTTGAACTGAAAAACAACCTGGAGGCAACAATAGGGGTCTCCCTGGGGACATCCATCGTGTTCAACTATCCGACCATCGATGCCCTGGCCGGTTTTCTGGACGAAACCCTTTTTTCCGATGGTCCACAGAAAGATACCCACAACCAGGCAGCCGTCCAAACGACAGACCCCAAGGTGGAGCAACTTTCGGAGGAGGACGCCGAAGCGTTACTCTTGAAAGAATTGTTGGACGAAATGAATCAAAACCCCTAAGGCGTGTTGAGATACGGAAAGCAATCAACTTGGAAAAAGACGGAAAAACATGTTGGCACCGCTTGGTCGGCGAAACGCTGAAAGTATTGCTGGAGCCTGTCGGCATTGAGGTGCGCATGGAAGTTCCCGTTGTTCCTGCCCCACCCGTAGCGGATCTCATCTTGATTCAGCGAAAGGAAATTGGTGAGAGAGGTTGGACGCAAGAGCAACGTTTGCGTTTGGCCGATGGGCTGCAAGATCTTGAAGCGGACCAAGTTCTGGTAGAGTTAAAAATCACCGAGATTTCTCGGACAAGATATGACGCCCATTTCAGAGAGAAAATTACATTGTTTACGACACATGCAAGGCTCTCTTTTTTCGAGCTGACGAAAATTCTTCCTTGCGGCTCGGGGCGGACCATATACGAGGATTGACGCAGTTGTTGGGGGTAGGAGTTCCCAGCCTGTCTTCGGTCAAATCCCGGTGAAGAGCAGATCCACGGCGGCGATGACCTCGTTGCGCATGGCGTGCAGTGACCCCGCCAGCTGTTTCAATTCGGAAACGCGGATGGCGGCCATTTCCGCAGAGGAAAGGAAAAATGTCCCGCCGGCCAGTTCCACGGTCGGGTTGAGGGTCCGAACCAGAAAGGTGTCCTGGGTAACCGGATAGAGCGGAATGACCACACGGGTGTTAAGTGTGTCCAGCAGGTCACTCTGCACATCCACCAGAAAAGCCGCCCGGCTGCCGGACCGGCGGTATTCGTAGAGGTCGAACTGGGCCATCAGAACAACCGCTCGTCATCGCTGAACAGGCCATCCCTTTCGATGCGCCGGTTATAGGCGACCATGGCGGGCTGGTTCTCCTCTTTCCATCTCTTGCGCCGGCGTTCGGCGATCACCTCGGCGAGATGCCTTTCCAGCTCCCGGGAGATATTGATCTTCAGTGCCTTGGCCTGGATCGCCAAATCGCTGTTGATGCGCACGTTGACGGGACGCTTCGGGGCGGCGGGATCGAACAGGGGCGGTTCCATGGCGATGCGCTCCAGATTGTAAGGAATAGAGTCAATGCGCACTTATCATACGCATATTTCGTGAATATTGCAATCGCAGTTTGGGCCTTGCCAGTGGTGTCCGCTTTCCTCCTGGATACCGGATCGCCGCACTGCCCATCCGGTTCGTTTTTGGCGTAGAAGTGAGATTGGATGATGGCCAGCGGCGTAACCGTTCAGACCCCGTCATTCCCGCGAAAGCGGGAATCCAGGATTTGCGGGGCCTCCCTGGATCCCCGCTTTCGCGGGGATGACGTTTATCAAAAAAGGGGGGGGGTGAACGGTTACGAACTTGAAAAGTTGATTACTGCCGAGGAGACAAAACCCCGTGTTCGCCTGCAAGCCATTGCCATGGTATTAAAAATGGGCGATATTGGTATGCTGCTTGAAAAATTTGGCTGGGGGCTGGGAACCTATACCATATCGATGATGACTACCTTTTAAATACCGGGATAGCAGAGCAATCGCATTCGAAAATTGGGCCACGATCATCGTCTCGGCCATTGGCTGCGTAAGTACGGTAGCCCAGACTGGATTCCCGCTTGCGCGGGAATAACGAGTTCCCACTACTCCAGTTGATTACATCGTCATTCGCGTTCAAGTTAATTGGTTAATGCTGTCAGTTATTTTATATTATCAGGTATTCTAATCATGCCTTATTTCGATGCGTCATGTATAATATTTGTTGATTATGACAATCTACTGCCTCAGCAGAAGACGAAGGGACTTCTTGACATTATCACTCAGGCACTGGTCCAGATGCCATTCTGGGTGAATGTGACCCGTGCAAAATGTGATGTCCGTGTATATGGGGGATGGTATGAAGGGGAAACCCTCACGCAGTTGGCACAGAATGTCACAGTAGAGCTTCAGCGAGATTTTCCAGCCATTATTCGCCTTCCAATGCGGAACGAGATGCAGGTCGCCCTGTCAGTTTATGCTGAATTGGCCGTCGCACTGATACAGGAACCCGACCACTTTATGTTTAACACATACCGTCGAAAAGGAAAACCAGCAAACATTCGAATCGAGAAGCCGGAAGATGTCGGTTGCAATGATGAGGAATGCCTCCTCCCTTTGATGAAGAAGATGTTAAAAAAGGGACGATGTCCAAAGACGGGGTGTACGGTCGGTCAAGTCAACCTGATTTACAGACATGAGCAAAAGATTGTCGATACCATGCTGGCATGCGATATGATCTATGCCGCAAATAAAATGGGCGTTATTGCCTTAGTAAGTAGCGATGATGATTTTTTGCCGCCGCTCCGAACAATAACTCTTCAAGGGATCAAGGTCGTTCGCTTTCATACACAACCTAACAGTCAGCGCGCCTCTTGCTCCATAAAAGGAGCTGAGTTACTTGAAATGGACCTATAACCATGCAAACAAGAGAGTTCAAAACAACACTGATGACGTTCGCTGATCCAGGCTCGGAAATACTTATCGACAGTACGCGATTTATGGTTTCGGTTAACGGCGACGCGATCGATGCAGGAATTTCGACTCGATCCGGTGATGTCTATGTTGATGAAGGGAGCGGTGAAGAACCTGCAAGCAAATGGATTTTGACCCGATTGGCACGGCTTCCCCTTCTCGCTTCAAGGCTTTTAGAAAGTGTTCCATCTACAAATCATTTTATGTCTCCATCAGGTGCCTTTTTGTCAACGCTTGAAAATGGTCCTCAAGGAGTGCCCGCTTCGACAGATGACGCTCTAGCTTTAATGCAGAAAGCTATCCGGGAGCGTAGCCCACTCGAAACAATGGCTCTTTACATTACGAGCGATGCTGGCGAAGGAAAGACATCTTTAATCAATGAGTTGGCAAGAAAGCAAGCTAAGGATTTCAAGCAAAACACCTCTGACTGGCTTCTTGTTCCAATTCCTTTGGGTGGGAGACACTTCCTGCGGTTTGACGATATTACAGTTGGAGCCTTGCAGAACCGTTACCGTTTTCCTTATCTCTATTATAACTCGTTCTTGGCCTTGGTAAAAATGGGAGTCATTGTTCCTGCATTTGATGGCTTTGAAGAAATGTTTGTTGAGAGTAGTTCGGGTGAAGCACTATCTGCAATGGGAATCTTGGTTGGATCTCTTGATTCATGTGGTACAATTATTGTCGCAGCACGAAAGGCATATTTTGAATTTGAAAATCTTGGAATACAAGCAAAGCTTTCTGATACCGTCAGAACCCACTTAGTAGGATTTGGGAAGATGGAATTGTTAAGGTGGAAAGAACGACAGTTCATTGAATATGGTAAGAAGCGTGGCGTCCAGGATATTAATGGTTTTTATAAACGGGTGAGCGAAAGGCTTTCATCTGAGCATCCCTTGCTGACACGAGCAGTACTCGTCAAGAGGTTATTGGATGTTGCACTCAGTCACTCCCTAGATGATCTCCTTAAACAATTGGAACAATCAGGAACAGACTTTTTTTCTGTTTTCGTTCGCAATATTATCGAACGTGAGGCAAATGAGAAATGGATTGACAGGTCAGGTGAACAACAAATTGGTACCCCGCTTCTCACTGTTAATGAGCATTGCGAGTTACTTTCTCAAATCGCTTTGTCTATGTGGGAATCGCGTATTGACTATATCAAACGCGAAAATCTGGAATTCGTTTCAGACTATTTTGGCGAGGTAACTAAAAAGAGTGTATACATTGTTCAACAGATACGAGAACGTATACGTGGACATGCATTGTTGGTTCCATCGATCAATGCAACGCATGCTATTGAATTTGACCACGACGAATTTCGTTTGTTTTTCCTCGGAGAGGGCATTGCGCATCAGATCCTACCATTGAATGACAGAGCCAAGACCCATGTTCTGGGTTCCCTGAGGCGTGGTAATCTACCTAAACAAGCCCAACAGGCATTCATTCTAGCGTTGGTGCGGAACCCAAAGATTTTCCTCATGGATGTTGCAAAATTTCTATTGGATGTTTGCCGGATGGATTCTCAGGCATCTTATACGCATGAGAATTGTAGCAACATTATCCTTCAGCTTCTTAGCACGATTGATTGTAAAAATATGGAGATTGTAAACTTGGCTTTTGGCGTAGACGCGCTCCGAGATAAGAAGTTGCATAACCTTATTTTCAAAGACTGTTATTTTTCTGCAACAAGCTTGGAGTTGGCAGAACTTGATCATTGCATTTTTGAAAATTGCAGGTTTACTCAACTGCGTGTTTTCAACTCGTCCAAGATCGACTCTATCTCATTTGAAAAATGCACTGTAGATTCACTTTCGCTTGTTGATAATGGACGTGAGATCTGGGATCCTGGCCAAATTCAAAAACATCTCCAGCAGAAGGGTGTGCTATATATAGCTTCGATATCAGAAGAATTAGACGAGAAATTAGACGATGATGTGACTGTGGACGATGATGTTCGGGATATAGAGAAAATAGCTCGATATTTCATGCGAAGCACTCATATTAGCGAAAGTGTTATATCCATAAAACTTGGAACTGGTCGTGAAAAAATTTTTATTGGTCATTCATTGCCACTCCTATTAGAAAAAAGACTCTTTGAGGAAATTGCCAATACTGGTGGAGGCGCACAACGTCGGTTCAGGCTTGCAGTCCCTCTTCAGGAAATCAACTCCGCAATTGCAGAGTGCCAAGGCTCGTTCACGTCCTTCCTGAAATATTTTCAATAGTGATTTTTCCATAGCAAAGCATTACAGGATCCCATCATGTCCTCATCCTCCGAAGAAGCACCCGATTTGACTCCTGGCGCGCTTTCTCCCGTCAAGCAGGCCCTCCTGGCCATGCGGGAGTTGCGTACCAAATTGAAGGTTCTGGAGGATGCCCGTACCGAACCCATTGCCATCATCGGCATGAGTTGCCGTTTTCCCGGCCAGGCCGACAGCCCCGAACTTTTCTGGGATTTGTTGCGCAAGGGGACCGATGCCATCTCCGAAGTCCCCCCGGACCGCTGGGATGCCCAGGCATGGTACGACCCCGATCCCGATGCCCCCGGCAAGATCAATACCCGTTGGGGCGGGTTCATCGAAGGGATGAGGGAGTTCGACCATTCTTTCTTCGAGATTTCCCGACGCGAAGCGGAAAGTATGGATCCCCAACAACGGCTCCTTCTGGAGCTAACCTGGGAAGCCATGGAACGGGCCAACATTCCCCTTGAAGCCTTGCGAGGTCAACCGGCAGGGGTTTTCGTTGCCAGCAGCAACGTGGACTATGCTCTGCTTATGCACAAAACCCGCGATTCCAGTGCCATCGACCCCTATTTTGTCACCGGCAACACCTCCAGTGTGGCCGCCGGACGCCTGTCGTTTTTTCTCGGGGTCACCGGCCCCTGCCTGTCGGTGGATACCGCCTGCTCCTCCTCGCTCCTGGCCACCCATCTGGCCTGCCAAAGTTTGCGCCAAAAAGAGTGTCATATCAGTCTGGTAGCCGGGGTCAATCATATATTGATACCGGAAATCAGCGTCAATTTTTCCAAAGGACACATGTTGGCCCCCGATGGACGCTGCAAAACCTTCGATGCCAGGGCCGATGGCTATGCCCGTGGCGAAGGCTGTGGTGCCCTGGTACTCAAACGATTGTCCGATGCAACGGCGGACGGTGACACCATTTTGGCCATCATTCGCGGTTCGGCCATCAACCAGGACGGTGCCAGCGGTGGCCTGACCATGCCCAACGGTTTGGCCCAGGAACGGGTAATCCGCCAGGCCCTCGCCGCAAGCAATCTTAAACCAGGGCAAATCGATTATGTCGAAACCCATGGCACCGGCACCCCACTGGGAGATCCCATCGAGGTGGGTGCCTTGATCAACGTGTTCAAGCATGACCGAACCGCCGGTCGCCCCCTGATGCTCGGTTCGGTCAAGACCAACTTTGGCCATTTGGAATCGGCCGCAGGGATGGCCAGCATCCAAAAGACAGTCCTTGCCCTGCAACACCAGGAAATTCCACCGCACCTGCATTTTCAAACCCCGTCGCCCCACATCGACTGGCATCAGGCCCCTATTGTCGTCCCAGCCCGTCTCACCGCCTGGCCGAAAACCACCCAACCACGACGCGCAGGTCTGAGTTCTTTCGCCTTTGGTGGTACCAACGTTCACACCATCCTTGAAGAATCCCCGGCAGAGGCCATCCCCACTTCCAACCATGCACGGGAAACCACTCTCCTCCATGATCGCCCCCCCTTGTGGCTCCTCCCCTTGTCGGCCAAAAGCAAAGCGGCACTTCAGGCCATGGCCAGCCGCTATGCCACCCTTCTCGCCGACCACCCCAACCTGGACTGGCCCGATGTGTGCCATACCGCAGCCACCTGCCGCACCACCTTCCGGCATCGAATGGTTTTAATATTTCCCGTACCCGATTCATCCCGTCAGCCGCAAACAGAATTGGCCGCATTTGCCGAAGGTCGTTTCGATAAAAAATTTTTACGTGGGCGTGCCGACGCCGGCATCCTCCCGGGGGTGGACGAACCCCTGGGGATGCCTCCCAAGGTGGCCTTCTTGTTTTCCGGCATGGGATCTCAATACCCCGGCATGGGACGGCAACTCTACCAAACCCAACCGGCCTTCCGGGAAATCATGGACCGCTGTGACCAGATGGTACGTCCATTCCTTGAACGACCTTTGCTGTCGATCATGTACGGCACGGCAGAAGAAACCGCCCTGTTGAATCAACCCACCTGCGCCCATTTGGCCATTTTTTCTCTGGAATGCGCATTGTTCACCCTTTGGCGTTCCTGGGGCATCGAACCCACCGCCCTTTTGGGACACAGCGTGGGAGAATATGCAGCGGCCTGGGCGGCAGGAATGTTCACCCTGGAAGATGGCCTGAAAATCATCGTCGAACGCAGCCGGTTGATCCAGGCCCTGCCGACAGGCGGTCGCATGGCCCTGGTGGCAACAGGCGAGGATCAACTCCAAAAGGCGATCCAACCCTACAGGGATGTCGTCGCTTTGGCCGCCGTCAACGGACCGGCCTATTGCACATTGTCCGGCGATGGACCGACAGTACAAGCCTTGTGCGACACATTCACCCAAGAGGGAATCCCCAGCCAACCCGTCAAAAGCGACAATGCGGTGCATTCCCCCCTGGTGGACCCGATGCTTCCCGCCCTGGCGGAGATCATGGCCGCCATTCCCCTGGCCGCTCCCCGTCTCAACCTGATTTCCAACCTGACAGGTCAATTGGGAACGGCGGCGATGCGAAGCCCCGAATATTGGTGCCGACAAATGCGCCAGCCCGTCCGTTTTGCCGATGGCCTGGAAACGGCCATCAAGCTCGGTTGCACCGCTTTCGTGGAAATGGGTGCCCAACCGGTGTTGACCGGGTTGGGAATGATGGCCAACACCGACCCCGCTCTCCTTTGGCTTGCCAGCCTCAAGGAAGGCCAGACCGACGGGGCCATGCTGCTCAGAACCCTTGGAACCCTTTATGTCCACGGGGCGACGGTGGACTGGAACGGTTATTACCAAAAAATACCCTGCAAACGCCTATCTCTCCCCACCTATCCTTTTCAACGGCAACACTGTTGGTTTGCTACAGGAACCACTCCCGCCACCCCCGAAATCCATCCACCCCAAACGGTTTTTTCTCCAGTTCAACCCGACCCGTCGGAATCCTCCGGGCAACCGGTTGCGTCGCCGGAAAAACACATACTGGAACTGTTGCAACAGCAAATGGCCAAACAGTTGCGCGCCAGCCCGGAGGAGGTCAGCTCCCATACCCCATTTCTTGAATTGGGGGCCAACTCCCTGATGTTGATGGAAATCATCCAATACATCGACAGGCAGTTCGGGGTACGCATCGCCATACGCCGCATTTTTGAGGATTTAACCACCCCCGCCGCCATGGTCGAGCACATCGCCCAACAGTTGCCTCCAGGGTGGCTTGAGCAAAAAACACCCCCTCCACCGACAAAAACCAAAACAACACCCGAACAGGCACCTTTGGACACGGGCAATGATCCCGTCGAACAGGTGGTGATGCGACAGTTGGAAATCATGTCGCAACAATTGGAACTGTTGAGAAAAGACAGCCCCCTGGCACGACAGCTTTCCCAGACACGCAAACCCAAAGAGACCGCCGTACCCACAGGGCAGGGATCCCATTTTGCCTCCTTTCACGATCTGAAAGCCCGCCCCCTGACCCACACGCAGCAGGTCTATTTGGAGGCCTTCATCACCCGCTATCTCCATCGCACCCGGACTTCGCGCCAACGGGCAGAACAGGACCGTCCGGTTTGGGCCGATGTCCGCTCCCTGATGGGGATGCGTCCCGAAACCAAACGATTGACCTATTCCATCCTTTCCGATCAGGCCCAGGGGAGCCGTTTTGTGGATTTGGATGGCAACACCTACGTCGATCTGGCCAGTGGATTTGGTGCCCATTTGTTTGGTTTGAGTGCGCCATTTTTACTCCAGGCCATGCAAAACCAGATTGGAAAGGGGATTCATCTAGGCCCCCAGTCCAGCTTGAGCAGCCAGGTGGCCCGCCTGATTTGTGAATTGACCGGAGTGGAACGGGTCGCCTTCTGCTGTACCGGCACCGAAGCGGTGATGTCGGCCATCCGCCTGGCACGCGCGGTCACGGGACGGTCAAAAATTGCCATGTTTTCAGGATCATACCATGGTCACTCCGATGGAGTTCTGGTCACAGCGGGCCAGATGGATGGGGAGGCGTGTACCCTGCCCATGGTCCCCGGCGTCCCCCCAGGCCCCGTCAGCGAAACTCTGGTTCTCAACTACGACAAACCGGACGCCCTGGAGACGATTCGTGCCCATGCAGCCACGTTGGCCGCAATCCTGGTGGAACCGGTCCCCAGTCGCCAACCCAACCTGCAACCCAGGGAATTCTTGCACCAGTTGCGTGCCCTGACCCTGGAACTGGACATTCCCCTGATTTTTGACGAAATGATCACCGGTTTTCGCATCGAGGCGGGAGGGGCACAGGCCTGGTTTGGCGTCCAGGCCGATCTGGTGACTTACGGCAAAATTCTGGGTGGCGGCCTGCCCATGGGGATCGTCGCCGGCAGAGCCAGGTTTATCGATCTGGTGGATGGCGGCTCATGGCAGTTGGATGACCCGAACTCTTTCCCCATCATGGAAACCACCCTGGCGGGGGCAGGAACTTTCCGGCGGCACCCCCTCTCCCTGGCGGCCGCCCTGGCCGTTCTCACCCACATAAAACAGGAAGGCCCCCCCCTCTACGAAAGGTTGAACCAACGTGCCGCCAAACTGCAAGAAGGTCTCCATGCCTTTTTCACCGCCAGGAACGTCCCGGTACGGATCGCCCGCTTTGGTTCTCTCTTTCGCTTTGTTCAAAGCGGCAATTTCAGCTACGCTTTTCAATCCCTGGAAATGGACCTGTTGCACTTTGGGTTGATTGAAAAAGGGGTCTACCTTTGGGAGGGGCGCACCTGTTTTATCTCCACCGCCCACACCGACGCTGACATGGCCATCGTCATCCAGGCGGTCCAGACCACCATCGATGAACTTCTCCAGGCCGGTTTTTTCCCCGCAACCTCCCCGTCCGTCGAAAAAAAACTTCCCCTGAGTGCCGCCCAAAAACAACTTTGGGCCATGGACCAGATCCATCAAAGGGCCGCCCTGACCAGTTTGAGTTTTTCCAATTTGCAACTCAAAGGTGCCCTTCAACTTGAACCCCTGCGACAGGCGGCACGCCAGGTCATCGCGCGCCATGAGGCCCTGCGTACCGCCATCGATCCCGACGGCGAACACCAAACCGTGCGCCCCTCGGTCGAGTTCGATCTGCAATTCATCGACCTTTCCCCGATGGAAACGACCGCTCGCCAGGAAACGTTGGCCCAATGGTTTCAGAATGAAGCGGCAACCCCCATTGAATTATCTGTCCCGCCGTTGTTCCGTCTGACGGTCATTCGCCTGGAACCCGATTTGCATCGCCTGGTCATCGCCGCCCACCATATACTCATCGATGGTCTGTCCCTGGTGATCCTGATGCGGGAATTGTTCGCGATTTATTTCGCACGGATCCGAGACATCGACGTTTCCCTTGGACAGCCCATGCCATGGACAGCCTACCTGGACTGGCGGCAAGCCTATGATCGCTCCGAAGCGATGAAAAACCACGAAACCTTCTGGCTTTCCAAGTTTTCCGGCAGCATTCCGGTTTTGGAACTCCCCTGGGATCATCCCCCCTCCGCCCTTAAAACTTTCCGGGCGGCACGAGAGGTTTTGCGGCTGAAAGCGGACCTGTACCAGGGAATCCGACAGGTCGCCAAACGCAACAACAGCACCCTGTTCATGGTGTTGTTGGCAACCTATCAATTGTTTTTGCACCGTATTGCCCAGCAAAACGAACTGGTCGTGGGCATTCTGGTTCTTGGACGCCCCCCCGAGGTCCAGGACCCCCTGATCGGTTATTGCTCCCACATCGTGCCCATCCTAAGCCAAATGGATGGCAACAAGCCGTTTTCCGAATTTTTGCATGGTGTCAAACAATCTCTTCTGGCCGCCATGGAACACCAAAACTATCCGTTCGCCCATTTGATCAACCGGTTGAATGCCCGCAAAAACAAGATGCATTTCCCCCTGGTTGCCACTACCTTCAACATGGACCATCCCATCGACCCACTGCAACAGTCGGATCTGCAAGCGGAATGGTTCCCGCAACCCATTCATGCCTTGGACAATGCCCTCAGCGTCAACGTCACCGAGATTCACGGCGAACTTGTCGTAGAGTTCGATTACAGCACCGAAATGTTCAAGACCGCCACGATGAACCGATGGATCGGCCATTTTCAAACGTTGATGGCCGGCATCGTTGCCGATTCAACCGCCGATCACAGCCAAACCCCCGTCAACATGTTGCCGATTTTGACTCTGGCCCAGGAACAGGCATTGCTGTTGCAACAACCCTTTGCCCTTTCCCCCCATCATGGGGTCTGGAAATGTCTGCACCATGGCTTTGAACGCTGGGCAAAAGATGCACCGCACGCCACCGCCCTTCTGTTGGACAGCACATCGCTCACCTATGGAGAATTGAACCAAAAAGCCAACCGCCTAGCCCATCACCTGATCCGTCTGGGGATCGGACCGGGAAAACTGGTGGGAATCCTGGTGGAGCGTTCCTTCGCCATGATTGTGGGAGTTCTCAGTATTTTGAAGGCTGGGGGAGCTTATGTTCCCATGGATCCCAAAGCATCCGGGCAACGGATTGCCTTTGTGCTTGAAGACGCCCAGATTGAAATTTTGATCACGCAACAATCCCTGGTCCCGAACCTGCCGGACACGACCATTGAAACATTGCTGTTGGATACCCACTGGCCCGAAATCGAACGGCACAGTGACAGGAATCCCGAAATCGCGGTCCGAAAAGATCATCCCGCCTACATCATCTATACCTCCGGATCCACTGGCAGGCCCAAAGGTGTCATAGTCCAACACCATGCCATCAATGAACATTGCCTGGATTACGGCACTTTGTTCCAGATCACGCCGGAGGATCGGGTGTTGCAGTTCACCCCTCTGTTCTTTGATTTTTCCGTTGAAGATATTTTTACCGCTCTGCTCCACGGAGCCGCTCTGGTTCTGCGTGGCCCGGATGTTTGGACGCCCCCCGAATTCAACCGCCAGGTCCATCGACACAGTATCACCCTAGCAGGATTGACAACCGCCTATTTTCATCAAATGGTGCAGGAATGGATCAAAAATCCGTCCGAAGCACCCCATGAAACTTTTCGTGCCATTTCGGTAGGGGGAGAAGCCTTTTCGGGGGCCACCCTAGACCTTTATTTCCAAACCCCCATGCGTGAAGTGACGGTATGGAACGGATATGGACCGACGGAAGCGGTCGTCACCTCTCTGTCTTATTGCGTCATCCACCAAGATTTCAGTGTCCTCGACCGTGTCCCCATAGGTCGGCCATTGGGCAGACGCAGTGTCTACGTCCTCGACCCCAAGGGTCAACTCCAACCCATTGGCATTCCAGGTGAACTCCACATCGGCGGAAGCGAACTGGCGCAGGGATACCTGAATCGTCCAGAGTTGACCCGGGAAAAGTTTATTGCCGATCCGTTCAGCAAACAACCCGGTGCCAGAATGTACAAAACCGGTGATCGGGCCTGTTATCGAGAAGACGGACAACTCGAATTTTTGGGACGCATCGATACCCAGGTTAAGGTACGCGGCTTTCGGGTGGAACTGGGAGAAATCGAGGAAAACCTGCTGCGACACGAAAATATCCGCGAGGCGGTGGTACAACCGCATGTCACCCCCACGGGGGATACCCTTTTGGTGGCCTATGTCGTTGCCAGGAAACCACCCTTGGCCGATACCCACCTTTTGCGTGCCTTTTTGCGGGAAAGCCTTCCCGAATACATGGTTCCCAGCCACTTTATCCAGCAAGACGCCCTCCCCGTGAACGCCAGTGGCAAGATCGACCGGCAAGCCCTCCCGCCGCCCGATCCGTTCGCTTGCGATGCCATGGGAGAAACCATGGCCCCGAGGACCGCAACCGAGCACGTCCTGGCCGAAATCTGGGGCAAGCTTCTGGCCATTTCCAGCATAGGGATCCATCATAATTTTTTTGACCTGGGGGGACACTCCCTGATGGCCATTCAGGTCATATCCCAGGTTCGTGATCAACTGACAGTGGAAATCCCAATGCGTCTTTTTTTCCAGCATCCGACCATCGCACAACTGGCTGACCGCATCGATGCCGCTCTGAAACCGTCATCGGAGGGTGAACCGGACCAGGAACGAGAGGAGTTTGTATTTTGAGCCGCAAAATCGTCTCCCCCATTTTTTTTTCCAGTATCCAACCGGACCAGGAACGAGAGGAGTTTGTATTTTGAGCCGCGAAATCGTTTCCCCCATTGAGGTTTTTTTGTCCAACCTGCGCCAAACGGGCGTCAAGTTATGGTCCGATGGCGACAATCTGCGCTGTAGTGCCCCCAAAAACAGCCTGACCGCCGCCATGCGCCAGGAAATGGCCGAACGCAAAGGGGAGATTTTGGACCATCTCAAGCGTATGGAATCCTCGGAGGATATTACCGTTCTTTCCTCCGGAAAACGGGCGGAAACCATCACCCCAACCCCCCGTCATCCCGACCAGGGTCTACCCCTTTCCTTTTCCCAACAGCGGCTTTGGTTCCTCGACCAACTGGAGCATGGTGCCGCCTATAACATTCCAGCGGCCTTCCAGATCCATGGCCCCCTGAATCCAACCGTTCTGGCTTCCACCCTGACCTCGATTGTGCAACGCCATGAGGTGTTGCGTACCACCTTCGGGAAAGATCCGCAACAAGAAACACCCGTCCAGATCATCCATCCTCCCACCCCCGTGGATTTGCCGGTTATTGACCTCTGCACCCTGCCCCCGGAACCAAAAAAAGTGGCGGTGCAGCAATGGATCACCCTGGGGGAAACGTTTGTGTTCAATCTTTCCCAGGGACCGTTATTGTGGGTTAAACTGTTGCGACTGGAAGATGAATCCCACCTTCTGTTGTTGACGCTGCACCATATCATCGCCGATGGCTGGTCGATCGGGGTATTGATCCACGAAGTAGCCACCCTGTATCCGACACTGACCTCCACCACCAGGGATTGCTCTGGAACCCTCCCCAAACCCGGTATTCAATACGCCGATTTTGCCGTTTGGCAACAAAGCTGGCTGGGAGGCGGCGAACTGGACCGGCAACTGGCCTACTGGGAAAAACGCCTGGCAGGGGCACCCCCGCTCCTGGAACTCCCCACCGACCGGCCACGGCCACCGGTGCAATCTTTTCGTGGCGGTGTGGAACGCTTTGCTTTGGATGCCAGTATCACCCAACGCCTGCACCAGACAAGCCGACAAGCCAACGCAACCCTGTTCATGACCCTTTTGACGGGGTTTTCAATCCTGCTCTCCCGCTACAGCGGCCAAAAAGACATTATCATCGGCTCACCGGTAGCCAATCGCAACCGCAGCGAATTGGAAGGGTTGATCGGCTTTTTCGTCAATACTCTGGTCTTGAGGATGGATTGCAGCGACGATCCATCGTTTCGCACCCTGCTCGACCGGACACGACAGATCACCCTGGAAGCCTACGATCACCAGGATGTCCCTTTTGAACAATTGGTCGAACGTCTCAAACCCCTGCGGACCCGCAGCTATACGCCCCTGTTTCAGGTGATGTTCATCCTGCAAAACACCCCGGAAACGACCCTGGAACTCCCTGATCTGAAAATTACCGCACTGGACCAGGAGAACATCCCGGCCAAGTACGACCTCCTTTTGGTCATGGAAGAACGAAATGGCGGTTTGCGGGGGGAATTTGAATTCAATACCGACCTGTTTGATGCCGCCACCGTTCGCCGCATGATCGGCCATCTGAAAATGTTACTGGAAACCGCCATCGGCAATCCCGACCAGGCCTGCTCCAGACTGCCGCTCCTTGACCAGACCGAATACCACCAAATAGTCAAGGTGTGGAACCAAACCGATAAAAAAGAACCCGAGGTCGATTGCATCCACACCCTGGTTGAAGCCCAGGTGGCCAAAACTCCGGACGCCCCGGCGGTGGCCTTTGAAGGGGAAACGTTGAGTTATCGCCAATTGAATGAACGGTCCAATCAACTGGCCCACCACCTGATCCGCGCCGGGGTACGACCTGGAACCCTCGTCGGGATCTGTCTGGAACGTTCATTGGATACGGTCACGGGTCTGTTGGCCATCCTCAAGGCTGGAGGGGCCTACGTCCCCATGGACCCCAACCATCCCATGGAACGGATGCTCCTGTTGCTGGATGGGGTCACCTTGATGATCACCCAGACCCCGTTGTTGCAACGCCTCCCCAACCACGGTCTCCCGTCGATTGTGCTGGATCGGGACGCTCAAACCATCCGGAAAGAGCCTTCCACCAACCCCCAAACCCAGGTGACCCCCCAACACCCCGCCTATGTCATCTATACGTCCGGCTCCACCGGACGCCCCAAGGGAGTTGTCGTGCTGCATGGACGCCTGATCCGCATGTTCCTGGTAACGCGCGAATGGTTTAACTTTGACGCACGGGATGTCTGGTCCCTGTTTCACGCCTTCTCCTTCGATTTTTCGGTTTGGGAAATGTGGGGGGCACTCCTGTTTGGTGGACGCTTGGTAGTCGTCTCGCGGACAACCTCGCGTTCCCCGGAAGCTTTCTATGATTTATTGCACGCGGAGAAAATCACGGTTCTCAACAACAATCCTTCTGTTTTTCAAGCATTGACCAACCTGGAAGAATCGGGCCACGCCAAACCACTGAGCTTGCGTCTGGTCATTTTTGGTGCCGAACCGCTAAAGCTGCAAAACCTGCGTCCCTGGTTTGATCGCCACGGAGATCAAACGCCCCAACTCATCAATCTTTACGGCGTCACCGAAACTACGGTACACACCACCTATCACCCCCTGACACGGGCCGATCTTGAGGAAACCAATCTGAGGATTGGCCCTCCCAGGGCGGAATTGCACCCATTGTACATCCTGGATGACCATTTGCAGCCGGTCCCCATCGGCGTCCCTGGTCAACTGTATGCCGGGGGACGCGGCCTGGCACGGGGATATTTAAACCAACCGGAATTGACCGCGAAAACTTTTCTTCCCGACCCGTTCGATAACCATCCCGACAGCCGTATGCAAAAAACCGGAGATCTGGCCCGTTTTCTGCCGGATGGAAACATTGCCTTTCTGGGGCGTGCCGATTTTCAGGTCAAGGTGCGGGGTTATCGCATTGAACTTGGAGAAATAGAAGCGGTATTGGCCCGGCACCCCGATGTTTATGAGGCGGCGGCCACCACACGGGAAGAGACACCCGGCGACAAACAATTGATCGCCTTTGTGGAGGCCCGACAATCCCAACCCAAGGCCGATGAGCTGCGCACCTTCCTCAAGCGCAAATTGCCGGATTACATGATACCGGCCACCTTCGTGGTCATGGGGGCCTTGCCCCGCTCACCCAATGGCAAGGTGGATCGCCGTGCCCTCCCCTCGGCAGCCGAAGGAAATCCGGCCATGGAATCCAGCCTTGAATTACCCCGGTCACCGACCGAGGAGCTGGTGGCCGCCGTCTGGGGCACCCTTCTTAACAAAAAGCAGGTTGGCAGAGACAATAATTTTTTCGACCTGGGTGGCCACTCATTGATGGCTACCCGTGTCATCTCCAGACTGCGCGACCTGTTTTCCCTGGACCTGCCGTTGACCCTGCTGTTCGACGCCCCGACCGTCGCAGGCATAAGCGCGCAAATCGATGCCGCGCGCCAACAGAACAATCGCATGCCGCCTCCCCCTCCGATCCAACCCGCAGACCGAAGCGTCCCCCTTCCCCTTTCGTTCGCCCAGCAACGCCTTTGGTTTCTGGAACAGCTTGAAGGTGGGACGACCACCTACAACATGCCGGGGGCCATCACCCTGACAGGGACACTCCACGTTTCATCCCTCAAACGGGCCATACAAACCATCATCCAACGCCATGAATCCCTGCGCACCTCTATTTTGTCCATGGACGGAAAGCTTGTTTTGAACATCGGTCCATTGGCCTGCGACCCGCTGGTCCAACGCCAGGTGGAGCATCCGCAGGAATTGCAAAAACTTGTGGAAGAAGAGGTGCAAAAACCGTTCAACCTGACCAGCGATCCCATGTTTCGCATCACGTTGATCCGGTTACGGGAAGATTCACACACCCTGCTGTTCACCTTCCACCACATCGTCGCCGACGGCTGGTCCATCACCCTTTTCATCCAGGAACTGGCACAGCTGTATAACGCCTTCATCCAAAACCAACCGTCCCCTTTGGCCGAGCTCCCGATACAGTACGCCGATTTCAGCCAATGGCAGCGTCAATGGCTCAGCGGCGTGGTCCTGGAAACGCAACTGGACTATTGGAGAAAACAATTGGCCACGGCCCCGGCCTTGTTGGAACTGTCCACCGACCGGCTCCGTCCCCCCGTTCAAACCTTTCGGGGCAACGATATTTATTTCAGCGTCGATGATACGACCTGCCAGCAGATCATCCTTTTGGGCCGGACTTCGGGCTCGACCCTGTTCATGACGTTGCTGGCCGCCTTTGCCACTTTGCTCAACCGCTACAGTGACCAGGAGGACATCATCATCGGTACCCCGGTGGCCAACCGCGACCGTCCCGAAACCGAATCCCTGATTGGTTTTTTTGTCAACACCCTGGCGTTGCGCGTGGATCTCTCTGGAGACCCTCCCTTTCGGGAATTGCTGACCCGTGTGCGCCGAATGGCCCTGGACGCTTTCGCCCATCAAAGCATCCCTTTTGAACAGTTGGTGGAAGAAATCCATCCTGTTCGCAGTTTGAGCCATTCGCCATTGTTTCAGGTGATGTTCGCCCTCCAGAACGCCCCATCCGAACCCTTGCAACTGACAGGGCTGACGGTGACCCCCCTGGATCTGGTTGGCAAATCGTCCAAGTTTGACATGTCTCTTTCCATGGAGGAGACCCAAACGGGATTGGTTGGAGTCCTTGAATACAATACCGATTTGTTCGATGCCACCACCATGGAACGGCTGATCGGCCATTTCAAGATTCTTCTGGGCAGCATTGTTGCCAATCCCGACCTTTCCCTTTCGCGATTGCCCATCCTCGGTGCCGGCGAACGCCAGAACCTGCTTGAGACCTGGAACGATACCGGGGTTGTCTATCCACTCCAGGATCGATGTATTCACCAATTGTTTGAAATCCAGGTTGAGAAGACCCCCCACGCCCTGGCCCTGGTCTGCGATGATGGACGCACCCTGGACTATGCCGGATTGAACGGCCAGGCCAATCGGCTGGCCCATTATCTGACCACCCTGGGAGCAGGCCCGGAAGTTTTGGTGGGCATCTGCATGGACCGCACCCTGGAAATGGTGGTGGCTCTCATGGCCACCCTCAAAGCGGGCAGTGCCTATGTGCCATTGGATCCCAGCTATCCCCAAGATCGCATCGCCTTCATGTTGGAAGATATGCAGAAGGGACTCCAAGAAGGTCACGATCCCATTGTATTGACAAAAAAATCCATTCGAGAACAACTCCCGCAAACCAGGGCCAGGGTCGTCTGTCTGGACGGTCAGGAGGCCGAAGCGATTGCCCAGCAAAGTTGCGAAAACCCAAGCCCGACAGCCAACCCCAACAATCTGGCCTACGTCATTTATACCTCTGGATCCACCGGGATTCCCAAAGGGGTAGCCATCGAACATCACAGTACCGTCACCTTGATCCATTGGACGCAACATCACTATGAACGTTCCTGGTTCGAGAAAGTTTTGGCCTCCACCTCCATTTGCTTCGATCTTTCGGTGTTTGAACTTTTTGTTCCCTTGAGTTGGGGATGCAGCGTGGTGTTGGTCAGGGATGCCCTGTCTCTTTTCTCGGAGGTTGCCGCAGGGCACAAGGTCACCTTGATCAATACCGTCCCCTCGGCCATGACCGCTCTGTTGCGCGTTGGCCCACTGCCCGAGTCGGTACGCCTGGTCATTCTGGCCGGAGAGCCGTTCAAAGATACCCTGGCCCATGCCATCTACCGTAATACATCGGTATTGCACTTTTACAATCTTTACGGTCCATCCGAAGACACCACCTACTCCACCTTTGCCCGAATTCCCGAAAATTTACAGGGTGCCCCATCCATCGGCAGACCTATTGCCAATACCCGTGCTTATATTCTGGATCGTCACCTGGAGCCGGTTCCGGTGGGCGTGGTGGGGGAACTGCATTTAAGTGGCGATGGTTTGGCCCGCAACTATCTCAACCGGCCCGAATTGACCGCCGAGAAATTCATCGCCAATCCGTTTTTGCCGGAATCCAGGGAACGGATGTATAAAACCGGAGACATGGCCCGATATCGTCCCGACGGCAGCATCGATTTTCTGGGGCGACGGGATCATCAGGTCAAGGTACGTGGTTTTCGCATTGAACTGGGAGAGGTAGAAAACGCCTTGCACCAACATGCCGCTGTCCGGGAATCCCTGGTGTTGGTTCGCAGCGATGAAAATGACAATCGGTATCTTGCGGCCTACATCGTCCCCGGATCCAATCCAGGTCCCTCGGTTGGTGACCTGCGTTCCCACCTGAAAAGCAGAATACCCGAATACATGGTTCCGGCGGTTTTTGTCTTCATGCCCGAAGGTTTGCCACTCACCGCCAATGGAAAGCTGGATCGCAAGGCCCTTCCCGATCCTGAACGTTCCCGCGCAGGAGGAGATCCCCCCCCGACGACCCCCACGACCCATGCCCAACGGGTGTTGACCCAGGTGTGGCAGGATGTATTGGGGATGGAACAAATTGGCATCCACGACAATTTTTTTGATCTGGGTGGTGACTCAATTCTCAGCATTCAAATTGTAGCCCGTGCCCGACAATCTGGCCTGACGTTGACACTCAGGCAAATTTTTCAGCATCAAACCATTGCCGAATTGGCCGAGCTTGCTGTAACGACAGTCGGTATGTTGGCCGATCAAGGGACCATCACCGGTCCAATCCCCCTGACAGCCATCCAACACTGGTTTTTCAGCCTGGACATGACCGCCTCCCCCCATCATTTCAACCAGGCCCACCTTCTGGCCGTTTCACCTGATCTTGAAGTTGAATGGTTGGAGAAAGCGGTTCATCATCTGATTTTTTGGCATGATGCCCTGCGCCTGCGTTTTTTCAAGGATCCAGCCAACCAACCGATCCCCTGGCGTCAGGAAATGATCGCCATGGAAGAGGCGATTCCATGGACGGTCGAGGATTTGTCCCATTTGACCCAGGAACAGTGGCCTGAAGCCATTGCTCAACGATCGCAACAGCTCCAGGCCAGTTTGGACCTCACCCACGGTCCCATACTCCGGGTCGCTTGCTTCACTGGTAACAACAACCGACCGCAACGCCTGTTGTTTATTATTCATCACCTGGCTGTCGATGGCGTGTCCTGGCGTATCCTGCTTGAAGATTTGGAACGGGGCTGCCAACAGGCAAGTGCCAATGAAACGATGGTACTTCCGGCAAAGACACATTCATTTCAACAATGGGCCAGGCGCATTGCCGAGGCCCCTCTGTCAGACTATTTATCCCAGGAAATTCCCTATTGGATCAAGGAAGTTACAAAACCCAAAGGGATCCTCCCGCTGGATTGGCCCGCCAACCGTACCAGCAACACCGTCGCAACCGCCGCGCATATTCGCATTTCGCTGGATGCCGATCAAACCAACGATTTGTTACGCAATGTCCCAAGTTCCTATAACACCCAGGTCAACGACGTTCTCCTGGCGGCCCTGGCTCGTGCCTTGATGTTGTGGTCTTCGGACATTGGACCCGTTTCGGTAGATTTGGAGGGACACGGTCGCGAAGGGTTGTTTGACGATTTGGACATATCGCGCACGGTGGGATGGTTCACCACCCTGTTTCCCATCCATTTGGATGCAAAACCTTCGGAAGGTTGGCCCGGCCAAACTTTAAAACGCACCAAAGAGATTTTGCGTTCTGTTCCGAACCATGGCATAGGATTTGGTCTTCTGCGCACGTTTCATCGCGACGCCATCGCCAACACGCCGTTACCAAAAGCCTCTCAGGCAGAAATAAGTTTCAATTATTTTGGCCAATACGACAATTTGCTGGAAGAATCGCCTTTTTTTTCGCTCGCCTCCGAAGCGACAGGGTCCAGCATCGATCCACATGCACAACGAAGCCATATTCTGGAAATCAATGGTTTTGTAACCGAAGGAAAGATGCAATGGGATTGGACCTACAGCACCGTTCTTCACCACCATGAAACCATCCATCGACTTGCCCGGTATTATTTAACATCACTGGAACAATTGATTCGGCATTGTTTGGCTCAGGAGGACGTTGGGTATACCCCATCCGATTTTCCCGATGCCCACCTGGACCAGGATGAACTTGATGCCTTATTGGAGGAGTTGCAATAAATAACCAACAGGCCAATCTCGAAAATTGCCACAACCAAAAAAACAATTCTGGATGAAGCTTTGATTTGGAGCGATGGATACCCATTTTCTTATTGGGACAGGCCTGGCAGGGTTGACAATTTCCTTCTGGAAACGTAACCTTGGCCTGCCTGGAACTTCATGGGTAGCTGGTCCGCATGCTGGAAAAATAAAGTTTGTCAGGAGTCCTTGCGGGGGTCTGCGGGGAGTCATCCACCCGGGGGGATTCGGGACAGTACCTCGGGGGCTTGTTTTTGATATTCAAACAAAAAGATTAATTGCCTGTGGGGAGTTGGGGGTGCCCACCCAAAGGTTTTGGTTTCTGCCCGCAAGGCACGATGTTCTGGTTGATAGAGAACGATCCCGAATGAGTTTCGGCATGTCCGTGTTAGACTGCAAGGAGTCAATCAGTTGAGCGTTCAGGATGATCTGATTGATGTATTAATCCGCGATTTGCGTGCTCTCAGGATCACTCTGACGGTTGATGGGGATCAATTGCGGGTCGGTGCGCCCAAAAACAGCATGACACCGGCCTTGCACAAACAACTGACTGATCAGAAGTGGGCGTTGCTGGAACGGCTCAAGCAGGCTGAATCATGGCCTGAAAGCTCGCGCGCATCGATTTCTTCCGCACGACAACGAATTGAATATCTTAAAAAAAGCGTGAGATCCCAGGACAACACAGTGGAATTCTGGCCCTGTCCCGGCGATTTTTGGCTCTATGATGAAATTTTGTATCAGGCAATGACGCAAGATGAGGTTCGCAACGCGGTTTATCGTCAGGCATTTCAACATCTCGTCAAAGACAAAGTCGTTGTGGACATCGGTACGGGACAGGATGTGGTGCTGGGGCGGATGTGCATTGAAGCCGGAGCAAAGCGCGTCTATGCGATCGAGGTGGATGCGGTGGCCTGTCAGGAGGCCAGGGCGTGCGTGGCGGCACTGGGGCTTGAAGATCGCATTCATATTGTACCAGGCAACGCTCTCAGCGCACATTTGCCGGAACTGGTGGATGTGAGTGTTTCGGAGTTGATCGGCGTGATTGGCAGTTCGGAAGGGGTGGCGCCGGTCTTGAATGATGCGCGTCGTTTCTTGAAGCCAGGGGGTGTGGTCATTCCGCTACGCTGCGTCACCAAGGTGGCTGCGGTGCGACTCCCTGCTGCGCTGGCTGAACGACCTCATTTTGCGACCATGGCGGATTATTATGTGAAGCAGATTTTCAGGAAAGTGGGGGCTTCGTTCGATTTGCGGGTGGCGGTCAGGAATTTCCCAAAGGATCATATTGTATCCACGGAAGCAATCTTTGAAGAGTTGAATTTCCAGGATCTTATGGCATTGGAATGGCAAAACCGGTTCTCCTTGCAAGTCACCCAACCGGGTCGAGTCGACGGACTCCTGTCGTGGATCGAATTGAGTACCATGGAAGGGGTGACGCTCAACAGTTTGACCCAGGCGATCAGCTGGTTGCCGGTCTTTTTCCCGGTTTTTGATTCGGGCCTTGAAGTTCTCCCCGGAGAGCGTTTGGAATGCGTCAATCAGACCGTGTTGTCCGAAGACGGGGTGCGACCAGACTATCGGATTCGAGGTCAGGTGGTGAGAGCGTTCGGGGAGAGCATTGCTTTTGAATACGACTCTCTCCTGTACGAAAAGAGATTCAAAAACAATGAGTTCTATCATAGATTATTTGACTCTGGGCCGGAACGGAGGTGATCACACCGGAACGAATTAAGAGTTTTTGCGTCGCGAAGCCGACGCAAAAACTCGGTTGGACTGAACGCGGTAGGATGAGGGAAGCGGCAGATTTTCCCCTCGGAATTCCGACTGACTTTCTCTCCAGGGTTGAGTGGGGTTGACGCCAGGGACTTCACCGAGTACCTTGGCTGCGGTTGCTTTGTACACGTATCGGAAAAATAAAGTTTGGCAAAAATTATTGTGGGGGTCCGGGGGGGATCATCCCCCCCGGCGGAGGTTTGGAGGCAGCAGCCCACAAGGTTTTTCTTTTGACTTTGATTTTGATTTTACTGCCCCCAAAGGGGGGGCTAGGGGCGCAGCCCCAGGGTTTTGGTTTTGTTTCTCTGCCCGAAGGGCATCAGGTTCGCAAAAATTGTTGTGTGGGTTCAAGGGTGGGATCATCCCCCTTCCGGTGGGGTTTGGGGGCGAAGCCTCCGGGGTTTTGGTTTTTGCCCGAAGGGCATGATGTTCCCACTGTGACGGAGCGTATGCAATGACCAACGGAAAACATTCCCTGCCGCGTATTGCATTCGTCTACAAGCTTTCTATCAAGGAACCGTTGGGCATTGCCTATTTGTCCGCTTATTTGAAAGCCCGCTTTCCAGGGATTCCCGTCGCTTTTTTTGACCCGAAAGTCGATGATTTGCGGTCGATCCGCGATTTTGCCCCCAACTTGGTACTCTATAGCATCATGTCTGGCCAGTACCGGGAAAACGTCCGTCGCAACCTGAATCTCAAGCAAGCCCTGCCGCCCTATCTTTCCGTGTTTGGTGGTCCGCATCCCACCTATTTTCCCGACATGATCGAGGATGAAGGGGTGGACATCGTTTGCCGAGGTGAAGGTGAACACGCCCTGGCCAGTTTGGTTCAGGCTCTGCTTGAGGGGGATGATATTACCGGCGTCCAGGGGCTTTGGGTCAAGCGCGGCGCAACCATCTACAAAAACGATTTTGAATCTCTCATCAGCGATCTGGACAGCCTGCCCTTTCCCGACCGGGACTTGTTTTACGACAAGTCCCCTTTGTTTAGAGGGCGTATAGCCAAGTCGGTTTTTACTGCCCGTGGCTGCCCTTTTCGCTGTACTTATTGCTACAACAGTTCCCTTAACCTTCTGGTCAAGGGCAAGGGCCGTGTTCGGCGCTACCGATCCCCCACCTCGGTTGTTGCGGAAATCCGGCAACTTCAGGTCCGCTACCCTCTTCCGTTCGTCTTGTTTGGTGAGGATGTTTTTGCTGGCGTCAAACTGGATTGGCTGAAGGAGTTCGATGATCTCTATAAGGATCTGCGCATTCCCTACAACGTCAGCATTCGGGCGGAGTTGGTCACATCTGAGTGTGTGCGCTACCTGAAAAAGAGTGGGTGTGCCTCGGTTTGCCTTGCCATAGAGCACGGAGGTTTTGATTATCGCAAGAAATATTTGGACCGTCACATGACCAACGAGCAATTGCTGGGTTCCATTCGCATGCTCGAAAGTGCGGGTATCCGCGTCGCCACCCCGACGATGATCGGCCTGCCGTACACCAGCCTGGAAGATGATTTCAAAACCCTGGAACTGGTGTGTGAGGCTAGGCCCACTTTTGGTGGAGCCACAATATTTCAGCCTTATCCCGGTCTGCCTCTCACCGAAATTTGCCTGAAAGATGGGTTGATCGACCGAAATTTTGTGGACCGGCTCAACACCGATTGTTATCAGTCCGCCCATATCAAGGGGATTGATTACGCCAGGGTTTCCAAGCTGCGCAGAATTTTTGGAATCCTGCGCGTTTTAGGTTACTACTTTCCCAGACATTTGCGAAACTTCTACAAATTTATTCCAGATATTTTTGTGGTTTATCAGATCAATAACTTTCTAAACTTTATATATTTCAATAAGTTCTATGACTACAGCCGGGGGTTTTCAGCAAAGTGGCGGGAAATTTTTGTTGGATTGGATACGGGGGCCTTCGGTGTCCGGTTGCGTGGATTGGGGCGTAAAGAAAAATTTTGATGTATCGGAAAATAAAGTTTGGCAGAAATGATTACGGGGGTTAAGGGGGATCATTCCCATATGCGCTAACATAGGTCCTTGAGCATTGCCAACTGTCGCGTAACCGTTCAGTCTCCCCCCTCTTTTTTTAAGATTGAAACTATTGTGGGGGTCCGGGGGGGATCATCCCCCCCGGTGGGGGTTTGGGGGCAAAGCCCCCAAGGTTCTTCTTTTGACTTTGATTTTGACTTTGATTTTACTGCCCACCAAGGGGGGG
>JACSDG010000017.1 GCA_015660855.1 Magnetococcales bacterium
AAAAAAATCAGGTGTGAGAAAATCAAAATCTTGGGGCTGCGCCCCTACCCCCCCTTGGGGGGCAGTAAAATCAAAGTCAAAATCAAAATCAAAGTCAAAGTCAAAATCAAAGTCAAAAGAAAAACCTTGGTGGGCTGCCGCCTCCAAACCGCAGCACGGGGGGGATGATCCCCCCCGGACCCCCGCAAAAATTTGTTTTTCCGATACATCGAAAAATTGTCCTTGCAATGGGGTCCACCTCATTATTGTTGGTGCCCGCGCCCGGACTTGAACCGGGACGGCCTTACGGCCAACGGATTTTAAGTCCGTTGCGTCTGCCTATTCCGCCACGCAGGCTCCAAAAAAGGTAGCATATATCCATGCAACCTTCCGATCAATGTCGATTGGGTTTAAATTTTGTGAAATGCTATTTTTCCGGCCCCATCGCAACGTATCGGAAAGAAAAAGTTTGGCATCCATTGTTGCGGGGGGATTATCCTTCCCGGTGGCGTTTGGAGGCGATGCCCCCAAGGTTTTGGTTTGCCCGCAGGACATCAAGTTCAGTAGCAAAACAATGGGGAAGATCTCCCCCTCAATCCCACGGATTCCAAGCCAACATCGTTAATAAAATGCCTATTTGGACAGCTTTTCTTACAGTAACCTGCATTTGGGGAAGCACCCCACTGGCCATTCAATGGAGCCAAGTTGAGACGGGATATCAACATGCCGTGACAGCCCGCATGGCCATAGGGACGGTGGTGTTTTTGCTGTTGCTTCCGTGGATGAAACGTCGTCCGGCACCACCAAAACAGGTCTTTGTGGTATCCCTGATCGCCGGATTCAGTGTGTTCCTGAGTATGTCCTGCGTTTACTGGGCGGCGCGATTTGTGCCATCAGGTTTGATTTCGGTGCTGTTCGGATTGGGTCCCATCTTTACGGGTATTTTGGCTGCGGTCTGGCTGGGGGAACCGTTTACCAAATCCAAAATGTTCGGTTCTTTACTTGGCGTCGGGGGGTTGATGGTCCTCTTCTTCCACGGAGAAACCTTGGGCGATCACTTTTTGGTCGGCATCGCTGTCCTTATCGTATCCGTCATCCTTTACGCAGCCGGCAACATTGGCATCAAACGGTGGAACCACAATATCTCGCCATTGTGGATTACCGCCGGATCCCTCTGGGTTGCCTTTCCCCTGTTTTTGCTTTCTTCGTTGTTGTCCGAAACCCCCTGGCCGACAAGCCTTGGCCTGCAAAGTATCGCCGCCATTTTTTATCTGGGGTTGGTGGCCAATGTGTTCGGTTTTGTGGGATTCTATTACCTGTTGAGCCGGGTCAGTGCCGCCAATGCAACTTTGGTCACCCTAACGGCACCGGTCGTGGCCCTATGGATTGGAACCGCTTTCAACCAGGAAGCAATCCACGGTGGACTGGTGTTGGGAACACTGCTCATCCTTGGGGGGTTGGGGGTGTTTCAGTGGGGCTTCCTGCGCGTGGGCGGTTTTCCCGGTTGATAAGGTGCCGGAAAAACCCAGGTTCAACAATAAAATAAGGGAATTCAATCGTGCGCTTGATCCACTTTTTCTTTGGTCTTTCTGCATATGCCGCATTCCATGCCGTTTTCATATATTTTGCTGGTTTCCTGGCCAATTTCCAGGTGCCCAAATCCATCAATACACCGGTTGTCGGTAACAGTATATTCCAGTCCCTGGCCATCGATGTGGTTTTGATTGCACTTTTTGCTGTTCACCATAGCGCGGCTCCGCGAGCATTTTTCAAGAAATGGCTGCAAAAACACATTCCCGCGCATCTCGAACGCAGCGTTTATGTCATGATGTCTTCCATACTTCTCGCCCTGCTCATGTGGCAGTGGATGCCTGTAACGCAAGAAATATGGCGGGTGGAAGACTCGTTTGGCAAATTTCCCATCACCGTCCTTTTTGTGGCGGGTGTTGTGTCCGCCCTGGTCGCATCCTTCCACATCGATCATTACGATCTGTTTGGAATGCGCCAAGTTTATTGCCATCTGCGAAACCTTCCATACACACCACCCATATTCAACGAAAAAGGCTTATACAAGGTGGTCCGCCATCCCATCATGCTGGGGACATTGGTCGTCCTCTGGGCAACACCTGTGATGACCGTTGGACACTTTTTATTTGCCATTTCCATGTCGCTCTACATTTTTATTGGCACTTTCCTGGAGGAACGTGATTTGCTCGTCACCCTCGGCGGCACCTATGGGAATTACCAAAAGAGGGTGCCCATGATTGTACCGTTTTTTAGAGGGAGACGCCCAACCCGACGCAAGCAAAGCGCGGCGGAGGGCGGCGGTACCCCCTCCGGTCAGTAATCTTTGGCTCCAATGGCTCAAGTCCTGTCTGTGGGTGGTTTTTCTTACTGTGGAAAAACTTTTTTGAAGGGTTTGACTGTCACCGAGGCATACACCCCCGCCTTGACGTAAGGGTCGGCGGATCCCCAGGTTTTGGCCTCTTCCAGGGAGGCAAAACCGGCGACGATTAAACTTCCGCTAAACCCTTCACCCCCCTCTCGCGGAAACGGTCCCGCCAGGACCAACCGTCCCGCCTGTTGCAGCTTTTCCAACCTTTCAAGGTGGGCGGGCCGGACCGAAAGACGTTTGTGCAGGCTGTCCGGGACATCTTCCCCAACTATGGCAAACAACATGGAATTCCTCCTGGTTTTCTTTACCGTGGATCGGTGATCAAAATGAATGACCGACCGATTGTCGCACAAAGTCGCGGTGGGGCGAAACAAGCGCAAACGGGCTATTCATTTTTTGCATGAGAATGGGATGACGCGATGCCAGGGAAAGTGTTATGCTCGCGGACAGACTTGGAGTTGGGCATTGGCGTATTTGGCGAGCGAAGTTGACCATGGAAGAAAATATTGACAGAATTTTTGACGCCATCCAGGAGAAACTGGTTCTCCTGAGGGGGCATCTTTGACTACGAAAATGGAAAAAAACGTCTGGAGGAGGTCCTTTCCCTAAGCGAAGATCCGTCGCTTTGGAATAAGCCCGATCTGGCCAAAACCCTCATGCAGGAAAAAAGCCTCCTGGAAAAAACCATCGGTGAATGGGAAAGTCTGGGACAGGAACTGGCAGACAATCGTGAACTTTTCGGTTTGGCCTACGCAGAATCGGATCTGGTGGTCCAACAGGAAATTCATCAGGCTGCCAAGGCATTGCTGGTCCGGGTGGAGGGGCTTGAACTCAAACGCATGCTCTCCGAGGAGGCCGACATCAACAACGCCTTCCTGGAGATTCATCCGGGAGCGGGTGGAACCGAATCCCAGGATTGGGCGGAAATGCTCCTGCGCATGTATCTGCGCTGGTGCGAGATCCAAGGCTACAAAACAGAAATTCAAGATTATCAGGCAGGGGAAGAAGCGGGATGCAAATCCGTCAGCGTCCGTATCGAGGGGGAGTTTGCCTACGGCTACTTGAAAACCGAGGGTGGGGTTCATCGCCTGGTGCGCATCAGCCCGTTCGACTCGGCTGCGCGTCGGCACACCTCTTTCAGTTCGGTCTATGTCTACCCCGAAGTTGACGATTCCATCACCGTGGATCTCCAAGACAAGGATATGCGTATCGATACCTTTCGGGCCTCCGGTGCCGGGGGTCAGCACGTCAACAAAACCAGTTCCGCCATCCGGATCACCCATTTTCCCACCGGCATCGTCGTACAGTGCCAGAATGGTCGTTCGCAACATCGCAACAAGGACGAAGCCATGAAAATGCTCCGGGCTAGGCTTTACCAACTGGAGCTGGACAAACGACAGGCCGAGGCCCAGGCCATCAATGACGCCAAGAGCGACATTGGTTGGGGCCATCAAATCCGATCTTACGTCCTGCATCCCTACCGTATGGTCAAAGATTTGCGCACCAGCGTTGAAAAAAGCAATGCCGACGCGGTATTGGATGGCAACCTGGATGATTTTATCCGCGCCGCGCTGGCCCAAAGAATCTCGGGCTGAAGGTTTCCTGCCCGATTAACGTTTCAGGCATGAGAAAGGTATCCATGTCCAAAGAAGAAAACTCCCAGATCCTGGTACGGAAAGAAAAGCTTTCCGCCCTGATCGCAGCGGGTGTTCCCGGCTATCCCAACGATTTCAGGCCCAAACAATCCCTGGATTTTCTGCTGTCGCAGTTTGGCCAGGAAAAGAATGGGGAAACTTTGGCGGGGGTCCAGGTTTGTGTGGCCGGAAGGATCGTTCTCTACCGCCATTTTGGTAAACTGACTTTCGCCACCCTGCGCGACGCCACTGCCGACATGCAGGTAGCGGTTCAACGTGATGAGGTGGGGGTGGACCTTTACAATAACGTCTTTAGAAAACTGGACGTTGGCGACTGGATCGGCGTGGAAGGAACCCTTTTCCGCACCAAAACCGATGAACTGACCGTGCGGGCGACCCGTTTTCAACTCCTGGCCAAAGCCTTGCGTCCCCTGCCGGAAAAATGGCACGGACTCGAAGATATTGAAACCCGCTACCGGCAACGTTATCTGGACCTCATCGTCAATCCCGAAGTGCGTACCCTGTTCAAAACCCGGTCAAAAATTATCAGCCTTATGCGTAACAGCATGGAACAGCACGGGTTTTTGGAAGTTGAAACCCCCATGATGCACCCCATTCCCGGCGGTGCCGTGGCCCGGCCTTTCGTTACCCATCATAATGCTTTGGACCGCGAACTGTATCTGCGTATCGCCCCCGAACTCTATTTGAAACGTTTGATCGTCGGGGGGTTTGAAAAAGTTTTTGAAATCAATCGCAACTTTCGCAACGAAGGTCTGTCTACCCGGCATAACCCTGAATTTACCATGATGGAGTTTTACCAGGCCTTCACCGACTACCATGAATTGATGACGTTTATCGAACAATTATTGTGTCATGTGGTGGCGGCGATCCATGGAGGCAATCTGGTGGTGGAACATCATGGACGTCGTATTGATTTCACCCCTCCCTGGCCCAGGTTAACCTTGCAGGAGGCACTGATTCGTTTTGCCGACGCGCCGCCGGAACACACCCGAGACCGTGGTGGACTTGAGGTGCTGGCGACCCGGTATGGGGTGGAGGCCAAGGAAGAATGGGCCGATGGCGAGCTGCTGTTGGCACTTTTCGACGCCGTCGTGGAGGGCAAACTGATTCAACCCACCTTCATCAAGGATTATCCCATTGCGGTATCCCCCCTTTCCCGACGCTCAACGCTGGATCCCCATGCGGCAGACCGCTTTGAGTTGTTTATTGGTGGTTGGGAGATTGCCAACGCCTTTTCCGAGTTGAACGATCCCCAGGATCAGGCGGAACGCTTCCATCTTCAGGTGAAAGCCAAGGAGGCGGGCGATCATGAAGCCATGCATTTTGACGAGGATTACATACGCGCCCTGGAATATGGCATGCCACCCACGGGAGGAGCAGGGATCGGGATCGACCGTCTGGTCATGCTGCTGACCGATTCGGCCGCCATCCGCGATGTCATCCTGTTTCCCCAGATGCGCTCCCGGGATTCGGGTTGACATCCATGGTATTTCATCACTACGAATGGTTTATCGGGTTACGTTATCTCCGGGCCAAGCGGTCGCAACATTTCATCTCCGTCATCACGTTTCTTTCCATGGGAGGGATAGCCCTGGGAGTCGCCGCCCTCATTGTCGTTCTCGCGGTAATGACCGGGTTTCGCGCGGAATTGCAAAAGCAAATTCTGGGAGTCACCGGCCAGCTCAATGTGCGGTCCAACGCCGGTTCGGTAGCGCAATACCCCCGTCTCCTGGCCAAAATCGACAAGCATCCCCAGGTGACGGGAGCCGCCCCCTTCATTACCGGCCAAGCCATGGTTCAGGGGGCCAGAGGTTCTCTGGGCACCGCACTGAGGGGAATCGATCCGTTCCTGGAAAAAAATGTGTCGGCACTGAATGCCAACTTGGTCTATGGCTCCCTGGACGATTTACGATCCTTTGGCATCATCCTGGGAAGAAAACTGGCTTTCAACCTGGGAGTGGAACCGGGAGATCATGTTGCGGTCATCACCTCTGCCGGCAATGTGACCGCCATGGGGACCATGCCCAGGATGAAACGGTTCAAGGTGGTGGGTATTTTCGATTCAGGCATGTACGAGTATGACTCGGCACTCGCCTATATTCACCAAAGCGATGCCCAGGCATTGTACCGGATGGAACCCGATGAGGTTAGCGGCATCGATGTTATGACCCCGTCACCGGATTTGGCCCTAAAGGTCGGCAAAGAGCTGGCAGCCCTTCTGGGATCCTCTTATAGCGTCCAGGATTGGATGCAGATGAATCGCAGCTTCTTCAGAGCACTGCAAGTTGAAAAGGCAACCATGTTCATCATCCTGTTTTTGGTGGTGGTGGTCGCCGCTTTCAATATTATTTCCTCCCTGATCATGGTCGTTATGGAAAAAGGCAAGGAAATCGCCATTTTGAAAACCATGGGTGCCACATCCAACAGCATCATCGCCATTTTTCTCATCAACGGGGGGGTGGTTGGAATTACCGGCACGTTGTCAGGTCTGGGGTTGGGGCTGCTTTTGGCCTTCAACCTGGAAGCCTTTCTGGGACAAATTGAAAAACTGTTTTCAATCCAGATTTTGCATGGTGAGGTTTACTTCATCGATCATCTTCCGTCGGTTGTCCTGTGGACGGACGTGGGATGGATTGTGGGAATTAGCCTATTGTTGAGCCTGAGTGCCGCCATTTATCCCGCATGGCGAGCGGCGGGGGTTGATCCTGTGGAGTCACTGCGCTATGAATGATTCCCCTCTCCTACAGGCACGAGGGCTGACAAAAAGTTTTACCACCGATGCCCGTGTAACGCATGTGCTTCATGGTGTTGATCTGGCCCTGTATCCCGGAGAAATGGCTTCCCTGCTGGGAGTATCGGGTTCGGGGAAAAGTACGCTCATTCAGATTTTAGGCTCTTTGGACCGCCCCACCACCGGCCAGGTATCCCTTGAGGGGGTCGATGTCTTTTCTTTGAGTGCCAGAGATCTGTCCAAACATCGGAACCAAAAGGTTGGTTTCATCTATCAATTTCATCGTCTTTTGCCGGAATTCAGTGCGATGGAAAATGTGGCCATGCCTTTGTTGATCGGTCGCATTCCTTTCCATCAGGCCATATCCCGGGCCGAGGAAGCCCTAACCCAGGTCGGTTTGAGTCATCGTTTGTCGCACCGCCCGGGTCAATTATCGGGGGGGGAGCAACAAAGGGTCGCCATCGCCCGTGCCATTGTCACCCGTCCCACCTTGCTGTTGGCCGATGAACCGACCGGAAATCTGGACCGGGAAACGGCCAGACAAATATTTTCATTGCTCAGAGATCTGAATCAAAGGCTCCGACTGACCTGCCTGATGGTGACACATAACAGTGAATTGGCCGAGCAGTCAGACCGTTGTTTCTATCTGGAAAATGGTGTACTTCTTGGAATGGATCGGCAGCCCGCGCAAAAAAAACATGCCCCCGACGTTTCGGAGTGATGCGTCATGATGGCCCCCAGCGAAATCATAACCGGAATCATTACATGGGCACCTGGAATTATTTTTGCGGTCACCTTGCACGAATGGGCGCATGGTTATGCCGCCACCCGCTTTGGTGATCCCACGCCGGCGCAGTTTGGTCGCCTCACCCTCAAACCATGGCCCCATATTGACCCGATATGGAGCATCGCCATACCCATCGTCATGCTGGTCAGCACCCTGGCCACGACAGGGCATGCCATTGTTTTTGGCGGGGCCAAACCCGTTCCCATCAATCCAAGAAATTTTCCCGTCAATTCCTATCGCCTAGCTTTGCTTTCGGTTGCCATTGCTGGGCCGGTCATGAATCTTTTTCTGGCATTGGTGTGTGCCCTGCTGTTTCGGCTGGTTTTTTTTCTCCCTGCCTTCATGATCGACGCATTGGCTTCCATGTTGATGGCCGCTCTGCAAATGAACGTGCTTCTGGCGGTATTCAACATGCTGCCGGTGCCGCCTCTGGATGGCGGTCGGGTGGCCACGGCCATTTTGCCCCGCCCACTGAATAGAAAACTGGCATCCCTGGAAAAATTCGGGCTGCCCATTATCGTCATTCTGGCTTTTACCGGCAGTCTGGGTACCATCCTGTTACCCCCCATGCAATGGGTGCTTTCCATCTTCTTTGCGATAGCGGGATTGGACTGAATGGCTTTTTAGTCTCCCCCAGGGGGGCATGCAACATGGAGGAAATCGTAGTGACAGAGGAACACCCGGCCCGACTGGTGGCGTTAAGCGCGGCCCAGCCAACGGGACAACTGACCATTGGCAACCTGTTTGGAGCCATTCAAAACTGGATACCCTTGCAGGACCATCACGATACCCTGTTTTGCGTCGTCGATCTGCACGCCTTGACGGTACGCCAGGATCCCCGGCAATTACGCAAACACATTATGGAACTGGCCGCTATTTATCTGGCGGCGGGGATTGATCCGGAAAAAAGTGTGGTATTCATCCAAAGTCATGTCCATCAACATGCCGAACTGGCCTGGATTCTTTCCACCTTTGCCCAGTTGGGTGAATTGGAACGCATGACCCAGTTCAAAGACAAGGCCCAACGACATCGGCACAATGTCAACGCGGGTTTGTTTACCTATCCTGTGCTTATGGCTGCCGACATCCTTTTGTATGGAACCCACGTTGTCCCCGTGGGAGAGGATCAAAAACAGCATTTGGAATTGACCCGGGACATCGCCATTCGTTTTAACAATCTTTACGGACCGGTGTTTCAAGTCCCTGAACCCATGATTCAATCCCAGGGTGCGGCGCGCATTCGGGATCTGCAAAATCCTGAGAAAAAAATGTCCAAATCCGCCGAATCGGACTTGGCCAAGGTCATGATGTTGGATGATGCCGACACGGTGCTGAAAAAATTTAAAAAGGCGGTTACCGACAGCCTTGGAAAAATTCGTTTTGATGAAACCAACCAGGCGGGAGTAACCAATTTGTTAACCATTTGGTGTGCCGCAACCGGGCACAGCCGGGAAGAAGCTTTGGCCCATTTCAGCCATGATCTTTATGGTAAACTGAAGGTGGAGACTGCCGAAGCGGTCAACGCGGTGCTTACCCCCATTCGTGAAAGGTATCACCTGCTCATGGACGATCCGATGGAGCTTGAACGTATTCTTGTGCGCGGTGCCGAACGGGCGGCGCAGCGGGCGGAAAAAATGATGGTCCGGGTCCTGGATGTTCTGGGCTTGCCTGTCCATGCGGAGATCCGCCGCCGTGGCTGAACCCATGCGACTACAAAAATGGTTAGCCCAGGCGGGATTGTGTTCACGCCGGGAGGCAGAGCGGTGGATTGACAGTGGCCGCGTCGCCGTCAATGGTCAAATCATCACCCAACCGGGATCCTTGGTGGCCCATGGTGATCGGGTGGTGGTTGATGGCCGGGTGGTTGCCGCCAAAAAGAGAAATTCTTCCATCGTTTTGGCTTTCAATAAACCGCCTGACATTTTGTGCACCCGCCATGACCCCGAGGGGCGAAAAACCATCTATGATTTTTTGGGGGATTTCCCGGAACGCTTGCTTTATGTGGGTCGATTGGACATCAATTCGGAGGGGCTTATTCTTTTCACCAATGATGGGGATCTGGTGCATCGTCTGACGCATCCTTCGGCGCGGGTGCCACGCAGCTATCGGGTACGGGTCCACGGTCGCATCAACGAGGCAACATTGAACCATTTACGCCGTGGGGTTGTTTTGGAAGATGGTCCCACGGGTCCTTTGGAGGTCACGGTAGATCGTGATACGGCGGCCAACAACTGGTTGACCATGACACTTTATGAAGGGCGCAACCGCATCATCCGGCGTATTTTTGATACGTTGGACATGAAGGTTTCCCGATTGATCCGCACCTCTTATGGTCAGGTATCCTTGGGAGATCTGGCTCGGGGTCATTGGCGTTTTCTTTCCATGGGGGAGCACAAACAGCTTCTCAAAGATGCCCAGCCTGTTGACCGACCATCCTTGCCGCCTCCTGCCAAAAAGCCTCCGCTTGTCCACCGCCGATGATTTCTCCCCAGCCGTCTTTTTTGTTCCAGTTGCTTTACGACCGCTATGGTCCGCAGCATTGGTGGCCGGCACGCACCATGACCGGCATGATGGTTGGTGCGGTGCTGGTGCAAAATACCGCCTGGACTCAGGCGGCCAAAGCGGTGGATCAACTGGAAAGCCGGGGATTGTTGGATTTTGCTGCCATTTGCAAGGCTCCCGACGAACTGTTATGGGAGATCATCCGGCCCGCCGGATATTTTAGGGTGAAAACGCGCCGTCTCAAGGCGTTGGCGGCTTTTTTGGCATCCCATGCGAATTTGGCGGAAATCATACACCCTGGCAACGATCGTTTGCGCCAGGAGTTGTTGGCTGTCTACGGCATCGGCAAGGAGACAGCCGATTCTATTTTGTGTTATGCCGCCAAACAGCCGGTTTTTGTGGTTGATGCCTATACCAAACGCTTATTTTTGCGTTTGGGGTGGATTGAAACAGGAAAAGAGAGTTATGACATCATGCAACAGATTGTCCATGGGGCCATGGCTGCGGATGTGGAATCTTTGGGGGAGTTTCATGCCTTAATCGTGCGCCATGCCAAGGAGCACTGTCTTAAACGTCCCCAATGCCAGGGCTGTCCCATCGTCATCTGTCCTCTTGGCGACATCCACCATTTCAATCGGGAGACGTGAGATGACTACCCTCACCATAGGAACTGCCCAGCGCAGTCTTTTCTTCACTGCGGCGTTCTACTGGAGAGTTTGCCATGGAGATGCGCAAGGCTGCCGCAATCTACTGGTATCAAAAGGGGCTGCTTTCCCGGGAAAGGGCAGCCGAGGTCGCAGGACTGGACCGGACCGATTTTCTGCTCTCCTGGCGTCAAAAAGGGTGGATGTCTTTGTCGTGGACACGGAGTCCTTGCGCCAAGAGTTGACTCCAAGCGAAATTCTTATCCGGGATTTGCCAAAGTTTTGGTTTTTGCCTGAAGGGCATCATGTTTCAGGGAGGGGCTGAATGGTTATCCGCATGGTCGGCCAACAGCCCGGCAGACCTAAAGGTTGCATTTTTTCAGGCAGATTCTAAACAAAAAATTGAATTGACGAATATTATTATTTGATGGTTGTGTGTGCCATATGCTAGCTTGGGGTGAACCTTGTTTGATTCTCTCAGGTCAATCTCAGGATGTCATCATGAGCTTCGTCGCATTTCTCTCTCTTTTCCTTGCAGAGATGTCTATCGCCCGCCATCGTTACGGGGCAGGGGGGGGATATGTCCCTGTCCGCAATCAAGGGTAGGGCCTGCGTCACCCGGGAAGGACGAGGAGTCAGGAAGTCGAGGGAGATTTATTTGAATGGAGTTGCTTTGATTCCATAAAGTTGCTTCCGAGGTTAATGGAGTTCGGTTAGCTTAAAAACGGTTTAAGTGCCGTTAGATAAGTAATCAGGCGATGACGAATGGCCCCTAGAAAAAAACAACCTAAAGCACAGCCGCTTGGAATTGGGGCATGTGTATTAGACTATACAATACAAAGTGTTATTGGTACAGGTGGGTTTGGGATTACCTACCAGGCAATCCACAATAAATTGGGAGACAAAGTTGCCATCAAGGAATTTTTCCCAAGATCGACACCTAGTTACTATGCCAAAAGGTTGGAAGATGGAAGGGTAATGCCTGTCCCTCAGGAAGGGTGCCAGGACAAACACTTAGTCGCTGATGATTACAAGGAGGGGTTGAAAAAATTTCTGAGCGAGACAAAAATTCTAAGGTCTCTTGGATCCCCCAACATAGCAAGGGTCCAGCATTATTTTGAACTGAATGAAACGGGTTACATTGTCATGGATTACGTTGAAGGAATGAGTCTGGCGAAAGTTGTAAAAAATGAAGGTACTTTTTCCCGTGACAGGCTCATGGATTTTATGAAGAAAACCTTGAATGGGCTTGAACTCGTTCATGATAAGGGGTTGATCCATCGAGATTTAAAACCGGACAATATTTATATCTCTGAAGATGGTACCCCCATTCTGCTGGATTTTGGTTCGGCGCGCCCCTCCCAGACAAAGATGACGATGCTCTGTTCTCCGGAATGGGCTCCCATTGAGCAGATGGAGGGCGCAGAGGAAGGACCGTGGGGAGATATTTATTCCCTGGCATGTGTTGCCTATTACGCCATAACAGGAAATCAACCGAGATCAGCCAAACGACGGCAGGAAAAAATCAGTCGTGGTGAAGAAGATCCTTTCGTTCCCCTTACCTCGCTGGAGTTGTCAAATTTTCCCAGTCATTTGTTGCGCGCCATTGACCGTGCTCTGATGCTGGATCATGAAGAAAGGCCTCAGACTGTGGCGGCCTGGAGGCTGGAACTGGAAATGCCCAATGCACCGTTCAGCAAGGTATATCCCAGGCCTAATCCCGAAGAGCCAAAAGTAAATATCGCTTCCGATCTTGGTGCAGGAGAAGATGAAACGGCTCAGTCCCCCTCTCCCATGGAGAGGCTGGTCACACCGGATGTCGGGCACCATGAATACAAACACCCCAGCCCAGTCGATTCCAAGCAAAAGCGTTCGGAAGTCAAACCGGGGATCCCTCCGCCCGCAAAACGATTGAATCCCCGAAGTGGTGAAGACCATCTTCCTCCACTGGTACACAGGAAAAATCAGCCCCTGTCGGACGCGAAATCCTTTTTTAAGGCTCTGGACGACAATATACCGCGACTTCTCCCCGAACCGAAGCAGTCCGTCCCCGTATTCAAGTCCCGAATCTCCCAATCGGTTGTCATCAAGGAGGTCGATTCATTTCCCGTCCCTGTTCGGCCCGCCAGGAAGATCCTGTTATCGCCCCCCCCTCGGGTGGAGCATGAGAAAGTTACCGATCCATCCGATGCGATACCGGCAGGCGTTATCCCGTCACCGCCCTCAAAACGGATTGCGGCAAGGGAAGCATCTGGGGTTTGGGAGCCGAAAAAACAGAGATTGCGAGAAACCGCAACAACTAGAATGGATTACCACGGTCCCGGGAAAATGAATGGGTTAAACAAGACTCCTGAGGCGATTGTCTCTGCCAGAGTCAGAAAAAAATCCGAGACGTGACGATTATGGTACGGAATGGAATTTCAGAAAAGATTGGAGGGATCACGGTGGCGGGATCCGGGAACTGGTGGATAGCCCATGACCGGATTGGCCCGTTGGTTCTGGAACGGTTGGAGGCCATGGATTTTGGCAAAGGGTTGGAGTTGTGTCACCTGGGGACCACCGGTTTGGATATTATCGACTGTCTTCGAGGACAAAAGCATTTTATCCTCGTGGATGCGGCGTGTGGGCGCGATCCCCCCGGGACGATTCAACTTGTTCCGATGGCATCCGTCTGCCCGGTTTCCCGTGGGGTTAGTCTGCACCAGATCGGTCCCTTGGAAGGCTTTGCCCTTGCGGCACAGTTGTTTCCTGAGAGTCTTCCGAAACGGGCCTCACTCATCACCGTTGAAACCTTGGGATTGCAGGAAAACTGTTTCGGATCGGTAACCGATCAGGTGGTGAACATGATTTTGAAGGAGACCGGCTTGCAGGCACCCGACTTTTCAGATAGCGGGTCGGAGAACCTTTTTTCCGGCAGGGGTTGATGGATCATCTACCGTTTGGAGGGAGGCTTTCAGTGGCAAACCAGCAGGAAGAACCCAGCCAAGGCACCGGACCCGAGCACTTCGGGGAAAGTGCCTTGACGAGAGAAAAAAGACTCCGGGTTCAGGGAATGATGGTTTTTCTCGGTTCCCTGACACACGGTCTGGAGGATCTCCTTGGCAAAGGTGCCAAGGCGGTCTCCTTGCGTGCTGGAAGGGAGGTGGGGCTGGCACGCCCTGTGATCCGGAAGGAAGCCGACCTGCGAAAAGCCCTGGACCAGGTGCGACAGGAAATGGTGACGATGGAAATCGATTGGCCCTTTGAATTGTTTGTCCCGGAAGGAGAAGAATCGCCCATTTCCGTCAATGACCATGGCGAGACGGAAATTCGTATGCCTTTCGGTAACTGTCTGGTCCGGTGTTCCCTGTTCCGCTACGGATTTCCCCAGGAAATGTCCCTCTGCCAAACCAAGCATGGCCTGTTTTGCGGACTGTTTGAAAAAATTTATGGGGTCAGGGCCCACCTGGATATCATCCATTCGGGTGAAAACGCATGTTTGCTCAAATTGCGCTTTCGCGATCCGAATCATGCCATGGGAGAAGACAGGTGAACGGAGAAAAAAAGACGCTATCCATTGAGTGGCTGTCGGGTTGCTCCGGTTGCGAGGTGGCACTGTTGGACCTCCATGATACCCTCTTGCACGTCCTGGGAAACGAGGTACGCCTTGTTCGTTTGCCAATATTGATGGACACCCGGGATTATCCGCAGGCCGATATCGGCATGATTACTGGTTCTATTCGCTCCCGGCACGACATAAAGGCGGCCCAGGCCATGCGTAAAGTATGCAAGACCATCATCGCCTTCGGTACCTGTCCGGTTTACGGCGGACCGCACAGCGGTGGTTTTGCGAATTCCTCCAAAGATCTTCTGGATTGCGCTTTTCGCGACAATTCCAGCACCCACACCGATACGATTCCCGATCAGGCAGAGGGACTCCTGGACCGGACCTTGCCCCTGGATGCCAAAATCACCGTCGATGTTTATATGCCCGGATGTCCACCCCATCCGGGACATATTCTGGATGGGCTGCAATTCCTGCTTCATGGCCGGGAGCAGAAGATTGCCCAACATCCCGTCTGCTTCAACTGCGACCGGAACATGGTCAAAAGCGACCAGGATACGATTCGGAAACCGTTAAGCGGCGTACCCAATGCGACGGATTGTTTCCTTTCCCAGGGCTACCTTTGTTTCGGATCGGCCACTCTGGACCGGTGCATGGCTCCTTGCCCTAAATCGGGGGTTCCCTGCTTTTCCTGTGGCGGCCCCTCGGAGGCTGTAGTATTGGATCCCAATAAGGATGTTCGCACCCGGGTAGCCAACCAGATGAGCCACCTGACCCGGATTCCCTACGAGACCATCATCAAGGAGATTGAGGAGCAGGCCAAAACCCATTATGCCTATGCCATGGCATCTCCGGTTTTTCGGCATAAACCTACATTCCTGTATCGAAAATGGACGGAAGAAAAACCTCGGAAGGCTGAACCCATGGTCTATCGCAAGTGGTCGGAAAAACGCTGCTTATAAATGATGCCCATAGGGGATACCCGTGGCGGTTGTGGAGGGTTCCCCAACCCGAAGCAAGGACAGGCCGTTTTTCAACTCATTCCAGGAAGGGGCTCGTTATGCCCAGAAAATTGATCATTGATCCGGTCACCCGAATTGAAGGCCACGCCCGGGTGGAGTTGGTGGTGGACGATGAAGGGAGGGTCACCCAGTCACTCTTCAAGGTTATGGATTTTCGCGGTTGGGAAAGCTTTTTGCGGGGTATGCAAGCAGAGATGATGCCGACACTGACGCCGCGGATCTGCGGAACCTGCTCCGTGACACATCATTTGGCCGCGGCCAAAGCAGTGGACAAGATATTTTCAGCCAAACCCCCAAGGGCCGCTGAACTGGTCCGGCAAGTTCTTAACTTTGGGGGTTATCTGCACTCCCACGGTGTTCATATTTTTGCCCTGGCAGGACCGGATCTGTTGATGGATCCAGCTGTGACGCCACCCGCAGAGCGCAATGTTATCGGAATGGCTGTCAAGGATCCTGAATTGGTCAGAAAAGCCTTGCGTATCCGCTCCATCGGTGCCCTGGTTACCAAAGAGATCGGAGGTCGTGAAATCCATCCGGTAATTGCCGTAGCCGGGGGACTTGCCGCGCCGCTCTCCAAGGAGCAACTGCGTACCCTGAAACGGTTGGCCGCCGAAGCCCGGGAGTTGTGCATCGAACTGATGCAATTGGTCAAGAATGCCCTGTTGCCCAAACAGGAACTGTTACACTCCTTGCCCATCCATTTCCACAACCTTGGCTTGGTCAGGGATGGAAACATGGAATTTTATCATGGAGACCTCCGACTGCGGGATCCAAATGGAGGTACCATGGAATTTTCCGAAGATGATTGGCGGGATTTCCTGCACGAAGAAACCCATCCGGACTCCTTTGCCAAACACGTTTTTTGCAAGAACTCCAGCGGTGATGCCGTGCTATACCGGGTGGGGCCCCTGGCCAGAGTCAACTGTTGCGATCGGATAGACACCCCCTTGGCGCAGCAGGAACTGGAAGCCTTCCGGGAAGTTTCTGGAACTCCTTCTCCCCACACGGTGATGTATCATTTTGCACGCATGATCGAATTGCTTCATGCGGCGGAAAAAATGGTAGTGTTGTTGGAGGAAGATGAAATTCTTTCGGACAAGATACATACTCAGCCCCAGGGAGAGATACGAAGTGCCACGGCCATGGTGGAAGCTCCTCGGGGGGTGCTGATTCATGATTATCAGGTGGACAGCAAGGGCCTGATTACCCAAGCCAACCTGATAGTGGCCACCCAGCAGAACATACCCGCCATCAACGCTACCATCGGACTGTCGGCACAAAATTTTCTGGACGCTGACGACGAGGCACTGTTGAACGCCATTGAGTTCGGCATCCGTTGTTACGACCCTTGCCTCTCCTGTGCTACCCACCGGATTGGCGAAATGAAGTTGGATGTGATTGTTCAACGTCATGGTGAAACCCTTCGCCAAGTCAGGAGGTAGGAACATGCCTTCCGTTCAGATTGCTGATCGAGGTTGTCGGGGGTGCTCCCAATGTGTGGATATTTGCCCTGTGGATGTGTTCCAATCGGAACGGCTGTCAGAAACTGGGCCTCAAATTGCCCGGGTAAAGAGGGAGCAGGACTGCGTTGGTTGTTTTTCCTGCTACGCACTGTGCCCTTCTCAGTGCATCACCCTGTCGGGGATTACCGTCAATCCTGCATTTTTCCGGCTACAGGAGAACGTGCAATTGGTTGAACGGTTTCTGCGTTCGGAGCATGTCAAATCGGAAATCACCCCCGAGCAGTGGGACAAAGCTTTTGTTGATGTAGGCATGACCCTGGTTTCTCTGGCCAAGGCCATGGACGAAATTCTTGGATCTGGGATTCATACCGTGGGACGGCGATCCGGGCAGTTGGCGGCCTCCCATCTTCCCGAATCCTACGAGGAGAACACCCTGGAAGGGGTTCTGGAAAGTCTCCGGTCCCGTTTTGCGCATGCATTTGATTTTGAATATCAAATCGATGAGAGTGCCATTCAGCTCCGTTTTTTATCCTGTTCTCTCTTTGGTATCGTGGAAAAATCCGGCGATCAAGTCGGAAAAGGGGTTCTGTGTCGTCTTTTCCACAGCTACATCGCATCGTTGATCACATCTTTTCAGGACCGAGTCTATCAACCGCAACTGGATTCTGCCGCGCGGGATTGTTGTACAATCATGTTGGAAATGAGTGGCCAACGCAACAAAACCAAGTAAACGGCAATGGAAACGATGTTGTCTCCATAAACCCATTAACCTGGCACCATCAATGCCGAGGAGTCTGCTAAATGCCCATCGAGAAAGATGTCAAAAAAATATTGGAAAACATGCGTGAGGATGAACCACGAATCTTCGTTGCGGTGGTTTTTTCTTTTGATTCCGGAACATTTGCCTACTACGCTCCGTCGGAGGAATGGGATTTGGACTATATTTCCCAGTCATCTGCAGCGGTCCAGGGGGCTGCGGAGAAGTTTTGTCAAAAACTTGTGGGAGCGAAACCGGGTCTCCTGGAAATGAAGACTGCCCAGGGATGGATCGTACTCAAGAATATCAACGACAAATATGGATTGTTGGGCCTTGCTCAGGAAGGAGCCCGTCTTGCAGTTATCCATCACACGATGGACGAGGCTGTGATGGAATTGGGGAAAATCTTGAAGTGAAACGGTATTACAACCATGTGACCGTTCCAGTTTGCCATGAGTAAGCTGGTATTCGCCACTTGCCTTTTTCTCTTGGGGTGCCTGGATCTGTTGGCCCTGAATCTTTGGTTGGGTTCCCAGATGGTGAACACGGATTTTTCAAACCCGGTTCGCTGGTCCTGGGAAAACCCTGTTGATCATCCTGGGCTGGCTCTCGGCGGTAAAACAGGAATACCGACCAGCCAAGATGGAAGGGTGGCAGTGGCATCCGCAGAGAAAGAAACAATCCCTGGTTATGTTGACAGAAATCTGATGGCACGGGAACAGGAACTTTCCGGGGGAAAAGGATTACAGTTCGTGCCGGACCGTGTTGAGGAGGAGAAACCGTCCTCAATTTCCGCGCCGTGGGGGACAGAATCTGCTCCGTCTCAAAAGGATGAACGGACACCAGTAGTGACCAACGCTCAACCTTTTGAAGAGAGCCGCAGTGCAGGAGGCGTTACCAAGGAGGAAGCAGGACCAACTGCGCCGCAGGAACGGAAGGATCGGGAGAACTTCAATTCCACGCCACCGTTGACCTTGCCCGGAATAACACTCTTGGATAAGGTGCCGTCTGGTGTGGATAGTCTGGAGATAAAGGGAGAACAAGTTGCGGAAACCCTGGGCCAGGTTTTGTTTCCCACAAGAAAATACCATCTGACTTCCAGGAATCGATCCCAATTAGCAGGGTTGTACCGTGCTTTACCGGAGGGAGATATGTATGAGATTCGGCTGGAAGGACACGCGGATCGTCGCGGCAGTCCTGCGGACAATCTTCTTTTAAGTCAAAGGCGTGCTGAAAGCGTTGCCCGGTATCTGATGGATCTGGGGGTTGACAGCAATAGAATAACGATTATGGGGTTTGGCGAATCCCGTCCCTTGGATGCAGCCAATACCCTTGAAGCCTGGAGGTTGAATCGACGTGTGGAATTCATTGTGTTAAGAGGCCGAAGGCAATGACGGTGCAGGAGGCGGTGTGGGTACTCTCCATCTTGGGTGGGATCCTGTTTCTTGGAGCAGGATTTTTTCTCTCGTCGTTTTTCTTTATCCACAGGCAAAGGATACTGCCCCCCACCACGGCAGATTCCAAGGACGATTTGGCGGAATGTCTGGACCAAACGATCCGGGAAGACGACAAACACCTGACAGTTATACATGGGTATCTTTCGGATATCCTCTGGATGGTTGAGAAGGAGTTGCATGTCCAAAAGGATCTGGATCCGGCGACCGCATCCATGAAATCTGCCATCGAGAGGCAGACGGAAGCCATCGAAAAGGTGCCAGAGCACCGTCGATTCCTGATCCATGAAATCAAGAACAGCATTGCTGATTTGCAATCGGGCCTTTCTCTCATTTTCGAGTTAAGGCGTCAAAAACAGTTTATCGAGTCAATCCAGGCCAAGGATGCCATCTCTTTTCTGGGTGATAGAACCTTCAAGGATCAATGTAGTACCTTGACCCATTCCTTGACTCAATTATTGGCTTATTCCGAAACTCCAAAGAAGATCGACTATCCAGCATATTCCAAGGCCGATTTGGCTGATGGCCTGGACCAGATTCTGGGTTATTTTGTAAACAATTCCAACAGATCTGTAAAAAAGGCGGTTGTTCTGGATAGTGAAGGTTTTTCCCTTTCGGGATCTGGAGCCACGGAGGAGGAATTGAAACAGCTTGCCCTGTCAGCAGCCATGCTGATCGCCGACAGCGTCCGAGGTCAAAAAATGCTGTATTCAGAGGAATTGAAATTTTATTGCTATCAGGATATGAAAAACACTGTGTTGACCATCTACCGACTTCCTCTTTCATTGAGAGAAATATTCTTGGCTATTCAGGTTCAGGATTCGGCATGATTTATTTCGTAACTTTGTTCTAAGTTCTGTAAAAACCTTTCAATCTCATTATCAATGACAACAAGATAACTGCCAATGCAGATTCATGACAAACTAATTGAAATAAGACACTTTGTTAGCAGTTTGATAACCTCTTGCGTATCCGGGCGTAGAGGGGATGTGGCTATCCTGGAAACTGTTATTGCAACTGTCCGTGATCTTTTAGGGGAAAGAATATCCAGTCTCCAACCTCGTTCTTTTGAGATCGTTGCAACCATATCCGAGATGGCATTCGAGTTTGATCACTTGATCCGTTCTGGCATAGGCCCATCCAGGGATCGCGAGTTAACGAAAATATTTCGCAATTTTCTTCCTATAGAAGAGATGTCCTCCTCTTTTTTTAATTCCTGGACGACCAATCTTGGCTCTTTAAGAGTCAGTAGTCGCTACCGCAGTGAACTTTCCAAGGCCATTGGGCGGTTTGTCCGTTTGTACCATCACTCCTTGTCGGATGATCCGTTCAGGGACCTTTTTCGACTCAAATGGCACATTCATGAAGACATAATATCTTTATTTAGGGAATTGGATCTTGGGCCTCCCAGCGTTTCGGAACGGGTTTTCTCAAACGTTTTGGCAGTGGTTGTCGCCAGGCAGTTGGTTATTCAAAGAGAATTTATCGATGGAGTCATTCGGTTCCAGAAAACCAGCCTTTCATCAACCCTTCCGGGAGACCCGTTTCTCACCTGTGTGAAACTTCATGGCGAACTTCTTTCGCAGTTTATCCAGGTTACAATCAATCTCCTCCACCGCCTCATTGACTTGGAAGGAGCAGATGAGACGATTCTCCGAAGTCTAGAGGTCTTTACGAAGAATGCCGATACCGAAGTTTACCTTTCCGCGCTTTGGCATTCAGGATCCATTGATGAAACTCGATTCAATAATTTTCTGTCCGAATACCTTCAAGGTGCTGAGACCGGGGTTAAACAACACACGTATGCGGAAAAAAAGGAATCCTACAGAGGCGAGATTGAAGGTGGAGATGGCAACGATGACATGGAATCTGCCTTGGACGGCGATGATTTCGACAAAAGTACTCAGAGTATATTATCACGGGGTTTAAGCTACAGAGCCTCCAAGAAAAATATTGATGAAAGGGAAAGGGCAAAGATCTCCAGGAAAGCCGAAGTGCAAAAGAGTCTCCCCAAGACCGGATCCAAGGAAAATGGTGTCCCACCGCGTATTCGAGGAGTCGCAGCAAGTGCGAGAAGTGATGCTGACTTTCAGTTCGGGCCACCGCCAAAAGAAGGTTTACGTGTAGGATCTTATAAAATAGGATCTATAGAAAAAATACTACCCCCTACTTCCACACCGGAAAGAGTTATCAATGCTTGGTTCCCGGGCGGGGGAGGAACCCAAGCGCGTCCGTTGAAGATCCATCGGGAGCGTACGCTTCTGTTTAAAGTGGGACAAAGGGAACGGGAAACCCTGATCTCCGATCCCAAGGCGGTTGGATGGTCATCTCTAACCATGCCTCCCTTGGCCCTTCGGTAAACGAGAACTATCCATCTCTCCCAGGTCTTGTTATCGGGAAAAAGAGGGAACCCGATTCATGGACCGCCCGTTTTGACTTACTGATTCCAAGAAACGGTGAGAGCCCGACTGTGGCATTGGCCATCACACCCAATAAGGGCGGTGATCTACAGGTGTCTCTGCTCATCAACAAGATCCGTACGGTGGTTTGGGGAGAAGAGGAGGAGATTTACCGTCAACTGGACCTGGGTATCTACGTGGAAGATGACTCAAAATCCCAGGTTGAGACCAGTGAGAGCTTGATTCAACAGGATGATACGTTCATCCGTTTGGACCAACCCGATCCCGGGCGACACTTCCCGGAAACTCTGCACCCCGGGCGAATGAATCTCCAGATCAGGAATGGGTCGATCACGATCAGTCTCAACCAGCCTGACCGCCAACTGGAAGACACGGCTCTGCTTGAATTTGCGCAGCCTACAGCCAATTCCCGAATAGATGATCTTCGCAGAACTGCCGAACAATTTCGGAAAGGGTACACCAACTTTTTAAATTCAATCTGCAAAGAAAAGCTTTTGCGGGAATTGGGGCATTCTCCGCCTTTGCTTGCACCATATTACCAGAAGACCGTCGTTAATCATGGAGAACATCCCTTTCCGCCTTCACTTCGGGACGTCTTGGGCGGAGAAGACTTCAAGAATATGGCACGCGCAGGGGCCCTATTGCTTAATGAGATGTTTCCTGTAGGCGGGAAGATTCGGGACCAACTCCACTCCCTGCCCCTGGGGAGCCGTATTACCGTCAGTTGGCCGAAAAGCGGGGCAAACATCTGGATTCCTCATATACCCTGGTCCCTGATGTACCTACCCATCGCGGATGACCTCAATAACATAGATGCCTCGGTAGATCCCATGCAGTTCCTGGGGCTCCGATTCCGGTTGGAGTTTCTTCCGGGTGCCGTCAATGGTAAAAAACTCCTCGATGCCACCGCCAGCGGTGTCGTTCAAGGTAATGCCCTTTACTGGGGAGATCCCACGGGGAGCAATACCGTTGTTGAATCCAACTGGCAAAGAAGTCTCCTTGGAGTCGATCCAGGGCAATTGATTGTACCACCTTTGAGTAAGGAACCTTCAATTGATTCCATTAAAGAATTGTTGCGTAACAGGGAGACACCACCTCCTATTCTCTATTTTTTCTGCGAATCCGCCACGGGGAATGACCATCTTCTCTACTTTTCCAATGATGCTGGAGCGGTAATCAAAAGGCAAGACTTTCTCATGGGAAAATTCCCAAACCAGCCTATGGTATTTGCCAATACCTGCGGAGCTTTGGAGGGAGACGCTTATCATATGGGGCCATTGATGGACGTCCTGTTGGCAGGCGAATGCCGTGCCATCATCGGGCCGGAAATTAAAGTCCCACCTTATCTGGCCAGTTGTTTCTCCCATATTTTTTTCCACTATCACTATCGGGGCGGCGGGAATATGGAAGGGCTGTCTGCTGGCGAGGCGATGTATCAAAGCAGGCATTTTTTATGGCAACGGTTTCACAATATTGGTGGATTGCTCTATGGCCATGTCAATATGTACGAGCTTTATCGCGGTTGTTTACCCCAGGAGCATAAGGAATAACCATGACGAATTTGCAGAGCCAATTTTTATTACTGAGTACAGTTGAGCGACTGAAATTCTGTCAGGATCCTGACAAGGTATCCCAGTTGAAATCCTTTCTGGGGCCGGACGTTGTAGCCAATCTGATCCATTTGGCGAAGCAGAACAGACAGCCCGCCCATTTGGCACACCGTCCTGAGAAAAACATGATCTTCATTCCTGGGGTCATGGGCAGTTCTCTGCAATCGAAGACTTTGGGAAGCCTTTTTTGGTTGGATTTAAGAAACTTGGCTCGGCTGAACGGTCTCCAACTTAGAGAAGACGGTCTGACCGATCTTGATCCCGCACTGGAGGTTTCCCCCGTGGGTTTGACCATGGAATATGAAGGTTTCTTGGCAGCGTCATTACGTCATGAAACCTTGTCCCACGAAACCTTTCCTTATGATTGGCGAAAGCCGTGGTCGGTTTCCGCTGAAAGATTGAAAGAATTGGTTGACCGACTTTGGACAAAAAATGGTAGGGAACCCATTCACTTGGTATGTCACAGCATGGGGGGATTGGTAGCTCGCAGCATGTTGGTCAAGTATAAAAATGAACTTGAGGATAAAATCGGGCGTATCGTTTTCATCGGTACGCCCCATTACGGCACCCCAGCCATTGCTGGGTATCTAAAAAACCACCTGTGGGGGATGGAAGAACTCGTGTTACTGGCAACCAAGCTTTCCAGGGAAACGTTCCGCTCATTATGGGGAGTCTTGGGGCTTTTACCTGCCCCAGTGGGAATCTATCCAGGAACCAGCCCTAGTGGGACGCATCCTTGCGCCGGTTTCGATTTTTACCAAGCGAAAGCTTGGCATCTTGGAATCGACCACGATGCCAACACAAGGCTGCAAATCATCCTTGATGCCGTTGCCAACCAGTATCGGCTTCTGGAAGATGGCCATAAATCTTTGGGATGGAACTGGTGGGACCGCATGCTGATCATTGCCGGTGTGGGGATAAAAACCCTTTTTTGCCTACGGTTTTCCAGTGGCATAGATGCCCTTTGGGGGAATACGGTCAAGGATTTCCAGGCCAACTCCAAGGATCCAGATGACCCCCACCGAGTGGGGGACGGTCGGGTTCCCTTGGCCTCGGCAAAGCTGCCTTGGGTGGCGAGCATTCGTTATATCGTGGGAGAACATACCGCCATGATGAACACGCCATCCGTTCAAAAAGCAGTTTTCCAATGGTTGGAAGAAGGGAAGGTTCATCATCTGGCATCCGATCTTCGTGGCGCGTATTATCCAAAAATTACATCCCTGGATCTGCGCAGTGAGGTACCAGCCCTGGATGGTTCGGACAGGTTGAAGAATGGCGATCCGGGCTACTGGATCGATAAGGAACCAAGCATTGATTGGATGGCCGGGATTGAAAAAAAGGTGGTCGAAGGAACCTTCCCGGAATTGGGTCAGACCCGACTGCTGTGATATGTTCTCAACGCGGCAGGGTTGCAAATTTCCGCAGAATTCCAACTCTCGCCTAACGTTTTAGTGGTGAACATCATGCCCTTCGGGCAAAAAATAAAAGCCTTGGGGCTGCGCCCCTGACCCCCCTTGGGGGAAAATAAAGTCAAAATCAAAGTCGAAAGAAGAACCTTGGTGGGCTGCCGCTTCCAAACCTCCACCGGGGGAGATGATCCCCCCCTTTACACCCGCAACAATTTCTACAAAGCTTTAGCTTTTCCGACACGTTAAAATTTCTCAAACTCATCGTCTGAGGCATTACTGACCATATTTAAATTTGCACCACCCTTTGCCGGGGGAGGGAGTTGCTTTTTGGCGGGTTGTGGCGTACGAGCGAGGGTTTGAGATTTTTTGGCGATGGGGCGTGAACCTTGAACCTTGGTCTTTCCAGTGTTAAAAAAACGAACGGACTCAGCCAGAATGTCTGCCTGGGACGATAACTCTTCCGCCGTAGCCGCCATTTCCTCGGAAGATCCGGCGTTGTTTTGAATCGCCTGGTCCAATTGCTGTAGTGCCTGGTTGACCTGACTGATCCCCTGGTTTTGTTCGGTACTGGCAGCGGAAATTTCCTGGATCAATTCCGCCGTTTTGCTGATGTCTGGCACCAGTTTTTCGATGATTTGGCCTGCCTTTTCGGCTACCTGCACGCTGGAAGCCGAAAGATGACTGATCTCTCCCGCCGCCAATTGGCTGCGCTCTGCCAGTTTGCGCACCTCGGCGGCTACCACTGCAAAGCCTTTGCCGTGTTCACCCGCCCGGGCGGCCTCGATCGCCGCATTCAATGCCAACAGATTGGTCTGTCGCGCAATCTCCTCAATGATGGAAATCTTGCCGGCAATCTCCCTCATGGCGCGGACCGCTTCGCCTACCGCCTTTCCACCTTCCACGGCGTCGGCGGATGCCCTGGTAGCGATGGTATCCGTGGTTTGGGCATTGTCGGTGTTCTGCTGCACATTGGCCCCCATCTCTTCCATCGCCGCCGAAGTTTCTTCAACCGATGCCGCCTGTTGGGTCGTCGCCTGGGACAGCTTTTGCGCTGCGTCCGACAGTTCATTGCTGCCGGCGGCCACCTGCTCCGATGCCCCGGAAATGTCTGTAACGATGCGCAGTAGATTGGTTTTCATCTGTTGTACCGCATCGGTAATCTGTCCCAATTCATCCTGACGGTTCAGAACGCAATGCACCGTCAAATCCCCCTGGCCTATCCGAGCAACATTACCTACGCAGGCATGCAGGGGACCGACAATATCCCTGGTCAAAAACCATCCCAACAGGAAAGAAATTACAAAACCGGCAATGATGATGCTTACCAGAAGTGTTACAGAGCGTTCATATGTTGCATCCGCCCGTTTTATGGCTGATTCCATACCGGCACCCACGGTTTCTTCAAGACGATTCAATGCGGAATGGATTTTTTCACTCACTTCATCCAGCTTTGTCATGTGTTCCCCGGTTGCCGCTTTGGCCCTGAGGGCTTTATCTTTGCCTTCAAGCAACGCCAAACTGGCAGCGGTAAATTCGGCATGGCTTTTGTTGATTTCCTCCGGCAAATGTCCGCGCAATGCCGCAAAGGTTTCACTCAGAGTTTGAAACTCTTTGCGTAATTTCTGGGTATCATCCGACTTTTCAAGGCCCATGTACTCTTCGACGATTCCTTTTTGTTCCAACATGACAGCCTTGGATTCCATGGCGGCGTCAATTTTGGGGTCCAGCTGGAGTTCTTTGGTGATGACCTTCTCGTGGTGTTGCAACGCATCTTTGATGCGCCCCGCAATTTCATCAAACTTTACCATGCCTTTTTCATCGGCAGCTTCGTTTGCAACATGTTCTGTCTGCGCTGCCATCAACTTTTTAGCCACATCCGCCATGGCACCCATCTCGACCAATTGTTCCTTGGCCAATAGGGCCACGTCTGCGCTGCCTTTGGATTCGACCTGGCGCAAATGTTCACCCATTGTCGCCAACGATTTGTCATACGCTTTGGCTATGGTTCCATGATCTTTCGCGTCTTCAGCCAGCAGAAACTCACCCATCCCGTCGCGCGACAAAACCATGTCGATAATGGCTTCCATGGAGGCATCGGCCAAGGGAATCTGTTCTTCCATGATGAACTTGGCTTCATGCATCAAAGACCTCAAGCTTTGCAGCCCCAGCCCCCCCATCAGGGCACCAATGGCAGCCACCAGAACGAAACCAGTCAGAAGCTTGGTGCCTACCTTGACGTTAGAAATTCCCATACCAGTATCCTTACGCAGTTATATGCTATTTTGGCGAGAATAAAAACCTTCGAGAATTCATATCCACATCAGCCATGACAAGGAAAAGCTTCCTTTAGGATTTTAATGCAAAAGCCAAACCTTTTAGATTACCCTCAATCCCCCCGCAACAATTCTTACAAAACTATATTTTTCCCAACAGACAGGAAGTCATTCAATGTGTCTATGGTAAACATTCCCAGTAGGGCATTCTAACAGGGTGCATACATATTGCAAGGGGCTTTTATTTCATTTTTTTATTTGATGAGAAATACAATAAATGTAGTAGTGTTTCTGTGATATTTTTTCTTTATGCGATTAAACGCTGGTTAATGTTCTGATGGTTCCAAATTCGTTGGAAAAATCAAGGCCGGGAGATTCTTTCTCGGATTCATCCGGTAGACTTTTACGAAGAACAAGACTGCCGGAACGAAACAAGCCTTTGTTCCAACCAATCCAGCCACTGGGTCATCCCCTGGCCATTTCGGGTTGAGATGGAAACGACAGGGGCGCGGTTGGCCAGTTTACGCAGATGGTTTTCTGCACGAGCCACCTGGAAATCGTCCAAATGCGGCAGAAGGTCTGTTTTGGAAACCAACATCAGATCGGCAATGCGAAACATGACGGGATACTTGGCCGGCTTGTCGTCCCCTTCGGTCACCGATAACAAGATCACGTTGGCGTTCTGTCCCAGGTCATAAGCGGCGGGACAGACAAGATTGCCAATATTTTCAATGAAAAGAATATCGATGGTATCCAGATTGATCTGGTGCATGGCGTTGTGAATCATGACGGCGTCCAGATGACAGGCACTGCCGGTGTTGATCTGAATGGCGGGGACACCCTTGGCTCGGATGCGTTGCGCATCGTTTTGGGTCTCCAGATCCCCCTCAATAACCCCCAGACGATAGCGGTTGCCCCAGGTGTCAATAACCGCCTCCAAAAGTGCCGTTTTTCCAGCTCCTGGTGCAGACATAAGATTGACGGCCAGGACACCATGACGGCTTAAATGGGAACGATTGTGGGCCGCCTCATGATCGTTGGCGGAGAAGATGGAAGACAGAATCTCCATGGTTCGAGTTTTTTCAGGTTGTGGAACAGTACAGCCGCAGGATTCACACATGGACAGCCCTTTTTTATTTGGAATGAGTATCTTTGGAAGATTAAAAATCCTCCAGGATAAATACAGGGGGATCGGGATATTCCCCAGTGGTAACCCAGTGTAAAATTTTTTCAACCGCCCTGTCGTAAGAATTCGCCTGGGCAATGCGCATGGGATCCCCTTTGGGAGTTTGGGTCAAACAATGACGCAATTCTTCCCGGGTCGAGAAAAAAAGACACTCATCGTCCCAATGCTGTGGCTCATCCTCCGACTTTTGGTCAAATACCACAGGGATGCAACCACATGCGGCGGTCTCGACCAAGCGTTGCGTCTGCACCGAAAAAATGGTGGATGAAAGGGAATATTTGGCCTGGTTGTAAATGTTGCACAGCTCCGGACCGTGCGGCAGCGGTCCCTTGAAAAAAGGTCGAACGACTGGATTATGTTCCCAACCCCGCCCGTAAATCTCTACCTCATAGCCCAAGGAATCGGCCATGGAGCACAGCCAAGTTACCGGTTTTTGCCGGATCAAATATTGCATGATGCTGAAAACACAATCAGCAGGCTGCTGCCATTCCGTGGCGATCCTGTTCATCAAATCATAGGACAGCTCTGCCCCTTTTTCTATTTTTTCTTCAAGCAATTTAAAAATCTCATATTTGATCCCCTCGTTTTCCTTTGGCGCGTCATCCATGTAGGAACCGCCAACAAAAACAATTTTTTTTCTTTCCTCCAGCGGAACCCTGGGGAAAAAAACCTCCGTATCGACGCAAAAATTTTGGCGCATGATTTTTCGCGGACGGGTTTTGCTGACGTGGCGATCAATAAAGGCGTCGATGGATAAAACCAAATCATTTTCCCTCCAGACCAGTGGCTTGCCGTCCATAATATCCGGCATGAGTTGGTCTTGCCACCAGACAATGTTACGAACATCGGGATGCAGCCAAAGATTTTTTACATGATTGATATTTAAAGTGATGTGGGGTTCAAACGCCATCTGCGCCTTGATCGCATGGTATCCGCTCAAATTTTCCAGATCGTTTTCTTCGACAACAAACTTGACCTGGCAGCCCTTTCTTGCAAACGCCCGGGCCATGTCCCGCGAACAATATTGCATCACCGTCGTCAATCTGGACGAAGGAATGAAAACCCTTAAAGGTTCATTATCCCCAAATTTTGGCCCCTTTTGATGGATGACGGAGAGAAACCAGGCCATTGCTGATGCGCGTATGCCGGGAATATGGTCCAGGACATGAGCAACCTTGATAGCGTGATTGATTTGTTCGGTGGAATGGGGATCAAAGTCAATCATCGCAGGCAGCCGCAAACGGGTTGAAACAAAATAAGCGGTAAGCTCCTTCTCTGGAAAAACAGAAATCACATGGACGGGATCCTCCGGCTGGGAAGGACCAAGGTGATAACATATCTGGGGCGCGTCAATAGCCGTGGTTTGTCTGACACGCTGTTTTTTCCCGGCAACCTGACGTGCCCTTTGTGAATCCAAAAACAAGGTATCCTGGACAGGGTCTAAATGATGCCTGACATAATCCTGGGTTGACGGGGTTTGATCGACTTCGCGCAACAAACGCATGTATATTCGCGCCGTCAACAACCAATTTTTGGCGATATAGGCAGAGATGAGATGGAAATAGGCCTCCGAATGCGTTCTATCTTGCGCCAATACTTCTTCCAACAAAGGCAGCGCGGCATCAAATTTGTCTTGACTTAAAAAGATCCCCCCTAGTTGGCATTTCGCATGCGTTGCACCGGGATCCAGACGAATATTTTTTTCATAACAAGCGACCGCAGCATCCATTTGGCCGTTTTTCATCAGGGCATCACCCAAATGCACCAACACCATGGCGTTGTCGGGTTGCAAAACCGCAGCCTTTCCCAATCGGGTCACCGCCAGATGATAGTTTTTTTGGGCAAAAGCAACCAGTCCGGCCACGGTCAGAACCTTGGCAACACCCGGCTCACGATTGAGCAATTCTCCACAACACGCTTCAGCTTGATCCAAACGCCCCTCCAGACACCATTGTTTAATGTCGTAGAGATTTTTTTCCATTTTCTTATTTCTTATTTCATCGTCCATAGGCTACTCAGTGCGACGTTATTTTTTTGACTGTCGATAATAGAAGCGATTGGCTATCCAATAATATCCATAGATATAGATCGGTCCTGGAATGAAAAATGCTAATCCCATTTTCCATCTCCCCCATCCGGTCGAAAGAAAACGCAACTTGAGTTCAGATGGAGTCGGGACTGGAATATTTTTCAAGTATGGCCTAGTATGCCTTTATTGGCCTCCATTGTGAGTCAAGGTATCGTTAGTGGACACCCAAACGCCAGAAAAAAATAGAAAAGATCTCATTGACTCCATGTGGCTGATCCATGGCCATGGAGGGGAGATAACCCGTCCACCCCGATGCAGCACAAACCCAACAATTCCGAAATCCCCTTCGCAAACAACAAAAACACCGACCGGAAGGGTCTGCAAAAATCATCGGCAACGGGTCATTCCAGGCTCAAACGTGTGTCGGAAATGCGTGCAGGAGGGGATGAAACCGGCATCTCACCCTGGAAGAAAAATTCGGGTAGGGGTGCAGTGTCTGCGAGAGGACCGCTGCGGTAACAGTCCCTCCTGTCGCCAAGTCTATTCGCAAGATCTTATGGATTCGAGTGGTTATTGTCATTGGTTTTCGTTAAAATATGTCTGAATCACCCCGTGATCGGCAACAATCGCCTCTGATGGATCCGTCCTTCCCTAGGGAGATCTCTGGTGGCGGACGAGCCAATTTTTTTGGGTTGTCAAACAGCCTACAGCCTTATAGGTAGACCAGCGCATGTCCCTGCCCAACCGTCCAAAAACTCTGGATTCAGCCATCGAAATTATCGAAATCCTCTACGAAAACCTGGTTAATGACACCGCCAGCATGCAAGATGCCGAGGGGCTTATTCAAACCACAAAAAAAGCTTCCGAAAACCTTCTGCAAGCAGTTGAAAATATTTTGACCACCGTTGGCCAAGTAAAAAAGATTGCCGGCCAAACCAAATTGTTGGCCATTAATGCCGGTATTGAAGCAGCCCAGGCCGGGAAATCAGGGCGTGGTTTCCTGGTGGTGGCAGAGGAGGTCAAGGAACTTTCCAAACAGACATCGGCCGCGACGACGGCTATTTCCAGGGAAATCCAGGAAATTCAGCTCGCCGCCAATGAAACGGCTGCGAGTTTAAAAATGATAACCAAAAGGTTGGATGAGGTTAAGGATTCCAACTATAAAATTTTTGACATATTGGAAAGGATGCACTGAGCCGGTCTTGATCCTTCCATTGTAAAAATTAAAAGTTTACATGGAACAATTCAAACGCATCAGTTCGTGACAACGAGATGCAGCGCGCCGAAACTCGAAGGCAACCGGCCCCTCTGGACAAAGTTCATCAAACTCCAATTCACTGTAAAGTCGAAGTGGAATCCGGGATTCATAAAGCAAGTCCACCAGTATGACAAACCGGGAAGCCGAATCGGCTACGTTGGCCCTTAGATCGGGTATTGCGGAAATCATGACAGTGGTCGCCTTCTGGCACAGAACCATGTAATCGGCGGCCCCCAGGGAGCGTACACAAAGCTCACTGAAATCAAACCAGTAAAGACCGTCCCTGTTGCCACGTACCAAAATCTCATGTCGCCCCAGGGCAAGTTTTCCAGGATCGGGACGGGATTGCGTCAACTGGAAAAAATCGGCTTCCGCAGACCCTCCCTTGATGGACGCCGTTGGGCCGCCTTTGCGCCGCCAATCGGCCCCGGCGGATAAATCCAAAGGCTCGACGTGCTTTTTGATGATTTTCAACAAGGGCAAAAAACTGGCGCGATTGTACCCCCCCTTGAACAAATTGTCCGGCTCCCAGTTGGAGGTGGCACACAGCGTCACCCCACACTGAAACAAAGCATCCAACAATCGGCCCAAAAGCATACCATCGGCGATATGGTCGATAAAAAATTCGTCAAAACATAACAATCTGGATTCTGTGGCAATGTTGCTGGCAATATACAGCATCACATCCACACTGACATCCGGTTTGGCCTTGTGGAGGCGATGGTGCAGCTCATCCAAAAAGGGATGAAAATGAACCCGACGTTTCTCCTCGAAGGGAACCGAGTCAAACACCGACTGCATCAACATGGATTTCCCCCGCCCTACGGGACCGTGCAAGTAAAGACCACGGGGTTCCGCTGCACCGTCTTCATAACGCCAGACCATCACCCCTTTGTGGGCACTTAAAACCACAGGGCGGCTCAAAGATTCAACCAGACTGTCTAGATACGGTAGAGCGCACGACTGATCCTCGTCCCTGGTCAACAAACCATCTGTCAACTGCTCCTGATAACGTTCACTGGGTTTGATCTTTGTTGTTTGGGACATGAGGGTGTTTCCACTAAGGCTGGGCAACAATGGGACGGCCACCGGCGTTGTCTGAGTTAAACCGCTCCCGGCTTGGGATGTGTAGTTTTCGTCATCCCCGCGAAAGCGGGGATCCAGAACTCGAAGCTACCGATCAACGCCCTGGATCCCCGCTTTCGCGGGGATGACGTTTGAAAACCACGTATCCCAAGCTGGTGGAGGTTTAGCAAATATACAAGGTGCTTGTCAAACAATTTCACTCCCTTTTCTCCACCACATGGCCTTTCAAATTCCAGGATCCGGCAAAGGAAAATGATAGCCATCAATCCTTGTTACAAAATCTTCTTCGATCAGGTGATTTGTGCCATTGACATGAACCCGCAATCGCCTGTTAATGCAACCCTGGACTGAACGTTTCTTTCGGGAAAAATCAGGTTCGCAGGGTCATGGCATTATATTTAGACGAGATACAACCATGAATACCGACAATACTATAAGACATACAGTCCGCCACTTCAGACAGATTCTCCTCTGGCCTTTACAGCTGATCCCATTGCCCGAAGAGGAATCACGAAGTCATTGGCAATTTTTTGATGATATTCGCAAAGGTTCCCCCTGGCAGCGCATGTCCGATGAAATCGGTAACGAGTCCGGTGTCTTCCAGGATATATACTATAAAGAATTCTCGGTATTTCTTCCCTATGTGCGTCGTTTTCTCTATGGAGAAAACCGGGGTCCGTGGATACACGGACAGGAAGACCTTCCCGGGAATGCCGCAGTCAAAATATTTCGCCGTCGCGATGTAACAACACTTCGAGTCGTCCCACGGGTTGGTCACCCCCCGGTTCTTTTGGCGGTAGACAGCATCGACCTGTTCTTCTTCGATGACATCGACCTGGTTTTCCTGAAAGTTGAAGTCAGCGGCAACGACCTCCCCCTGGCGACCATCCAGGAATTGCTCTACCGTTTCGGACGCGCCTATCCCACGGGCTGGAATGAAGACGGACTGGGAATACACAATGTTCCCGTCGCCGAATGGTTGGGGGCGACCGGGGATTCATTGATGACTTCAGACTTTGAGGATCGTCTGAAATTTCTCACTTTTACCAAACAGCACCGGGTTCCCGCCACGGCGGCACATTGGTCTTTTCTGTTGCTTCCCCTCGTGTTTGCAGTTTCTGGTGAGGTGGGTATGCTGCGTTTTCATCAAATCGAAAACCATCATATGCCCAAAATGGCCTTCGTCGCTATTGACAACCCCCGTGATCTGACCCGGGACCAATGGTTGCGCCTGGGAATGGCAGACTCCCTGCACCCCGATGAACCCATCCCCAGAAACGATCCCGATGTCATCCACTTTGAAAGAAATTATTGCTTTGACCGTTATTGGAGCAATACCGAGGAAGGTCCCAACTGTCGCTTTCTCTGTCATGGGCGTGCCATGCTTTTGGTGGGCGATGCCCAGGCGGGCTATTTCGTCAATGGGCAAAGGGGGATGCTGGCGCAATTTCGCCATCAATATTTTATTGTCTTCCTTATCGCCCACCTGCACCGGGCATCGCTTTTAATCTTTTCTGACCAACTGGTCGATGCCATTCACGACCTTGATGTCCGCCAGGGGCACTCCTTCCGCAACTTCCGGCATCGTATTCATGCCTGCTTTGAAGCTTTTCTCCGTTTCACCCACCGCTATTGGTTTCATGAAATATCCGAGCGCACCGATATCCAATCCTTGTTTCGCCTGTGTGGAAAAAATTTGGGCAATGACAGTCTTTACGAAGAGACGAAGGAAGAGTTGCGTGATATGAGCCAGTATCTGGACAGTGACATGCAGCGCCGCCAATCCAAAACAGTCATTCAATTGACTGTGGTTACTGCGTTCAGTTTGATTGGAACTTTGACCACCGGATTTTTGGGAATGAATATTTTTGATGAGACCAACGCCCCACTGTGGTCTCGTTGGGGGTTTTTCTTCATCACCTTTTTGTTTTCCGCAGCCATTCTCTTGTTTACTCTGATTCAATCGCAAGGGTTATGGGATCTGATGGAAACCATCTCCGACACCCGCAAGCCACTGCTTTCCCGCCTGCGTATCGCCCTGCAATTTGAAGAAAAACCGTGACGGAAAAAAGTTTGGCAAAAATTTTTGCGGGGGTCCGGGGGGGATCATCCCCCCCGGCGGAGGTTTGGAGGCAGCAGCCCACAAGGTTTTTCTTTTGACTTTGATTTATCTCTCCACCGCCTGTGTCTGAACAATCAACCGCAGGACGCGCCTGCCATGAACTCACTCATCCTTTGAGGGGACCAACCAGGGCGATAAGAACCGCCGCCAAAATGGCCGAAGTAATGACCCCGCTAATGTTGGATCCCATGGCCTGGGGAAGAATCATGCAGTCGGGATTCGCCTCCTTGGCACTCTTCTGGGCAACCTTGGCGCAAGTCGGAACACAGCTGACAGCCGCCAGACCAATAAGGGGATTGTACTTCTTATCATACTTAAAGTAGAGCACATACCCCCCCAGGATTCCGCCGATGGCAGCGATCGTCAACGCCGTAACCCCAAGGACCAACAAACGGAAGACAACGGGGTTCATGATGGTCGACGCCTCACACAGGATTCCCAGAACCAAACCCAGGAAAAAGGTGGCTCCGTAGAGAACTGTAGTGGAAAAGAGGGTATGAAATTCTTTCAACCCGGCTTCCCGAACCAACACACCCAGAAAGACCGACAGGAACAGAGGAGCCGCCACCGGGAACAGCAGACACAGAATGGTACAGGTAATAACCACAAAAACCATCTTCTGCCCTGCAGAAATCTTCACCGCCTTTTCAACGGGCATGGGGATCGCACGAATGTGTTCCGGAATCATAAGTTTGATCAGGTAGGGATAACCGCCATAGGTCAACCCAAGGTACAGATAGGCCACAACCGTGATTGAGACAAAGATCTCCGGAGCCAGCATGAGGGACGCAAAGAGCACCATCGGCCCATCGGCACCACCAATGGTGGACGTAGCCGCAGCAGCACCTTCAGGCAATCCCATGGCAACGCCGAGGGGGTACACAACAATGGTTCCCAACTCTGCACACACCGCCAAGAACATGCTCTCGAAAGGACGCGCCATAACGTAGCTCACATCCAGGAGAGAACCAATGCCCATAAAAACCAAGCAGGCGATCAAACCGTTGGAGAAGGTGAAAATGTAAATCGGCTGCAGAAAGTCGATCTGCAAGATATTGGTCAACTTTTCGCCCTCCGAAATCAGAGGGTTGAGGAACAGAGTTCCCTTGTCACCCTGCTCCGGCAGGTTCATCGACGGAGGAACAAACATGACCCCCGCGTTGACGGCCGCCATGCCCAAACCCATGGGCACCATGAGCAACGGCTCAAGAACCCCCTTATGTCCCAGGTAAATCAGAAGAAAACCCAGGCCAATGAGGAAAAGTCTTCCAAAGGCAATGCTAGGATTGGTCTGAAAAGAAGACACCAGCGTAGCGATACCCTGGAATATGTCTAAAAAATTAATATCCACACCCGCACTCCTCCTGATTTGAAGCCCGATTTTAAACCCACCCGACAACCACCCCGCCAGGCAAGAACCCGTCTAATCCTAAAGCTGCCAATCACACCACCGAAGCAACCCGACCTAGCCGCCAGCGCAACCGCTCTAAGGACACAACCCCACCCGCAAGACGAACAGGAGAACTACCAGCAGACTATCTGTAGTCGATCGCCATCCTGATCCTGACCTCACGACCAACCCACCTAGTTAGTACTAAGCGAAAACACTAGGTAACCCAGGTCCGCAGGGAGACTCCCACATAACGCACAATACGCACCCCCGCCCCGTCGGCACTGGCGCACGCGCAACCAGACCGACAGGAGACAGGAAGCTTGTCAACGAAAGCACTAACACAAGCACAGGCAAACCCAAACCTCGGAACCCCGCGGACGCAACACAAAGCGAGACCGAACATCTGCCTGACGCAAGCAGCCCTCCAGGGAGAGTCCACAAGCAGCCCCGTCGTTCATGGGAGAAAGACACTCCCTCACCTTCAGGCTGCTCACTCGAAAGCCACGCCAAAACAAGTTTAATGGCGGACTACCCTTTAAGTCCTAGACGATGGACATCAGGAGTTGCGCCGAATCCACAGCATCCCCTTCCTTGACCATGATACCCGTAACCGTTCCATCCCGGTGGGCCAGAACGTCATTTTTCTGCTTCATGGCCTCAATCTCAACCACCTTGTCCCCTTTCTTGACCACAGCCCCCTCTTTGACATAGACGGAGGTCACGATCCCGGCAAGGGGAGCAATCCTGGCTTCTGCACCGGATGTGCCAGAAGAAGCCGGGGCCGCAGGCTTGGGAGGCGGTGGAGCCGCCGCCGGTGCCGCAGCATGGGAAGCCGCCCTGGGGGCTGCCTTGTGGGCCCGCTCTCCACCACCAGCGGTAATATCCTCGACAAGTACTTCGTACTGCTTGCCCTCAACGGTTACTCTCAGTGTTTTCTGCTTCACAACGGTATCCTCAAAATTGAGTGGTTTCTACGATCACACAGACCCACGGCGAACGTCATGCGAATGTTGCGCTGAACGTCCAAACGCGGTCCAATTCTTGTCCACACCCACATCCTCAATCCGCAAAATACTTCCACCTGCCAAAGCTTGCGTGGCTGCGATGATCGCCACCAAATGATGCGGTGGCACCCCGGCGGCAACCACCGGCCTGACTACCGGCTTAACCACCGGCTTCGGCACACCCGAACTGGCCTGCTCCGCAGCCCGGTGAAAAAAACCCACGATGACCTTGATAAGCACAGCCACAAGAAAGGAGATTGCAGCAAGCAGAGCATACGCCATAAGCGACTTCATGATGACCTGGGATACCATTATCGTATTCCTTTTTTAACAGTTCAATGTTTTATCAGAGGATTTTTTTTCCATCGCCTCATCCATTTCCTTGCGATACAAAATATTGATTGCGCCCTCCGCTCCCATTACGGCAATCTCGACCGTCGGCCACGCCAGTACCACATTGGCACCCAGCTCCTGACTGCACATGGCCAAGCTAGGATCCTCCGTAGGCTTTCCTCAGGATGATGGTGATCTTGAGCACTGTGGCGACCGAATAGGCAAACAACAGCTTGGCACTGTGGCGGATGATACCGCCCCGCTCCTGCTCAATGCCGGGCAAAAATCCCGGAACGTCCACCAGATTGACGATGGAAATGTTGAAAGCGTTGCAAAAACGGATGAACCGGGCACCTTTGTCCGAAGCGTCGACATAATTGCCTTGCGGCGATTACGCAACGCTTCAAGGGCCTTGTCTTGCATAGCCACATCCCTTACCGTCGCCAGAGCAGCGGCCCATCGGGCCTCCCCAGACAAATCGCCAAAAATCAACCCAAGCTACAAAGCAAAAGCCACCCAGGAGAAAACGTCAACCCGCGCCCAGCCCACGCTCTCATTTTGGCTTAAACCTATACCAAAAATTGCTCCAAAAGGAAATGAAAAAATCCAGTCTCATGCATTATTTTTAACCTTTCACGCGCCAAAGCCACACGAAGAAAGGAAAAAATCCTGGGCAGGACAGGAGGGCACCATGGTGGGTAAGTGCTCAGTCTGATCCGGTATGCCAGTAAACAATGCTCCTTTTGCCCGAACCACTGGTCGCCGGCGGAGTGATCTCTTGAACCCCCACAATGGAGCTGGGCGAATTGTCCATCTGGATACCACCAAACAACGCGGACACGGTTTTTGTACCCGAATCTGTGGAAACAGGAACCCGAGCGACCACGGGTGGTGGTGCCAAACCACCGCCGATGAACGTACCCGAGCGGTTTCCGCCGCACTGCCTGTTGGTGGTGCCCACAACCCCCGAGGCGGTAACCAGATTGACCGCATACCCACGCGCCTCACCAAGATTGGCACTGCAAGTGGCCGTTTCTTCGGGAGTCGGACGATTGGTACTGAAAAAAATCACCCCACCCGCAATCACCGCCGGAGTCACAGTTTGTTCACCCCGATTTGAACTGGTGCTGGTTGCCGGGCAGGGGTCCGTTTCTCCGCAAAGATCGATAAACCAGCCATGAGAATCCGGATCGGAAACAATGGCCGATGTCGTGCATCCGGTCGGGTCGGAAAAATCTGTCATGGTCCCTGCGGTGTCATCATCAAGATTGTAGGGCGTCGCCAACTGGTTATCGGTAATCGGATCGTCAATGAACACATAAAACCGATTCTGAATCGGAGTGGTATAGGGATAGTGCGTCGAAAGAGGATGTTCCCGATCACCGCTTCCCAGGGCCAGAAAAACCTTGCTGTTGTTGAGCAACGCCGCCGGGGCGAAAAGAAATTTGCGCCCGGCTCCGTGCGTATAGGCAATTTCCTTTACGGAAAAAGTGGTCGGATTCAAGCTTGCATCGACAAAGTTAAGGCGATAAAGATGGCCGGCGGTATCCGCAAAATAGCCAAACTCAACAAAACCATCGCTATCGAAATCCACCAGGGTGATATCTCCCGCCACGCTGCGCCCATCCGACAAAGTCGCGGAAAACTGCAAAGCACCGGTCTGGGCGTCCACCACATAAACGGACGCCCCCTGGGCACCATTCGCGCAGGTAAAGTTGGTCGTGTCGGTGTCGGGATAATTGACATCCTCACAAGTATTGTACCCTCCACCGAAAATAACCAATGGCCTCGGATCTGTCGTATCGGGATACCCTTTGACATAGGCGACGCTTGGCAACGACCATGTTTGTCCAAGTTTACTGAAATTTTCGACATCCGTGGCTGAGGTGGGATCCGGATGCCGCCACTTGAAGATCGGCACCGTGGGTGTCGATACATCCAGGCCGTAAACAAAAGATCCGCCACGGCGTGCCGACGGAAAAATATAAGTGCTGGTTGAGACATCATCCGTCCACTGTTGCCAGATACCTGTCGAACCATCGAAAAAATATCCCTTGTTGTCGGATGAACCGGGGACACTCGGATAATTGATAACTGGCGATTGGGCGTAAAGTCGCTGCAACTGGCTGAAAGTTTCGGGTGCCACGAAGGCCCACAGCTCTTTGCCATCACTGGCGCGTACCGCCCGGTAAGTACCATCGTTGGCCCCATAGAAGACCACAACACCGGTAGAATCGCCGTAGTTTACCGCCATCGGGCGGGAATGCACCACATCGCCGTGAATCGATGGCCGTGTTCCTCCAGGGCTGTCGGTGATGGTGTTGTAAGGATATTCCTGGGGCGCGGAAACATCGTGCCCCTTGATGAAGTTAACAACGGTCTGGCTGACAGAAGTGGCCGTAGCCGTACTGAAATCCGCAAGTGCAGTACCATCGGTACTGAGTGTTTTGACGCTCCGATTGACAGGCCAGGGAGGTGCGCCGGTGGCCGAAACGCTTTCGGTGTCGTTACCGCGTCGCAACACCAGGGCTACAGCACCTTTTTCCACAAAAGGACCGTCAGGGGCATCGGACCATGGACTTTGAGTACTCGCAATCGTGCTGCAAACCCCCTTCGGGCTGGGTGAAACACCTGTATTTTCCCAATAACCATAGCTCGTTCCGGCATCATCGAAAGTAGTATCCGTGGTCCAGTAACTGGTCGCGCAATCGGTGATGAAACCGGTGTTGGTATTGATGGCCGCCAAACCGTTCTTGTCCACCAAATCAAGTTTTGTTCCCGTGACATAACCGATCTGATAGCGTTTGGTGTTGCCAAGCCAGCGGGGTTTGGCATCGGGATCGGGGCGAAACATACCAATGAAAACCTGATTTTCGTTTTGCGAACGGTTGGTTGCGTTGACCGGAAGACTGGTTGCGGCAAACACACTGTTGACAGCCTGGATCTCGCTGAAAATGGAGGACAGACTGGAGGTGATTTGGGTTTCACTCGTGGCCTCAAAGTATTTGCCGCCTCCATAGGTGGCCATGTTCTGCAACAGGGCGGTCTGATCCGCACTGGGCTGATTTTTGAAAACATTCAGGGCATAGGTCACGATGGGCTGTTGACCCGAGGTGCTGTTTGTATCGCCCTGGTGCATGTAGCGCGCCCATTCGTCGGCATAAAGCTTGGCGACACTCCCGGAGGGGGTTGTGGGCGTGCCCGAGGCAACCATGGTGACCATGGGGAAGGTGCCATCGATGCAATCTTTATGGTCGGTGGTGGTCGTGGTGATTGTCCCGTCAATTCCAAATGTAAACGTGCTTCCCGTCTGCGCGGTTATATCGTAGTTATAGCTGTAGGTATTCAATTTTCCGGTAATGCCGTAGGTGTTTCCGTAGGTAATTCGATACCCGTTGATGGGATATTTTTTCCTGCTGCCAGTACAGCCCGTCGCGACACCGGTACCACAGACACAGGTGCTGTAAGTGGGACTGTCGGGTGTGGGATGGGCGTTACTGCATGTGCTTGGATAATCGTTCGAACCGCAGTTAGTCTGGCAATTGGTATCGGTAATGTGGGTCAGCGACGTACTGGTGCTTGAACAGGCCCCCGAATTGTCAATACTACAACTGCCGTAGGTCGGATAGGTACCGCCACATGTTTCAGGCAATGAGGGCGCACTGGTCAAACATGCAGCCGTACTCAGAGTCGTCGTTGTCGCAGCCTCACTGGGACCGGCACAGACAGCCCCTTGAGCACCGGCGGTACAGGTCGCATAGGTTGTACCGAGACTGTCCGTGCAGCCCGAAGGATAGCTCGGAGTGGTTGCCGAGCATACCGTACCGATGGAAACACCACCCCCTTCACCACAAGAAGTTCCATAGGATTGACATGCGCAAGCACTGTAGGTGGAGGGGGTGACAGGGGCGGTGGCATTGGCACAGGTCGTTGGAAAATCGGTCGTGCTGCAATCACTCTTGCAGGATGTCGTGGCAATCTGACTGGTCGAAGAACTGGTCGTGCTTGAACAACCCGTGGTCGATTGTGTGCCGCACGAGCAACTCGTGTAGGTGCCATCGGTACACTGCGAGGGATAATCGCTGCTGCTACAGGTCGCAGTGCTCGTTTTGCAGGCGGTTTGATGAAAACAGGTGTCGGTTCCGGTAACGGTGTTTTGGGTGTAGTTCTGCCATGGCAAGGGTGAGATATCAAAATGGACATCGGCGGAGCCATCCGCAACCTTGTCCGTGGAAATCGCCGCGCTGTCCTGAGAAGGCAACCCGTTACCGATGAAAATTACAAAGTTTTTTTGGCAGCCACTATTGCTTGGCGAATTGTAGATTGTGCCCGTCATGCTGGCAGAATCCCAATCGGAAAAGGCAGCACTGTCGAGACGGGGGATGCTCCCAAGTGCCCCAGGGTTGTCTGCAAAACGGTAGGGACCGAACTGGGTTTGATTGACCGGGGTGTTGGTACCGTCAGGGGCGGCATATCCGCCAAAATACTTGAAGGCCTCAAACATGGACCGACTGTACTCCGCACTCGAAGCCCCCTGCTCACCACTCGAATTGATGCTTTGCTGGGCATTCTGGTACATGCAGTTCGGAGTGCCATTGAGTGAATTGGCCGTGACCGTACAACTCGACAGAGGCGTGATCTCGCCATCAACAACAGTCATGCCCAACATCGACAGCCAAGCTTCCTTGGTCGTCGCGTCAAGCCTGCGCATGGCGAAGCGGATATACCCGCCCGGACCCGTGCCGGATCCCCCGACCGCGTTGGAATTCATCATGAGTCCGACATTCACGGAATCGTCAGGCAGAGAGTAAAGCACCTTCGCAAGTGACTTGATTTCGGATTCTCCCTGCGTCACGCCTCCAGGCCAATGCTGGGCATTGTTGTTCCAATTGGCCGTATTGTCCAAAATGATCAAAACGTTGGGAACCCCCGCCGATGTCACGGTGGTCGGCTGGGTGTAGATGTCAATGTCGTCGGCCCATACCGACCCTTTTTCCAGGGATAAAGGCCAAAACAGGAGAATCGCCGTGTTGATCAGAAAAAGTAGAATGTTCATTGGAGGCCGCTCCAAAAGCAATGATCCTCACTAGGGACAGGAACTCGAAGGCGTTACCGCTTTGACTCCAACACGCAACGTCGATGTCGTGCCGGTGGCAACATTGGTGGATACCGCAGTGATTTCCCACACGCTGTTCACATTCAAAGAATCATCCGATGACGCACCGCTGATGCCAAAAGTTTGCGATACCCCCATAGCCCCCGTCAAACCCTCGGCTGTCGTCAAATCAAGATCGTTATTGCTGATTGTTCTCGCCGACTTGCAAAAGGGTTGAGGCGTCAGGTCAACCTGGTAGTCTTCGGTGCCATCGCCATTCGCATCGCCACAATATCGATTGGTGTTGGTTGTCGGACAGGCCGAACGACTGCTGGGGGGGAGGGCACTCTCCGGGGTTTGGATAAAGGCGGCACTGCTTAAAGTCATGTTGACCGTCTCCTTGGCGTAAGACAAAGACTCGGCGCGGTATTGCATGTTGGAACTGATGGCCAGACTGGTATTGCCAAACTGAAAGGTCGTCACGGCAAATATGGTCAGCACCACCAGCATCAGCATGACAAACACCAAAACGATCCCTTGCTGGCGATCCGTCGGTGTTCCCGGCTCAACCAATGGAAAACCGCCGGCACTCCGCGAAGATCGACAGAGGGATGCGCATTCATTCGCAACAATCTCACCGATCATGGTGCCCTCCTTCCAGAAACATTCTCAATACGAACTGTAACGGTATAGAGGTGCCGTCGGTAGTTATCACCTGTCCCTGGGGTAAACGTCCGGACTCCAGGGACACTCGACAGGGTATAGGTTTTGGTGTCGGTGTACCCCGGATCGGGGTCTACGGCCCGCGCCAGCAGAGCCACGCGCACCGCAACGACATTGTTCCAGCATCCGAGAGGATTGTCATTCGTACACCCCGTGAGCGACGAGACCGTTTGCGTCCAAACATCCGGGGCACCGTCGGCGGAACTGCTGTCAACGCCGTATTCAACAGCGATGAGTTCCACCCCCACGGCAAGCGGAACCGCCTGCCATTGTCCGCTGTTGAGTTCCATACGAAACAGGGTAGGTACCTGTTGCGCCTGGTTATTGACAATCGTGCTGGTTGTGCCCACAAGGTAGGCATGGGCAATGAATTTGCGAATATCCGCCGTGGTCGTGCAATCTTTCTGCAACAGGGTGAGGGCACCGGTGCCCCGATCCAAAGGGTAGGTGGCACCGCTGGTGGAATCCGTATTGCACAGACTGGTCTGTAAAAAGACATCGTTGGTTGTATCCATCGTGCAGTTGGCATCACCGGAAACGCAGGTGCTGGCTCTGCGCACGATAAGGACATCGGACTGGGTACCAACCTGGGTTACATTGGCAACGGCGCACCAGGAACCCGTCCCTCCCGCCGAGCCGAAAACCGGAACCAACATGGCATACCGAAGGCGGCTCAGAGCTGCTGAATCGCTCAAGTTTCCTGCACACGCACCGCCGGTGGGATCGGAGCCGTCCGCCGGGGTCAGGGAGGAGAGCAGGTTGAGATCGGCTGGATCGAAATCCCCAAAAAATCCCGCCATGCGCAAATCTTCAACCAGGACATCCATGCCATAGCGACCACTTTCCAGGAGCAAAGATCCCTGTTCCATGTGTTTACGGCTGGCACCACTGCTGACCAGGAGCGCGACCAACCCGCCCAGCAGCAACAGCCCGAGGGTCATCGAAATCATCAACTCCATGAGAGTGAAGCCGCGATCACGCATGACATTTAAACTTTAGGTTAGAGAAGGGGGATCACCACGTCCGCAAACATGCCGCGCCGGAAGGTGTCATCGGTGCCGTAGCTTCCTTGGCCGCAAAGGCTTCCTGGAGACACACTCGCCATGGTATCGACCGTCGCGGTCGCTCCCTGCCAGACAACCACAACGCGCACGATGACAGGGCTGCTGGTACTGACGCTGTAGATGCAGCCACGGGCATTTTCCATGCCTCCCAGCCACTGGCTGCCACCCGTCATGGTTTCGTTTCTGCCTTTGAGTGCCCAGTCCCATTGACATTGATCGCGTTGCAGGACTTCGTAACCGGTGGTGGTTTCCGCAGGGCAGCCCGTGCTCGCGTAGGCATCAAAATCGGTGCTGCCGGTACCCAGGGAATTCGCGGTAACATAACTTCCAGCATTGCTACCATTGGCTTCGATGCGGCTGACCATATCCGCCAGCAAGGCCTGGGCGTGGGGTTGGTTGGTGGTTTCCAGATGGGAAAGAACCATGATACCCTGCAACCTTGCCAGCCCCAAAAGCCCCACGGCAACGACAGTCAGGGCGATGAGAACCTCAAGCAGTGTGAACCCGGAGTGTGTCAAGCGCATACCAGCCCCACTTTCTAGAAGCAGGTCTGACCTGTCCCAGAATCAATATAGTAGTATGCCATACCGCTTGGATTAACGGCAACACATTTGGTTGCACTGGTTGGTGCGTCGGTTGCGGTAATCCGGAAACAAATATTACTGTTGGAAACACGACCAAAGTTACGATATTGCACCACTGCGTTCGGTGTCGCAGAGGCTGTAGAACAGGTTGCATCGTCGGTGCGGGTAATGGTAACGCCGGAAACGGCGTCGTAATTGGAAATAACCGATGAAGTGCTTGAAACCTGTACCTCCCAGCCGTTCTCCCAACCTGTGACCGTGCCAACGGTTTTCGGGGCAATATCGATTATGGCGTTACGTTTGATGGCTTCGCTGCGTGCCGTAATCATTGCCAAACGCAATTTTGTGGCGGTGTGACTGACCTGATTCGTGGTGATAAGATCGCGCAAATTCGGTGCGGCAACCGCGACGAGAATAGCGACAATGGCCAGAACTACAAGGACTTCCACCGCTGTTATGCCATATTCTGACCGCATGACCGTCACCATTTGTCCGATGGGCTTTTGCTGCCTGAATTGTCCAACGTCAGTGCACCATCCACGTACTGATTGGTACCCCCGTTCGGTGTCGCCGTGATAGTAAAGGTTGGTGGTGGACCGGACGTGGTTGTCACAGTGATATCGTAATAGGAACTCACCGTGGTATCCAGTTCCAGAATGGCATCGGCGGCGGTATTATCGGCGACACTTGAAAACTGGCGGGTATCCAGATAGGTCTGCTGTTCTTTGGCAGAAAAGGCCATCATGTAGGATTGAGCGGCACTCCGTCGCGCCTTGCGTATTTGATTCGCGTAGGATGAATAGGCAATGGATGCAAGGATGGCGATGACGACGACGACAACCATTAATTCAATCAGGGTAAAACCCCTCCGACAGTTTCCGAAGCCACTGCAGGGCTGGATCGGCGTTGCTTGCGAGTCGCGTGCATTGAGCACGACCGGCAGGCGAAAACTTTGTACACCGTTGCTGTCTGTCATAAAATCAGGAACCATGGTAAAGATTGTCGCTCCGCTGGCACACCACACCCCAGATACTCACATGATGCCCTTCGGGCAATAAAAAGTCAAAACAAAAATCAAAAAACAAAAACAGGAAAACCTTAAAATAAACCTCATGAAAGCGGAACTGACCACCTGTTCCGCTTTTTAGGAAACACAAATAAATTTCCCTGGATTGTCGGTCTGACCATGGATAGAGTGTCACATCCGTGACACCACTTTTCGTCTTTCCCTCGGATCACCTAGGCGTACGCAATCAACAGGAAAAGGTAATTTTGCAAAGCGATGGATGGCAAAGACGCAAAAGATGGCATCTCCCCCGGCCCACAGGATCAAGGGCTTCCTGAAAGCGACCAAATTCTAGCTGCCCACCCCCGTTTTGCCCCGCTCAACGCAGCATTACTTCAGGAAGGCGTCATAACGGCAGAGCGATTGATCGGACTTCTGGGTTGTTCTGGATTGGCCGGTTCCACCGGCCTGTTGCACCTGCTGTTGTCTGCTGGTCTGGTTTCGGGTGATGCGGTTCGGCACGCCAAAGAGGGAAAGAAAAATTCATCCGGTGCCCAAATGTTGGATCTGTTGATCAATATGGGCCATATCGGGCAACGAGCCATGGCCATGGGGTCCGCCGTCGCCTTGAACATATCTTACACGGAATTGAATCCAGAATACCTGGAAACAGCGGCGGTGCGCCGCATGGACGGACAAAACGCCGCCCTCTGGGAGGCCATGCCGGTACGCATCGACAACGATGGACTCCTCATGGCGTGTGCCGATCCAAAAAAGGTAGATTTGGACCGGGCCGGACACCTAGCCGGTTTGCGGGTACACCTTTGCATCGCCCCTCGTACCCTGATCATGGAAGCCATCGACCGTTGGTATGGCGGCGAAACCCAGGCGCATGCAGGTCAACCCATAGGACTGCTCGACTTGCGGGGATTGGCCCCGGTATCGTTTCCTGAAAGGGTGCCCCATTCCGACTTGTCGGTTACGGTCCTGCTCAACCAGCTCATCGTCAATGCTATCGCCAAACGCGCAAGCGATATTCATGTCGTCCCCGACCAACGATTTTTGCACATCCACTTCAGGGTTGATGGTCGTCTCTTGGAGGAGGTGCGCCTCCCCCAGCATATTAAAAATTCCCTTGTTTCCCGCATCAAGGTTGTGGCTGGCATGGACATCGCCGAAAAACGCCTTCCCCAGGATGGCCACATCCAGGCGCGCATGGCCGACCGATTGTTGGACATTCGAGTATCCGATGTACCGTCGGTCCAAGGCGAAACCATGGTACTGCGGCTGTTGGATCTTCAGGTAGGGCTGGTTCCTATGGAGGATCTTGGATTCTCTGGAGGAGACCTGGAACGTTTCCGCCGCAATGTCGCCCTGCCCCACGGTCTTATCCTGGTCACCGGTCCCACTGGAAGCGGTAAATCCACCACCTTGCGCGCAGCACTGGATTACATTGTCAAAAACCAGTTTTGCCATGTCCTTACCGTGGAAGACCCCGTGGAAGTACGCATGGAAGGAACAACCCAGGTTCAGGTCAATAACCGGATTGGTTACACGTTTCCCAAAGCCTTGCGGCAATTCCTGCGTCACGATCCCGATGTCATCATGGTCGGGGAAATTCGCGATGCGGAAACGGCCAAAATTTCCGTTCAGGCCGCCTTGACCGGGCACCGGGTTTTTTCCACCCTCCACACCAACGATGCCCCCGGCGCCATAACGCGACTGGTGGACATGGGGGTGGAACCCTTCCTGGTATCCTCCGCTGTCAGTCTGGTGGTTGCCCAACGACTGGTACGCCGCCTTTGTCCCTCTTGCCGGATCGGTCGCCCTCCCTCGCCAAGCGAAGAACGATTGCTGCGAGCCATGGGACAACATCAACCCGTTCACCAGTTATTCACAAGCCCAGGTTGTCCCGCATGCAACCGCACCGGTTATATGGGGCGCACAGTAATCTATGAAATGCTGACGGTCGATGAGGAATTAAAACAACGCATCGCTCGCTGCGAAGCCGCCTCCGTTCTGCGCCGGGTCGCCCTGGACCGGGGTTTCCAGCCCCTGGTCGCCAGCGGACTCGTCCAGGTCATCCAGGGAGGCACCGCCCTGGAGGAAGTCGCCCCCTATCTGGAACCCTTCATGGAAAACAGTTGAACCTACCCCTTCCGAAAGGTTGCTCTTCAAGGAGGATGCGCTACAGGGCGATGGCATCTCAAAATTGGGCGAGCATGGTGGCGAGGGAGTCGATCATTAGTGCCTGATGGATGTAAGCTGTTATGCGAACATTAACGAAATCCAAATGCGATTGCCCTGGGATGCGCTACGTTTGGTCTTGCGTTCGATGCCTTTTTCATGTACAGTTCGCGTCAATGTGCTCTGCTTGAACTCTGGCAGCAGCTCTAAATTCCGAGGCCCGTGCGCAAGTGCGGGCTTTCGCGTTTTTTGGGAGGATACTTGTGCATTTCATCGCTTACCTGGATGAATTTGGGCATATAGGGCCATTCATCCGTCGCCACGATCCACATCATAACACCAGCCCTGTTTTTGGGTTGGGAGGATTTTTGTTGCCATCCGGCAAAGTACGCGCTTTTGCCACTTGGTTTTACCAACTCAAGTGTAATCTTTTGCGTTTTGAAATCACCAGAGATAAAATCCCAGCCTATCTTTGGGAAAAAAAAGGTGCCTCGCTCTTCACGACAACAAACGTTACAAAGTATCGAGAGGTACGCTCCGCAACCTTCCGTTTGATGAACCGTATCAAGGGTGATGGAGGAATGGTTTTTTATGTTGGACTGCAAAAAAACAGCCAACCAGAGTTGCACGATTCAAAGAAACTGTATCGTGCTGTATTGAGAGAGTCGATTAAGCGAATTGATCAATTTTGCGCTGCGCCCTCTCGCGATGCCCACTTCCAGATGATCCTGGACGAGCAAAGCGAAGTTGATTTTCGAAAACAAATCGTTGCCGAATCATCGCACCAAATGTTTGTAAATTCCCGCACAACGATGATCGAACCCCCAATTCAAGCTGAAAGCCATATGTTCCAAACCCTTCAGTGCGCTGACTGGCTGTGCGGATTGATTGGCCGCGTAGGGTGTTATCAGGTCTTGCCGCAGGAGTACAGCGATCTGGACTGGACGGCCAAATATTTCTCTGATCGTTTGAAAATCGCAGCACCGTTGAGTGGTATTCGTCGCGAACAGCCTTGATTGGAGAAAGACCCCTCCCTCTTTACAGAAAAGCCTCGACCGACCCCGCCCCCTTTCGCAATATTTGCGGTACCGCTTCGGTCAGGTCCACCACGGTTGAGGGGATCTCCGGCAACACACCGCCATTGACCATTAAATCAACGCGACCTTTCATCAATTCTTTAATTTCATCGGGATGAAACAAAATACCATCATGGCCCGGAATCCTGAGCGAAGTGGATACCAACGGCATATCGATGGCCTTGAGCAGATGCAGGCAAATGGGGTGATCGGGAATGCGCAGGCCGATGGTTTTGCGTTTGGGAAGTATGGTCTTGGGGACATCGCGGGTGGCTTCAAGGACAAAGGTGTAGGGACCAGGGAGAAATTTGCGTAAAATGCGATAGGTCTGGTTCCCGACCCTGGCATAACGGGAGATTTCGGAAAGATCGGGACACAAGATGGAAAATTGATGGTTGGGTGGCAATTGTTTGAGGCGAATGATTTTTTCCATCCCCTTGCGATTGTCCAGGGCACAGCCCAAACCGTAGGTGGTATCGGTGGGAAAAACAAGAATTCCCCCTTGTTTGATTATTTCCGCCGCCTGCCCGATCAGTCTGGGTTGGGGATCGGTGGGGTGAATTTCCAAAAAAAGTGTCATATTCTTTGTATTCCTTGAAAAAGGGACGGTTCAGATGCACCATCCCACGACGGCCCTACATAGGATCACGTCACGGACCAGAAAACTACTGCAAAACATCCCTGAACGCGAAGGAGAACATCATGCCCGTTTTACGCTCCCGCACCTCGACGCACGGTCGCAACATGGCCGGTGCTCGTGCTCTTTGGCGCGCAACCGGCATGTCGGATGGCGATTTTGGCAAACCCATCATCGCCGTGGCCAACTCTTTTACCCAGTTTGTCCCAGGCCACGTCCATCTGCGTGATTTGGGGCGTCTCGTGGCGGCCGAAATCGAAGCCTGCGGTGCCGTTGCCAAAGAATTCAATACCATCGCCATCGATGATGGCATCGCTATGGGCCACGGCGGCATGCTCTACTCGCTGCCTTCGCGCGACCTGATCGCCGACAGCGTCGAATTTATGGTCAACGCCCACACCGCCGACGCCATGGTCTGCCTGTCCAATTGCGACAAGATCACCCCCGGGATGCTTATGGCCGCCTTGCGCCTGAACATCCCGACCGTGTTCGTCTCCGGTGGCCCCATGGAGGCGGGCAAAATGATAAAAAATGGTCAGGTTCTACGCAAGCTTGACCTTGTTGATCCCATGATCGCCGCCGGCAATCGTGAGGTCGATGACCAGGATCTGGCCAACATGGAACGCTCGGCCTGCCCCACCTGCGGTTCCTGTTCGGGATTGTTCACCGCCAATTCCATGAATTGCCTCATGGAAGCCCTGGGGCTGGCCTTGCCCGGCAACGGATCCATGCTAGCCACCCACGTCCTGCGTAAACCATTTTTCACCCAGGCCGGAAAAACCATCGTCGATCTCACCCGCAGGTACTACGAGCAGGGCGACACCACCACTTTACCCCGTTCCATCGCCGGATTCAAAACTTTTGAAAACGCCATGGCCCTGGATATTGCCATGGGGGGATCCACCAACACCATACTCCACCTGTTGGCCGCCGCCCATGAAGCCGGGGTCGCTTTTGGCATGGCCGACATGGATCGGTTGTCGCGCAAAATTCCATGCCTGTGCAAGGTGGCCCCCTCCACCGAGCATTACCACATGGAGGATGTCCATCGCGCCGGCGGGGTGTTTGCCATCCTTGGAGAATTGAACCGGGCCGGGTTGATTCACCGGGATACACCCACCGTCCATGCAGCCACCATGGGAGCCGCCATCGACCGTGAAGATGTCCTTGGACCGCAGGCCACCCAGGAAGTGCGTGAACGCTATCTGGCCGGTCCAGGAGGTGTCGCTACCGTTGAACCTTTCAGCCAGTCCAACCGCTGGGAAAGCCTGGACCTGGACCGGGAATCGGGGTGCATCCGCAGCGTCCGGCACGCCTATACCCAAGAAGGCGGCCTGGCCGTTCTGTATGGAAATATTGCCCGCGACGGCTGTATCGTCAAAACCGCCGGCGTTGATGCCGCCATCTGGACCTTTTCCGGACCGGCGCGTATTTTTTCCAGTCAGGAAGCGGCGTGCGAAGCCATCCTCAACGACCAGATCCAGGCCGGAGATTGCGTCGTCATCCGCTATGAAGGACCCAAAGGGGGGCCAGGGATGCAGGAAATGCTCTATCCGACCAGCTTTCTTAAATCAAAAAATTTGGGAAAAGTTTGCGCCCTCATCACCGACGGACGCTTTTCTGGGGGCACATCGGGTTTGTCCATCGGCCACATGTCTCCCGAAGCTGCCGAAGGGGGAGCCATTGCTTTGATCCGCGAAGGGGATCGCATCGACATCGATATCAACAAACGTTCCATCAACGTCGCCGTGGAAGATCACGTCCTGGAGCAACGCCGGCGGGAAATAACCCTGTTTGTCCCCGAAAACCGCCAGAGGCCGGTGTCTGTGGCACTTCAAGCCTACGCCGCCTTGACGACCTCGGCGGCCCGAGGGGCGGTACGGGATTTGTCCCAGGTGCAAAACCGGCATCGATGAATCTCATTCTTCGACTAAAAGGGGCCTAGGCCAACCTCCTTAATCTTACGTGGCCATCCCAGAAAAGCGTTCAACATGCGTTCATGGTAATCAGCGATAAAACCCATTGCCGATGGGAAAACGGGGATGCCGGGAAGTTGGTCAAGGACTTGAATCGAATGCTTGTAGGCTGGGCCAACTATTTTTCCATGGGTCTGGTCCGCAAAGGATATCGTGCGGTTGAAAAATATCCCAAAGCCTGGCTACGCCAGTGGTTATGTCGGAAACACAAGCAGAAAGGAGACGGGAAGGCACGTTACCCGGATAGGTACCTACATTAAAAGTTAGGGCTTGTTTCTCTGCAAGAACACCGACGCAACTTTCTGCGTGCCAACTACGGCTTCCCCGAGCCGGCACACACAGTCTCTGATCACCCCCTCCCAATCACCACGGAGCGATTGCCGAAACAAATGCACGCTCGGATACCAGGGACTTTCATCCCCGTCCAACAACCAACGCCAATCGGGGACATACGGCAACAACAACCAAGCGGGACGACCCAGGGCACCTGCCAGATGAATCACGCTGGTATCGACCGCAATCACCAAATCCAGATGGGCCATGAGGGCAGCCGTATCGGCAAAATCATCCAACATCCCGCTCCAATCGCTGTAATTTCCCCGCTCAAGCAAAAAATCCTGATCCGCCTTCGGTGCCCCTTTCTGCAAACCGATGAAATGACAGTCATCAATGTCAAACAGGGGAACCAGAAAGCGGGGATCCATGGATCGTCTGCGATCATTTTTGTGCGCCGGAGAACCACGCCAAGCAATCCCCACCTTGAACCCCTGGAGTTTTGCCAAAGATTCCCGAAAACGAGCCACTCCCTGGGAATCAGGGGCAAGATAAGGCAAACCTGCCGTTGCAAAGGTCGTCCGGGATCCCAACACATAGGGCAAGCTCAACAAGGGAACCTGATAATCGCTGGGGGGAATCTGTTCCCAGGAGGTCACCCAATGATCGATGCCGGCCATGGTCGTGAACAATCGATGCAACGGTTGTGGACAGAAAAGCACCGTCCTGGCCGCAGATTTTTCTTTGACGAGAGGGAGAAAACGGACAAACTGAATGCTGTCACCAAACCCCTGCTCGCAATGAAGCAGCAAGGTCCCCCCCGCCATCGGGCCGCCATCCCACAAAGGTTGGTGATGCTCATGCGGCGGGAAATCCCGCTTTTTCCAACGCCATTCGTAGAGGGGCCAGCCTTGTACAAAATCACCCCGCAACAACCAGATCACCCCCATGCCAAAATAGGCCTCGGCAAAACCTGGACGGGATAAAAGTGCCTGCCCATAGGCCTCCATCGCGGCATCCAAACGACCCAACTCCCGAAACGTATTGCCCAGATTGTACCAGGCCTCGGCATAATCGGACCTAGCGGCAATGGCCTGCCGGTAACATCCTTCGGCCTCATCCAACCGACCCAGTTCCACCAAAGCGTTACCAAGGTTGTAACAGGCCGGAGCAAAACCAGGCCGGAGCGTCAAGGCCGTTTGATAATGGACCAGGGCCAATTCCAAATCTCCCCGCATCACCAATACCCGACCCAGATTATAGAAAGCATCGGCATAACCGGGATTCAAGGCAGTGGCATGCGTGTAGGCCGCTACAGCCTCGTCCAATCGGCCCAATTCGATCAAGACGTTGCCTACCCCACAAAAACCTCCCGCGTTCTCAGGCTCTATTTCAAGCCCCCGATGAAAGCTTGCCAGGGATTCCTCAAACCGACCCAAAGTTTCCAACGCATGGCCACGATTAAAATGGGCAGCGGCCAAATCAGGATTGACTCCAACCGCACGACCATAGCAAACCTCAGCCTCCTGAAGGTTTCCCAGGGTGACCCAGGTATTACCCATATTGTAATAGGCATCGCCCCATTGCGGTAAAATCTCCACCGCCTTGCGATATTCAGCGACCGCCGCATCCCACTGACCCAGCTCCACCAGGGCATTGCCACAGTGGAAATAGGCTTCGGCAAAATCGGGTTTATAGCGTGTGGCCTGGTAAAAATGCCGTTGGGCCTCCTGCCAGCGTTCCAAACCGGAAAAAATCAACCCAAGATTTCCATGCGCCTCGGCAAAATCGGGTTTAACCGCAATGGCCTGCCCCATCAAAGTGATGGCCAAGTCGGTATGACCCGATTGATGCGCGATAACCCCCAACAAATGCAAGGCATCCGGTTGCCTGGGATCGGAATGCACTATTTTTTTATAAAGTGCCTCAGCCTCCCGCAACCTTCCCTGGGTATGATGACCGATTGCAATTTCCAAATCTTTTTGAATGGTCCGATCCATCGACACTCAAGCCTCAAGCTCCAAACGCAGAGCCGCAACAACACGTTCGAGGCACCCCGCCCATGACCCGAAAACCTGTTGCCGAAACAACTTAAGCCCCGGATACCACGGACTGTCATCTCTGTGTTGCATCCAGCGCCAGTCGGGAACATACGGCAGCATCACCCAGGCTCGGCGACCCATGGCCCCAGCCAGATGAACCACCGCCGTATCCACCGCAAGCACCAGATCCAGATTGGCCAGAACTGCCGCAGTATCGGCAAAATCGTGCAACATCCCGGAAACATCGATAAAATTAGGCCGCCCGGAAAAAACCGCCAGTTCTTGCGGTAAAATATCTTTTTGCAGGTTGACCAGACACACCCCCGCCACATCACACAAGGCGACCAACCCGGAGGGATCCATGGAACGGTGACGATCATTCTTGTGTCGCGGATTACCTCGCCAGGTAATCCCTACTTTAAGTCCGGGAAACGCTTGCAAGCGGTCCCGAAAAAAAGATTCCCGCCACGCATCGGCCACAAGATAGGGGACCGACGCCGGAATATTTTCAAGCGTTGTCCCCAAAAGATACGGCAGGCTCAACAGGGGAGCCTGACAATCACATACGGGCAAATTTTCCATCTGCGCAGTCAGATAATCGATTCCCGCCACGGTGGCAAACAATCGCTGCAACGGTTGCGGGCAAAAAACAACCACCCTGGCTTGAGAATGTTCCCTGACCATGGGGATGTAACGAATAAACTGTATACTGTCGCCAAAACCCTGCTCACAGTGCAACAAAAGGGTTTGGCCCGCCATCCTTTCTCCCCGCCATGCCGGTTGTTGCTGGCCATGGTGGATAAAATTTCTGGTTTTCCAACGCCATTCATAATAACGCCAACCCGTAGCCAAATCCCCCAGCAGCAGATGATACAGTCCCAAACCCAAATGGGCCTCCGGGTGATCGGAACGAATGTTCAACGCCCGTTGAAATTGTGCCACAGCCTGATCCCACTGCCCCTGCTCCAAAAACAAAGCCCCCATGTTGGCATGAACTTCGGGATGGGCGGGTGCCAATTGCAGTGCCTGATGGTAAACGTCTGCCGCCGCTGCATAACGACCCTGCTGTTTATAGACATTGCCCAGATTGTTCAAACCTTCGGGATAATCGGGCTTGATGGCCAACGCCCGTTGAAATTGCTCTACCGCAGCATCCAACCGCCCCAATTCCTGGAGGGCATATCCCATATTGGAGTGAATCTCCGGCATGTCGGGTTTCAGTTCCAGGGCCTGGGTGTATCGATCGATGGCGGAATCAAAAAAGCCCAACTCCTGAAAGGCAGCCCCCAGATTGGACAGGGCTTCGGGATAGTCGGGCCGGAGCTTGAGTGCCCGTTCAAAAAATTCGATGGCCTCCTTGACCTTGTCCTGTTCCAGAAGGACCAACCCCAGATTGGATAAAACCTCGGGAAAATCGGGCTTGAACAACAATCCCTGGCGAAATGTGTCTTCGGCCTGGGAAAGTTGGTTGTTTTCAAGGTAAATCAATCCCAGGCTGTTTAAAAGTTCCGCATCACCCGGTTGTAGCTTAAGGGCCTGTTGATACACTTCCAGGGCGGCGTCGGTATTTCCCTGATCCTTCAACACCCCTCCCAGGGCATTCAAAGCGGCAGCAAAACCTGGGTTTAACCCAATGGCCTTGCGATAACACGCCACCGCCTGATCCCGATCGCCGATTTCCCGGAATCCATTCCCCGCAAAAAAACAGGCCTCCGGCACATCCCCTCGATACAACAAAACCTGATGATAACTTTCCGCCGCCCTGGAATTCATTCCCAAGGCTTTGCAGGCATTGCCCAGATTATAGTGGGCTTCGGCAAAATGGGGGCGAACCGCTACCGCCCGACCAAGACATTCCACCGCGACCTGGAAATGGCCCAGTTGGTGGGCCAGGACACCGAACATGTGCAAAGCGTCGGCATGGTTGGGATCAGCCTGAAGAATCTGGCGATAAAAGGATTCCGCATCCTGCAAACGACCCGCCAAATGATGCTCTGCCGCCTGTCTGTATTTTTCCCCGAGGATGTCTGGTCCGGGAGGAAACTCCTGGCCGGAAAGGGTCATTGGGCTTCCCCACGTTGCGGAACTTGCAGCAACTGTTGCCACTCCTTCTTGTGCACAAAATATGGAACACCATAATCCCCGGAGATATGTTGGGGATTATAGAGGACAAAGCTGTGGAAGGTGAGGGTAAAGTAAAGATTGGCCGCGACCATGCCGGTAACCACGGTGACCAGGATTTTTTTCCGGAGACCGACCCGCAACCGGCTGCCCATCCGCTGCAACATCAATACGGCAAACAGGAACAAGGATGGAAAAAATATGATGGCATAATGCGGGAAAGGGGGGATATCCAACAACAGGTACGCCCCCTGAATGATCAAAAGCATCAGAAGGAACAAAGTCACCGTTTTTTGCGCCAGGGTGGCCTGATTGGCGAAAGACAATGTTTTCAACGGCCAGTGGCTGGCCAGAACCCGAACCAATCCCAAGACAGCCAGGAGAAAAAACAGCAGGAAGAAACCATGGGGCAAAGCAAGAAAATAGCTGTCCCAAAAGCGCGCAAAACCTTCATTTCCGAGAACATAGGTATACCCAAGACCGGAGGAGATCAAAAACATCCAAATAAAATTACCTGCCGGTAAATTTTGTCCCTGCTGCCCCATGAGATGAATGGCGTCAATGATATTCTGGAAATGGGTTTGCATGTGAAACTGGATGTAGGGATAGTACACCGCCAGCAACAAAACCAGCCCGATGGCTAGATCGCGCCAAGCCACGGCCACCCGGAAACGCAACATGAAGAGAACGATAGCGGGAGGGAGGAACCAGGCACTCATGTGCAACTGGGTAACCACTGCCAGAAGCAAAAACAGGGTCCACACCTTCCAGGGGCGATATTTTTCGCTCAGGGAGAGCAACACCGCCACCAGGGCCACCATGAAGGGAAATAGACAATCCTGGGCCCAAATTTTTCTGGAATAGAGGATCGACCATGGAGATGAGGCAAACAACAGCGTGGTCAAAACAGCCACACCGAGGGAAAAAGCCCACTTCAGTAGGCGAAAGAGCAAATAAATACCCAGTAAATTCAGAACGATCACAAACAATGTCACACTGGCAGGGTCGGTGGTAAAAAAAACCGGCAACGCCATGAGATACACAAAGAAGGGGGGATTGAACAGGCCGGTGGAAGACTTCAAGCCAACCTGGGCCATGCCATCCAGGGCGAGATGACGGTAGGCAAGGACGATGGCATTAAATTCGTCCTGCTTGAATTCGATGCCATCGAGAAAAGTCAGACGCAACACGATGGCAAGAACCAACAGAGACCAGAACAGGGTTGGAGGAAAGACCCAAGCGTCGCCAATCTCCGAAACAGCCATGGATTCTTTCTCATCCTGGCCATTGTCACGCACATGACCACAAGCAAAAGGAATGGCCAGGACGACAAAAAACGCCAGGAAGTAATAGTAGTTACAAAAGGCCTGTTTGCCAAAAAGGAAAAAGCCGCCATAGATCAGGATGATGGCCCAAGCCCAGTGAAACAGGGAGACCTTGCGCAGGTGGACAAACCAAAGTGTGACCGCTCCCACGACAAGCAGATAGACCTGCAAAATCATGCTGCCGAAGGATTCAAAGCCGGAGGACGCCAAAATATAGGCAACCCAGGACATGGAATCGCCACGGATGCGATAACCGGCGATTTCGAGGATGGGATGGTCGATGAAAGCCTGAGGATCCAGGAGGAAAAAGGGGAGAATGGTGGCAAGAAGAACAGCCAGTGCTAAAAAGGCAACCCGTAGGGCGGTAGACATTCCAAAACGTTGCCAGACGTAGAGGATGGTCACCCAGGCGATGACGACGGCATATTGTTTGGTTCCCACGGCCAATCCGAGGAAAATGGCGGTGGTTATCCAATTTTTCGGGGAGTTGTTTATTGTTTGCCGGTTTAAACTCCAGGCCAGAGGTGCGCAAAAAGCGATAAGGAGGGTATCGTTCCAGGATTGTTCGAGGACGAAGAGGGTCACGGGGAAGGAAATCCAGACCAGGGCCAGAAAACTGCTGGCCACAGGAGAAAGCCCCCGTTCCCGGCCCAACCGCCAGAGAAAAAACACAACAACCAACTGAGAAACAATGTAGGTGTGACGAATATCCCCAAACAAAAGATGTGCTATGGTGTTGGCTACCAGGATGACAGGGAGGTAGATGTAACCTGGAATATAACCGTAGGCCCCATGATACAGATCCGACAGGGGACTGGAGTAAGGATTTTTCCCATCCAACAGATAGTTGACCGCTTCCAGACCGTGATGAAAGACATCAATGTTGGGGGATGGCGACGCATAAGGCACCACAACCAAGATGCCGAGCCACAACACCAGGGCGGCCATTGCCCATCGTTGCCAATAGGGATCGAGTTCATCGGCAAAAAACATGGCGGCCCAAAGGTACAGGGAAAGGATGGCATTGAGCCACAAACCGACATTAAGGAGCCTGTGGGCACCGCTCAATTGGCCATAGATGATTTCGTTGTCCAGGACCAAAAAGACGGAAAACAACAACCAGAGGCCAGAGAGCCACCGTTCCATTTTCAGCGTTGGATGGACGATATTTCCGGAGAGGACAAAAAAACCGCCTATTCCGAAAATGGCGATGGTAAGGATGGGAAGTTGGGTTGGATGCAGGTGACCATGGGCAATTCGCAGTGCATTGCCAAAAATGGCCAACAGTAAAAACAGCAAGGCGTAGGCTGGGACAGCTCTGAGGGTGGTTTTGTAGAAGGCCGCCATGAATCAGAACCGCAGTTAAGGGGACATGATGCCCTTCGGGGAAAAACCAAAATCCTGGGGGCTTTGTCCCCCCCACACAGGCAATAAAATTTTTTGTTGAACATGATGCCCTTCGGGCAAAAAGTCAACGGCAAAATCAAAGTCAACGGCAACACCGGGATCCTGCTTTTCGCCCAGAAGGAAATCTGCCAGTCTCCAGTCCCCTACAGTTGAAAATCCTTCCACTGAAATTTCTCAAATCTGGCTCCCATTTTATCCAAATTCTGGCCGGATGAGCCGATCGGAAGGGACAGGCATTGAACATGATGCCCTTCGGGCAAAAATCAAAGTCAAAAACAGTGAAGGGAGCTTTTTGTTTAAATTCAAAAACAAAACCTTGGGGCGCTGCCCCAAACCCCGCCGGGGGGGATGATCCCCCCCGGACCCCCGCAAGTATTTTTGCCAAACTTTATTTTTCCGATACGTGAACAAGAAAGACCGCACGGTGTAATCAAAGCCTCGCCATCATGAAACCTACCTGCGCGGGGACTACCCGGACAGCATCAGCCTGGAAAATCTGCGGACGGGGATGCCTCTGGATTGGGAGGAGCAGGAAAGGCGATTTGGCTGAGGGATAGTGCTTAAGATGGCTCAGAAAGGCTCATGTCAGAAAGGATCGTTCTTGGACCGCAATTTATCATCCAAATATGATTCCTGCTCTTTCGATAAAATGTGCGTATGTTTCATTTTCCATGCTGTCAGTTCGTGACTAACCTCAAATTTGTCAGCGATATCGACAACAAGATTATTAATTTTATCTCGATCTCTCGCGTTCAGTTGCTCCATCTGTTGTCTTACGCCACTTTCCGGAAGCAATAGTTCTGCGGCAAACGCATTTGCTCTTGTCTCGGGTCCATTAAAAGCATACAAACCATCTTCGGCGCAAATGACATCCCCAAAAGGAAGAAAACGATCCATATCCATAAGAATATGTCCAATTTCGTGAGCCAAGGTGAAACGGATACCGGTTGGGAAGATGCACCGAGGTCCCTGGGGGTTTAGATAAATGACTGGCCCCAATGTTTTCCCCCAAACTGCAATAGCGTCATAAGGTATAGACGACGGATAATTGATGCAGTCCACTTTCCATTCATCCAGCAGACTTCTTGGATTAAACCTCGTGCTGTGATCAATGTTCTCATGGCTCCGCAACCACCGAGCTACTTCCATACCCTGTGCTCGAAAGTCACTAGCACGGAAATTCTGATCATCTTTCAAGATATCTGATCTTTTTAACTCGTCCCGAATGCTGGATAGCACTCCCCTGTCATTTCTCCCAGTATTGGCTATTCGCAGCATCAGGTTTTTTAATTGCGAATCATCCGCCAAGCCACCGATCATGCGAGCTGCGAGACAAAGAGGTTCCTCAGCCATTGAAACAGGAATGAGGTTTTTCCTATTTTCTCCGGGAATATTCTGCGGCCATATCAGTTGTAGTCTAGCTGGAGAGATTCCAGTTGCCAAAGAACGCTTATCAGATGTAGTGATTTCATCTCGTGTAGTCCAACTCTGAATAATGTTTAAAAAAATGTTGTTGGATATAGAAAAAGATTCGAGACGGCGACAAATAGCGTTACCAAGCTCTTCTAGGATTTTCCTCGTCTCATCAAGTGATAGGCAAAAGTAACATTCTGAGGTTGCCGCCAGCATAACATGCCCCTGCCTCAAGAAGATAATTGAGTCATCTTCAACCCAATTTCCTGGCTGGTCCGTATCGGGTAATCTGGCAAGAGAAGAGATCAAGGGACTGCATTTTCTGGAAAAAAGGTGCCCCTTTAAAAAAGATGTAAACGTTTTCCATTCTGCCATCTGGGTAGCTTGCATCTGCGAGTTGCGTCTTCCGTTCAGAACGTTGCGCACCAAGCGTCCCGGATGCTCTGGCAGATTCGGTCTCGCCAACAAGACGGGATAGTATTCCTCGGAGAACAGTCGATGCCATCCCCTGGCGAGAAACGTCAAGATATGTGGGAGGTCGCAGGTTGCTGTGTGCGATATGTCCGTTGCGGATTTTCCCCAGACCGAGATGTTGTCAAGCGTGAGGAGAACCTCTCCCGACACGCTTCCTGTCCAGCGCAGGAAAACCTGCAATCCCTTCTGTTTGCCCAGATGCACGTCAAAAGGTTGGGATGCTCCCCTGGCCCCCCTCGCCTGAGACACCACGGAATTGGGAAGTAAGGTAATACCAGCCAGAGGGAGCACGGCATCTGGTAGTTCTTTCCCAGCAAGATTCCAGCAGCATCTGGAGGATCCACCACTGTCCAAATCCACGATCCAGACATCATCAGGTTGAGTAAGAACATCGCGAAGAGCAATATCCCCTTTTTCCAACTGTAGAACGGTTTGTGGTGCGATAGGAACGATGATGAAGCGAAGAAGGTCGGGAACCTCATCACAAAGATACGCGAGAAACGTCGTCCCATCTTGATCGGAAAAGGTAAAGATCCGGGGACCGTCAAAGGCATAGAGAACCTCTTCCGGCACGATGGTCGAAAAGGGGGGGGGGGCCACCTGCTTCCCTGGAGGCACCCAATCAAACTCGTTCGTGGAAAAGACGCTCAATCGATTAACGATACGCTGAAGATGGTTTCTCTGCCAATTATGGCGGGAGTCCACCATGTGTGATGACTTTGCGGAAATTTATGGGTTGGGGTAAAAAGTATCCGATCAGAGGAATTGCCCAGATAACCGCACGCAATGAACTCACCGAGTTTTGGAAAGAGCTTTTTCGCTTGTTGGGCCTCATCCGAGTCAGAGAAAACCGACAGGCCATGTCTAAGGCAAGAATCCCCATCAAGCATTCTTTTCAGTTCTGCCTGGCTTTTAAAATCTGACGCATCAGGTGGATTGCGTTTGACCACCCTGTAGACATGGATATCAGGTGTATTGCTGTCTTCTGGGGGACATCCAAGGGGCCAACTGGTGGGAAACGGCGGCATACGCAAACCTTTATAGTGGTGTTATGGTGATATCCGTTCGACGCCAATATTCTCTCGCACCTTCCTTCGAGAGCGAAAGGTAGGTCAAAATCACCACATTTGTCAAGCATTGCGTGGGTAACCGTTCAGATCCCCCCTAAGAAATTATTGAAAGAAGAAAGGGGGCTGGGGGATTGCCCCCAGGGTTTTGACTTTGAATTAGCTCTGCCTCCAAACCGCAGCACGGGGGGATGATCCCCCATATGCGCTAACATGAATAATCTTATTGATTTTAATGCGTATTGTTTCTACCATCATGTGATCTCCTGGGTTTTTCCCCTTCCCCTGCGCACCTTTTTGGGAAAAAGATGGAGATGCGAGCACCGTTGATCAAAAAAATATGCTATTAAATCAATATGTAACATCTATGTAAGCGCATATGGGATGATCCCCCCCTTAACCCCTGCAACAATTCAAATAAACCTTTTATAAAAAAGGGGGGGGACTAAACAGTAACGCATCAGTTGGCAATATCCTTGTGACAAGCCAGACACCTGGACTTAACGTCGCCAAAAGACTTCACAAGCCCTTTCATATCATCACCGCCCTTTTTGCCTCGGAGACGGGATTCGACAAATTTATCGGCAAGGACGGAAAATTCCGTCATGGCATCCTGACTATCCTCCACAGCTTTCCAGAATTCTTTGGGATTCATGGTGGATTTGTCGATCACAGACCTGGACTTGATGCTTGACTCATAGAGATGCGGCAACAATTCAGTACTTGCCTGAAACCCACGCGCATGCCGATGCAACACCTCCGGATGCGATACCTGACCGCTGAGAATCCAGTCAATGGCCTTGAGGTGCAACTTGCTGATGCCCATGACAACGTTGCGATAATCCGCCTCCTGGTCCGCCATGAGAATAGCAGGAAACAAAACAACCCCAGTCAATAATCCGATGACAGCTATACGCATCCTCTCCATAGACTCCCCCATGTTGGACAAACAAACTACATGGAAAAACAATAAATTGCCCCCTTGAACCACACCATAAAGCCAAGCTTCATTATAGAATTGGTCGGCATTGAATTCAAGAAAAAAACTTTTCCCTGATTCGACGTTTCGGGCAAACAGGTCAATCATTGGGATGAATAATAACGAAACATCAAAGGGATTTGGACATTGTTACGCCCACAAAACACAGTCAGAATCTCAATAATTTACGGTACATTTATTGCATTCACTGGTGTGTCCGTGACCCCTCCAACAACATTCCCAAGCGGCCATGGAAATCAAATCACGCATGCAGTCATGAATATCGTAAACATCTGTAGCAAAAAAGAAAAGGTTGAGGTCGGACATGTGGCGTGCCAACGTGGATATGCGGAAATTTTCTTTGCCAAGATTTAAACCGCGTCCATCGGTTAACCGTCATATTGGATTGATCATTGAGCCGGACGGGCTTGGCTCCATCGATGTGGTGTGCGGTCCGGACAAACCACTTGTGAAATGGTGCGACTTTAGGCCTGTTGGTCGAGAAGGGATCAGAGAAAATTTTTTATCCTTGATCAAGGAAAGAAAAATCAAGCAGGTCGATTGCGTCGCCGTTCTGCCCATGGATCGGTACGAAGTTTTCGTCGAGGAAATGGTACCCAACATTGCCCAGGAAGAACAGGCGGACGCGTTACGTTGGAACGTCATTGATCGCCTGGATTATGCCCCTGCGCAAGCCAACATCGTATGCTTTGAACAACCCGCGCCACCACGCGCCGGATCCAAACGCATGGCCTATGTCGTTGCCACCCAAAACGAAAACCTGAAAGATATCGTCAAGGCATTCTACCATCGGGGAAAAACACGCATTGCCGGAATTGATATTCATGAGTTGGCCTTGCGTAACATTGCCGCCCTCCTGCCGGAAGACAAAGAAGGCGTAGCATTGCTCCACCTCCGAGCCAATGATGGTTTGCTGGTGGTCACCCGTGATCATACGCTCTACCTGGCAAGAAAAATTGAAATCGGTCTGAGTCATATTTTCCATCACCTAGATCAACGTCAGGGAGATGTGGACGTTGAGTCTGCCCTCAAACAATGTTCCCAACTCGATGATCTTTGCACCCAGGTACAAACCACCCTTGATTATTATCTCAGCCGTTTCATGCCCAATACCATCGATCGTCTCTATCTGGCCCCCATGGAGCGACCGCTGGAAGAGCTTCGCGCTGCCATCTCGGATCGTCTTGCTGTCCGGGTGAAAACCGTCAAACTTGAAGAGATTTGCGATTTTGCCGAGGAGATACCCAGCGAATCCATCCAGGGAAAATTAATTTCCGCCCTGGGGGTCCGACTGGCCAACAAAGATTGCAGCGACGCCTTCATTCAGAGCGTCAATTTTTTTGACAAAAGCCTCCTTCCCAAAATGGATGTGGCCAGCGCACGGCAGATAGCCGCCGTTTCCCTGGGGATGTTTCTGTTGGCAATGGTCGCATCGGGGTACCTTCTCTGGCAACAGGCACGCATGAGCAAACAAATGGCTGCGGAAAAACACAGGCTTGGCCAGATTGAAATCAAAGTCAACCAGTTGATCAAACAATATCCTCCACAGGAAACCGACACAGCCCTCGAAAAGCGCATTGGCCAGATTGAGGGTAGCATCATGATGAAAAGATTGATTGTGCAAATACTGGAAGGGGGATACGATTTTGGCAACACCCATGGATTCTCCGAATATTTCCGGGAACTCGCCAGGGAAAAACTGGATGGTATCTGGATTACTCGTATGCGTATTTTAAATGGGGGTGAGCGTTTTGGATTGTATGGAAAATCGGTCAATCCTCAGGCTGTCCCCATCATGGTCAACCAGTTTCAAAACAGCACCCAACTTTCCGGTCATACCTACAGCCAGATTAAAATGGAAAAAAATGGGGTCGTCGAGTTTTCCCTGCTGACCCACCCCATGGACGAGAAAAAAGAAAGTACGGAAAAAGAACATTCTTTGGCCGCCCTCGAACCGGAATCTCCGTTCTCATTCATCATGGAGAAATTTGTTGAAAAAGCACTTGCAAGCCTTGGCAACAAGGATTGATGCCCGTTCCAAAAACGAAAGAATTTATCTCCTGCTCGCCGTTTTGGTTGTGCTTGGGGCGGGGTGGAATGCTTTGGTGCGCGAACCTTTTCTGAAAAAGCAGAAGGAAATAAAAAAAGAGGCCGCTAATATTGCTGATAAAATAAAAAATTTTGAATCCATCGAGCGCCAGATACTGGTCAGGAAAGATATCGACATCAATCTTCGACTTAAAGAAACATTCAAACAAAAACAAGAGGATCTCGACAAATTGGAACGGTCTCTGAAAAGTTCGGCGCGCAATTTTCTCTCCCCCGGAGAAATGACCCAGGCATTGAAAAGAATGTTGATCCCCATGGCTGACGTAACCCTCCTGAATATGGAAAGCATCCCCGGGGAAGGGGTTCACCTGAAAGATATACAAAAACGCTTCACCCAAGCCGTCGATGAAAAAACCGAAAAAGCTACCGAAAATAAAACAAATGCAAAAAATGATAAAAAAAAACTGGCAAAATCCCCAACCGAAAAAAATCCTTTGGAAGATGACGATGTCACCATGTTCCGTCATGGTTTGAACGTGACACTCGCAGGCAATTTTTTGGCAGTCATGCACTATCTGCAAAAAATAGAATCTCTGCCTTGGACTTTCTACTGGGGCGGGCTTGACTTTGTCGCTACCGAAAAAGGAACTGCGGAGACCAAACTTTTTCTAAGCACCATGAGTTTTTCCGACGGCTACATCGGTACCGACCCCAACCTGAACCTGACCGCCGAACAATTGGCCATGATGAATCAGGAAAAAACTGAAAAAAATATTTTGAACGACCCAACCATTCCCGGTGAATCCCTGGTTGAAGAGGCCGAAGCGGCTTCGGACGAAGCCAAGGGAAAAGAAAGCGCGATAACCTACCATCTGCAATCCATCCTGAATTCGGAACGGCGCAAGGTGGCCATCATCAATGGCCGGGTTCTGACGGAAAAAGAATCGCTCGGGGATATGACCGTCCTCTCCATCAACCCCATGTCGGTACATATCCTGCAAGGTAAACAGCAACAGGAGCTGTTTTTGAAGAGTTCACGCCCATGGGTTAACAAACATTTGATTGTTAAAGCCAAACCATGAATCTTCGCCGTTGGATATCTTTTGGGCTTTCCTCCGCATGGATCTCGGGAATGATGTTTCTGGGCGGCGGTTGCGTTTCAAAAAGAATGGACCAGAGCAATAACAAAGCTCTGGGGGCGGTACGACAGGAAATCGCCCAATTTGCCACGGATCCCCCGGGACAGGACCTGGAAAAAAGGATCCTTGCTGCGGACAAAACAGAGGCCGACGGGGATGTATCTGGCGAACACCCCTTGAACCATATTCCCATGGCCAACGGCACACCCCTGGAACGACCTTTGAATTTCAACCCCCTGCCCCTGCAACCCTGTCAGGTACCAGGAAAAGATTGTCCGGGTTCCCAGCTGGCCGTTGAGCCACGTTTCAACCTGCGGGTGGAATCGGCCCCGGTCCGGGAATTTTTCACAGGTTTGGTCAAGGATACCCCCTATAATGCATCCCATTACACACATCTCAAACCGCATGGTTCTCACGCGCCCATCGAAGCCCTGCGGCGGTGTCCATCACACGCTGCAAACCCTCCCAAATGGTCTT
>JACSDG010000164.1:0-8436 GCA_015660855.1 Magnetococcales bacterium
TGCGTCCTGATTGGCCATGGCGTTGGCATCGAGTGCCTGACGGACCCGCAACGAAACCGCACCTGAGGGAAGATTTTGCAAAGTTTGCGCAGCCCGCATTCTGACATTGGGATTGTCATGTTCCAGCAAGGGTTCCGCCAGATGGGCAACTTTTCCGGGTTGGTTTTTGCCGAAGGCATGGGCGTAGGCATCCAATCCCCGACGCACCAGATCGGGCGATGGATTTTGTCCGATAAGGTTTTCCAGGAACAGGGCGACTTGTGGATTCGGGTAATACCGTAACGCGGCCAGGGCACGAAAACGGATGACGCCGTGCCACTGTGGGTTGGCGGCAATATCCATGAGGATTCGATCGGTTCCTTCCCCTAAAAGGGCAAACTTGGCGGGGTCATCGTGCCATTCAAATCCTTGCAGCAAGGCCACAACTTGGTTGACAACCGGGGGGCCAACAGCCGGGGAGGCCCGGAGGGATGACATCGGTAGCCAAACCAGCAGTACCGCAACCAAAACACCAAGGCACATCCTTGGGGAAAGTTTTTTTTCCAGGGACAAATCCATTAACGCCTCACCAGCGTTCCAACGTCGATTGAACATGATACCCTTCGGGCAAAAAACAAAATCCCGGGGCACCGCCCCAAACCCAAGCTTAAGGGGATGATCCCCACCTTAACCCCCGCAAGTACCTCAAGTCTCATGCCAGACTATCCAATCCCGTTGTCTTTGTCCAACGCTGTCCTTCAAACGGGATGGAAATCAACTGTGCATCATGCCCGTCTTGGTCCGCAACGTATTTTTTCGATAATCTGTTGCCAAACCTTGGCCTGGGGTCATGCTCACGATAACATGGGTGCTCTTTCGGGCCATGCTTGACCCTGGAGCCGGATCACGGCCAATGGTTGCTCGCAGATGATTGAGAATGGCCATTCTTTCACCAAAACCGCCACCGACCCAACCCTCCGCTGCACATTGGATAAATCCATGAAGGTTTTGATTGTCAACCCGGATCACGGCTATCTGACGGCAACCCCATGGGGAGTCTTGAGCGTTGCGAGCTATCTTCGTAACGTCAAGGGGTATCCCATTGAAATGTTGGATGCCAGCATCGATGGCGCAAAAAAAACATTTGCCAATCTGCGTCCTCAACTATCGAGTTACTCCCTGATAGGCATCGGAGCATTCAGTACCGATGCGCCATTTGTTGTGGCCTTGTGCGAAATGATCAAGGAAAACAACCCCCATTGCCGCATCATGATCGGTGGCCCCCATGCGATTCTTTGCCCGGAACAGACGGCAAGCCACCGCAACGTGGACTTTGTTGCCTTCGGTGATGGTGAAAAAACCTTTGCTGGAGTGATGGAGCAAATGAACTCTTCCACTCCACGTTGGGAAAATGTGCCCGGGCTTATCTACAAAAAACATGGCGATTTGGTTCGTACAACCCATGCAGAACCTGTTCCCTTCTACGATACCGATTATTCGTTGATGGATGCGCGGGCACGGTTTCATTTCAAAGACAATATCAATATTTTGGCGGGAAGGGGATGCCCCTATAAATGCACGTTTTGTTTCACCTCAATCTCTGACCAAAGTTGGCGCGGCAAACCAATAGAACAGCTGGGGCAAGAAATAAAAACCCTGGTCGATCAGTACAATCCCAAAAAAATATATTTCAGAGATGAACTGTTTTTCAGAGATCAGCAAAGAGTCCTTGACCTCATAGATTTTTATAATGCCCATAAATTTACATTTAAATGGCGGGCATTAATACGGGCTACCGATTTTCGCGAAGGTTATGTCAATGAGGAATTGCTCCATCAATTGGCTGACGCAGGATGCGAATGTTTAAAATTCGGGTTTGAATCGGGTTCTGACCGGGTTCTGAAAAATTTAAAAAAAGGAATAAAAATAAAGAACATTCATCATGTTGTCGCCACCATGAAAAAAACACCGAAAATTCAACTTAACTGCTCCTTTCTCGTCGGGGTACCGGGGGAAACCTTCAAGGAAATGCAATCCACCGTCGCCCTGGCCGCCTGGGTTCAGCGCAGCGTTGACAATGTCCGCATTATCGGTCCGCAATATTTCCGGGTTTACCCCGGCGGAAAGCTTTATGAAACCATCGTCAACGATTACGCTTTCCACGCCCCCGAATCCCTGGAAGCGTGGAAAGAACGCTATGACGATCCTGTCAACAGGCACGGCTTTGCAGATACCAACGTCAGTTATCCCTGGCATACCCCCAAGGAAAGTTTTTTTGCCAAAAATGCGGAGCTTTTTGTCGAGTTTTGCAACCCTTCGGGTTTCCGGTACATTGATACCTACAAGCGGCGGATGCTCTCAGTTTTGCGCCCGGTCGTCCGTTTGCGCCTGCATTATGGATTTTTCTTGTTCCTGTGGGATATCCGCCTGGCCAAGGCCGTTCTGGAATTTTCCATCTGGGATTGGGCGGAACAGTCCAAAACTTTCTCCGTCGTCAAACAAACCCGCGTGTACCAATTAATTAAAAAAAGCCCCATATATCGGCGTTTGGTCTCTTTATTTATCGGCTAACCCTGGGCATCATGCGAGATACATTAAAATTATTGAAAAAAAGGGGGCTGGGAGATTACCCCCAGGATAAAGGGATTTCTCTTCGCTGTGAAGGTTTGTTAATGAGAATGAATCCCGCGTTACCCCAATCCAGAGCGAAACGCAACCATAGACCAAACGCGGACCAAAGAATGCCTGAGTGAATCGGACTTTCCAAACCAACATGGACTTTCACTACAACAAGGGCAATCGTTGCGTTCATAAACAATGACAACAACAACACCCCTGTTTCTTTATCGTAAATACGCGCCGCCAGGGATCGATAAACAAGGGGTGGCAAATGCCAAACCACGATTGTTATAGGAAACAGAAAAAACAGGCCGCATAAGGTCAACATGGAAACAAAACTGTTGTGAGAAGAAACAAAATAATGCTCATATTCTATAGTTTTCTTTGGATCAGAATTCTCCTGTCCAAAATAGAACAATCCATCGCCGACTCCGAGAGGAAGAAACGGACGCCCGATGCCGATCCCCATAGGGTTATCTATGAGACGAGACAACATCGCCCCCCAGTACGCCATGCGCCAAACTGTGTTATTGTCATTGGACAAAGAATACGTGACTTCAATTTCGGAATAGCCCTTCGCATGAAACAGATTGCTCTGGTTCGCAATGAAGGCAAGTGAAGAATAAAATATCAACAAAACAACAAATCCTGAGACAATTAAAATCCTAAGATTTCGAATCTTTCCAGAACCGTACAGCCAAGCCCGCCTGCCAAAAAATGCAAGAGCTATTATGATTGTCTCCAATATACCGATAACAAAATCTGAAGACGACTCTCCCCTTGAAATATCTAATGGCGATAGGCCTACAGTAAAAAACCGTGTAAAAATAAAATAAAACGCGAACACAATCCAAAATCTCCTCAGATGTGGATTCGCAGCAAACCCAACCAGGGTCAATCCAAAAAACAAATCTCTGGGAGGATCGGGGACATACAGTACAAAAAGTGTCATTATTGGCACTGCCCTTCCGAGGATATAGACAATCTTATGGGCATTGATGAAGGAAAAGATAGCAAAGGCACCGTAGAAGAAATAGGTCAAATGCCTCAAGGAATACAAAAAATTAAAATCTCCATGTAAAGACCCAATAGTCCAGGCAATGAAAGGAAGAACGCAGGAAAAGTAGATCAGAAAGACCAAAAAGACAGTATGGTGCTTCATATACGTATACTTTTCACGAATCCCATAAAAAAACAAGACAACTAATAATATTTCCCCCCAAAATATACTACGTTCAATCCATACATAAGCAGATTGCACTACCAAATAGAAAACTATAACGGCTTCAAGTCTAAGCGATTTATTCAACTCTCGGTCCCCAGAACATGATGCCCTGCGGGCAAAAATCAAAGTCAAAAACAGTGAAGGGATCTTTTTGTTTTCATTGGCAAAAGATAGCCTTTGTAGGCTACCGCATCCGAACCGCCGCACGGGAGGATGATCCCCCCTTTAACCCCAGCAAAAATTTTTGCCAAACTTTATTTTTCCGATACGTCCGGATTTCGAGCTTCCCGGTAGGCTGGTATAACAACGCCCAGATCCGTGGTCATGTTGAATCATGCTTCCAAATTTTTGTCGGGTGAGAAAAGCAAAGCGCACACTATGCCTCCCTGGGGGGAAAAAGTCAAAACCTAAATAAAATCAAACCGGCATTGATCCTCGTTTCGGCCACAACACGGAATCATGGACGCTTTTTGTTCATGTATCGGAAAAACAAAGTCACTCAACACTCGATCTCTTTGTCCATCGGCCAACCCTAGGCATCATGCCCGTCTTGGTCCGCAACGTATTTTTTCGGTAAAGTGTTGCCAAGCCTTGGCCTGGGTTCATGCTCACGATAATATAGAAGCTTTTTCGGACCAATGCTTGACCCTGGAGCCGGATCACGGCCTAGGGTGACAAGGGGAACTTTTGACAGCCGTATTTCAGGAAGGTGGTCACCGTGGGGTCATGATTGCCGAAGTTCTGGCAGGACTGGCAGTGCGGGAAGGGGGGCGTTATCTGGATGCCACCTTTGGCGGTGGAGGTCATGCGGCGATGCTGCTTGAAGCCTCATCCCCCAACGGAGAAGTCCTGGGTCTGGATCGCGACCCGGCCGCCATCCACGGGGGAACGATGCTGGAAAAAAAATTCCCCGGACGCCTTGAGCTGCATGAGTATCCATTCGCCCAACTCGCCATCCCCCTGGCAGGACGCGGCTGGGACAGAATAGACGGTGCCCTATTCGATCTGGGGGTTTCATCGCACCAGTTGGATACGGCTCAACGTGGTTTTTCCTTTCGCTTTGACGGACCATTGGACATGCGCATGGATCAGGGCACAAGGACCAACACGACAGCAGCTCACCTTGTCAATACGCTCTCTGTCGTCGAACTGACCCGGTTGTTTTTTCAACTGGGAGAGGAGCCCCATGCCAAACGGGCCGCGCACGCCATTGTCGAAGCCCGAAAGCAGGAAATGTTTCAATCCACCCATCGGTTGGCTACCCTGCTTAAAGAAAAGTTGCCCGCCGGACGTCCCGGATTACATCCGGCGACGCGTATTTTCCAGGCGTTGCGCATGGCCGTCAACAATGAGCTGGAACAATTGGAACAAGGACTCAAGGCTGCCATGGAACGCCTAGCTCCGGGAGGGCGGCTCGCGGTCATCAGCTTTCACTCCCTAGAAGACCGGCTGGTGAAACATGCCTTCAAAGATGCCGCTGTCCTGCCCCAAAGCGACGGGCCTGTGCGTTTGTTGCCGCAAAAACAACAACCACCACCCCCCTTTGAACTGGTGACCCGCAAACCCCTGTTGCCCGGAGATGCCGAGGTTCGAGCCAACCCCCGCGCCCGAAGTGCCAAATTGCGCATCATTCAACGCCGCGAACCGTCATTGTCGAGGGTGCCATGAAGCTGGATACCTTTATCCCTGTATTCCTGGTGTTGCTCCTGGTTCTTACCGCCGCCATCACGGTGACCTCGCGCACCTGGATGCTGGAAAGCCACAGAAATTTACGCAATGAGGAAAAAAAACTTCTGCAACTCCTGGACAAGGAGCAGGCCCTTAAACTGGAACTGGTGACCCGTACCGACTTAAACACCATCGAACGCCGTGCCCGCGAAGAATTGGGAATGCAGCCCATGCGCCACGACCAATGGTTGCTCGTAGGTGATTGAGGATGGCCATTCTTCGCCAAAACCGACACCGACCCGACCCTCCGGAACGCAAATCTCCAACCAAGAGACAGCGCGGGGCTGCGATCAGAAAAAAACCGTTGCAACGTTCCCAGGCTTCCCGCATTTCGGGGGCGGTTTCGGTTTCCCGGAGAAAAGAAGGATCCCTGGTCCAGCGGTTGCTGGGTGCCCTGATGCCATCAGGCCCATCCCAACGTCCCCCTGCGGTCCGTACGCCACCCCCTTCATCCAGCGAAGGCATGGCCCCATTCCAGCGAGAACGAAAATCTTTGCTGGATCGACTGTTGCGTGGGACCAAGGGACCAAACGACAGGCGCATGTTCAAAACGAAACCCGCAGAACCCAGGCCGCGCAGAGAAAACCTCTCGCCGGTCCAGGAAAAACAGGAATCCTTTTTCAGTCGAATATTCAAGGCCGGTCCGCAACCAACGCCGATCCAGCGTCATGAGGTGGAGTTGCCCCCCCCACGGGAACGGCATGATCCCGTCAGACGGGAAGGACCCTCCCTGCTACAAGGGTTGGTCAGCAAATTTTCTCTGCCACGTCCGGGCGTTCGCTCTCCATCTCCGCGACCATCGCCCCCCCCTCCCCCACCACCTCCCCGCAACACGGTTGTCCACCCACGACGGGAAACACCGTCTCTGATCCAGCGTTTGGCCAAATCCGCAGAACCCCTGCGACCGGCCCCGCGTGTTCCCCTGCCGCGTGTTTTACCGCCGCCACCGGCAACCCGACAAGCTCCGTCACCATTCGGCAAAATGTTTGGTCCCAAAGATCGGGCCAAAACCACGCCGCCGCGTGTATTTCGCATCCCGGCGATTGGTGTCCCCGTGACCCCTTATGTGGACAAGACCAATCCCCAATCCCGGATCGGTTTCTTGACGATCCTCTACATGCTGGCCTTCAGCGTCCTGACGCTACGCGCAGTGGATTTGACGGTCATTCAAGCCGATTCGCTGCAACAACGCGCCCGCAGTCAACACAAAAAAAAGATTGTCATGACCGCCAACCGCGGTCGCATCCTCGACCGCAATGGCCGAACCCTGGCCATCAGTCTTCCCATGCAGGCCATCTCCGTGGATGTCGATCAGATCGGTGACCGTGATCAGTTGGCCAAGGATCTGGCACCGCTGATTGGCGTTCCCGTGGCCGATCTGCGCAGCCGTTTGCTGTCCTTCAAGCCCGGATCCTTTCCCATCATCAAAAGACTGTCACCACCCGAAACAACCCGAAAAATTCGCAATCTTGACCATCAGGCCTTGTTTTTCATCCCCGAAAGCCGGCGTTTTTACACCATGGGAGAGATTACGGGTCATGCCTTGGGGTTCGTCAACTTTGAGGGGCGGGGGCGTGAGGGATTGGAGCGTTCGTTCGAGGACGAACTTCACGGCGTCAATGGGGCCCAGGTGATCAGTCATGACCGGCTGGGACGTCCCATGCCCATGGTCAAGACGGTGACCGAGCCTCGCCCCGGTATCGATCTTTCCACCACCATCGATACCACCATTCAATATATTGCCTATCGTGCTCTGCTCAAGGGTGTGCAAAACAGCCAGGCCAAAGCGGGCATGGCCGTGGTGATGGATGCCAACAATGGCGAAATTCTCGCCATGGTGAATCAACCCAGCTTCAATCCCAACAACCCGGAGCCTTGGATGTGGGTACCGTCACCCCGGAAACGGTCATTGACATTGAATATGGCAAAACCCGGGTTGCCGACCGCATCATCACCGACTTTCACAGGGGTGCCAGGTACCATACCGTCAGCCAGGTGCTGCAACGAAGCTCCAACGTGGGGGCCGCGAAAATTGGTTTGGAACTGGGCAATGACCATTTGGAACGCTATATCCGAAAATTTGGTTTCGGTGCCCCCACCGGCATCGAACTCCCCTCCGATCCTTCAGGTTCCATCCCCAACATAAGCCATTATCTCAAAGTGGGATTGGCTACCCGTTCCTATGGCTACGGGGTTACCACAACACCCCTGCATATCACTGTCGCTTTCACTGCGGCCATCAACGGAGGAATCTACTATCCCCCCACCTTGATCAAAGGCAAGATGGTCGATGGCGTGGTTGTTCCTGTACATAAACCTCAGCCCCATCGGGTCATCAGCGAAGAAACATCAAAACAACTCCGCAAAATCCTGCAATCGGTGGTTACGGATGAAGGAACCGCCATCGAAGCGGCGGTGGAGGGTTATCAGGTGGGAGGCAAAACCGGTACCGCCCGTAAGGCGATCCCGGGACAGGGTTACGTCCGTGGGCGTTATTATGCCTCGTTTGTCGGGTTTGTCCCGGTCGAAAAACCCAGGGTGGTCATATTCGTCAGTATTGACGAACCTTCCGGTATTTATTATGGCGGCAAAGTGGCGGCTCCGGTCTTCAAGGAAATTGCCCAAGAAATCCTTCCCCGTCTTTCCGTCTTCCCTGACACCCATACCGATCCCCCATTGCCGGAAGTGGTCGAACCTCCTGTCGTTGCCGCGACCGGGACCGGGACCGGGACCGAAACCGCGACCGAAACCGAAACCGTTGAAAACATCAGCCTGGGCCGGGCCGTGGAAATCCTTGCCAAAAAAGGGGTGGTTCCCCATGTCCAGGGGTACGGTATGGTCAAATCTTTTGAAACCCCCAAGGAAGGGCCGCCCAGGTTAATCAT
>JACSDG010000164.1:8486-17573 GCA_015660855.1 Magnetococcales bacterium
TCATGCAATGACCCCTTTGATCCAAGTTTCCCGATTGATAGAGTTGTCCGGCCTGCCGGAACTGCGCCTGGAAGGCAGCGACCGGGAGATTTCCGGCATGGTCAGCGATTCGCGGCAAACCCGCCCCGGATATTTGTTTGCGGCACTGCCGGGATGGCGTACCCGGGGGACGTTGTTTGTCGAGGATGCGTTGCGGCGGCAGGCGGTAGCGATTCTGGATCAGGGGGAAGATCGGTTGCCATCCACCCTGGCCCATTTGATTCACCCCGATCCCCCCAAAGCTTTATCCCGACTGGCCTCTGCCTTTCATGGTCATCCCTCCCGCAAAATGACCATGGCGGCCATTACCGGAACCAACGGCAAAACGACCGTAGCCGCCATGACCGAGGCCATTTTGGCACAAGAAAAAATTGCGACCGGCGTGATTGGCACCACTGGAATTCGCGCTCCGGGGATGACAGGAGATACCGGGATGACGACGCCCGATCCCCCCGCATTGCACGCCATACTGGCGGAAATGGCCAAAAACCAGTGCCGGGTCGTGGTCATGGAAGTATCCTCCCATGCCTTGCAGCAACAACGTACCGAGGCGATTGCTTGGCACTGCGCCGCTTTTACCAATTTAAGCCATGATCATTTGGACTACCACGGCAGTGTGCGTGCCTACTTTGAGGCCAAGGCCCGTCTTTTTCTGGAGCGTCCACCCCGATATGCCATCATCAACCTGGACGATCCTTATGGTGCCCAACTCGCCCGGATGGTCGATGGGCATACCGAGGTGTTGGGTTTTACCCTGAAACCCTTGCCGGCACAGGCACCCTATCGAGCCAAAGACATCCAGACCGGTTGGGATGCGAGTCATTTTGTCCTGGCCACCCCACAGGGATCCCAAACCATTCGGCTGCCGGTGTGCGGTTCTTTCAACATAGCCAACGCCGTGACGGCCGCCGCCCTGGCTGGAAGGTTGGGTGCCAGCCTTGAATCCGTGCGCCGTGGCCTGGCCCGGTTTGTCCCGCAACCGGGACGCATGGAACCGGTCAACATGGGCCAACCCTTCAGCGTGTTTGTCGATTATGCCCACACCCCCGATGCCCTGAAAAACTTGTTGGAGACAGTACGCGGCATGGTACGCGAAGGACGTATCATCCTGGTGTTCGGCTGCGGCGGCAATCGCGATGCCACCAAGCGTTCCGTCATGGGTGAGCTTGCCGGACGTTTGGCCCATCAGGTCATCGTCACCGATGACAATCCCCGCTTCGAGTCTCCCGAAGAAATACGTATCGCCATTTTGCGCGGTGTGGTACGGGGAGGCAACCGAGGGGAAGAGATCGCCGACCGCGCCCAGGCCATCGGTCACGCCCTGGGGTTGGCGCAATCGGGAGATTGCGTCCTCATTGTCGGCAAAGGTCATGAAACCGTTCAGATCAGTCAAAACGGCACCATTCCCTTCGATGATCGCGTCTGGGCACGCCATCATTTGAAAGAACAGGGTTTTTACGGCCCGGCCATGGAGGTATCCCAATGAAACCAGACCTGGGCTTTATCGCCCGCACCTTAAATCCCGTCATGGAAAATCATACCACCGACAACCTTGATCTGGCGGGAGTTTCCATCGACACGCGCACCTTGACCCCTGGCCAATTGTTTGCGGCCCTCAAAGGCCCCAGCTTTGATGGTCACCAATTCATCCCCCAGGCCATCAAAGGGGGAGCCAGTGCCCTCCTGGTAGAACAGGACTGGCAGGGATCGGCGGCGGTACCCGTCATCCGGGTGCAGGGGGTTCTGGACGCCCTGACCCGACTGGCCCGGGCCTGGCGACAGAAGGTGAATCCTGTCGTCATCGCCGTCACCGGCTCCAGCGGCAAAACCACGGTCAAGGAAATGATCGCCTTGTGTCTCGGGCAACATTTTACCCGGGTGCACGCCACGCGCGGCAATCTGAACAACCATATTGGCCTGCCATTGACCCTTCTGGCCATGTCGTCCGATTGTCAGACGTTGGTGGTGGAGATGGGGATGAGCGCGGCGGGGGAAATCAGTCATCTGGCTTGGGTGGCGCAACCGACCATTGGCGTGGTCACCAACGTACACCCAGCCCATATGGCGGCCTTTGCCAGCCTTGAAGATATTGCGCGCGCCAAAGGTGAACTTCTTCAGGCACTTCCCCACGATGGCGTCGCCATTTATCCATCGCAACGCTGGGAAACCCCCTTGCTCAGCGAAATGGCTAGGCCCAGGCTTGAATTATCTTTTGGTACCGACGAAAAAGCGCAGGTATCGGCTCGCAATGTGGTCACTCAGGATGGCAAGGTCGGGTTTGATCTGCATCTGCCTCCGGGGATCATGACCCCCCTGCACCTGGACGCCCCTGGGCAACACATGCTCGCCAACGCCCTGGCGGCTGCGGCGGCGGCACACGCTGCCCAAACCCTCCTGACCGCCATTGCCCGTGGTTTAAGTCAATTCCGGCTCCAAAAAGGTCGGGGGCAGATGATCACCACCCCCAACGGTTGGTTTGTGATCGATGATACCTACAATGCCAACCCTGGTTCCATGACCGCCGCGTTGGCCCGCCTGGGCGATGAACAGGGATCGCGACGCATCGCTGTCCTGGGGGATATGTTGGAACTGGGAGAAATGTCCAAAAGTATGCACGAAGGTTTGGCCACCGCCGTCATTGATGCGGGTGTTTCCAGGCTTTTTACCACCGGAAAACTTATGCACCACCTTGCCGATTCTCTTGCAAGACACCCTGCCATTCAGGTAGACCACCGCCATGATGCCGGCGACTGGATCGGTGTGTTGCCCGGGCTGTGTCAACCTGGCGACCGAATATTGGTCAAGGGGTCGCGGGGGATGAAAATGGAGCGCATCGTCGAGGATCTATGCAACCATGCTGTATAATCTGCTCTACCCATTGAGTGACTATTGGTCGTTTTTGAACCTGCTGAAATACATCACCTTGCGTTCCATAGCGGCGGCGTTGACGGCACTCGTCCTTTCCCTCATCCTCGGCCCCTTCCTGATACGCGGATTGCAGGCGGTTCAGGCTGGAGGCCAACCCATCCGCGAAGACGGTCCCAAACGCCACCTGCTGGAAAAAAAAGGGACGCCAACCATGGGAGGAACGCTGATTTTGCTGGCGGTTTCTTTCACCACCTTTTTGTGGGCCAACTTGGCCAACCCCTACATCATCATGGTTCTTGCGGTCACCCTGGGTTTTGGTGCCATCGGTTTTTGGGATGATTATGTCAAGGTGACCCGGCAACACAGTCGTGGCGTTTCGGGACGTACCCGTTTTCTGATGCAATCGGTCATTGCCCTGCTCATGGCGGCGTGCATGAAATGGACCGATGGCAATGCTTTTGGCTATTTAAGTTTTCCTTTTGTCAAGGATTACGTCCTGGATCTGGGGTGGATGTTTTTTCCGTTCGCCATCCTGGTCATTGTGGGGGCGGGTAACGCCGTCAACCTGACCGATGGCCTCGACGGTCTGGCCATTGGTCCCTCCATGCTCACGGCGGCCAGTTTCATGATCATTTCCTATGTGGTAGGTCATGTCCATTTTGCTGGCTATCTGCATATCACCTATGTGGCCGGGGCGGGAGAACTGGCCATTTTTTGTGGTGCCATCGTCGGTGCCGCCCTGGGATTTTTATGGTTCAACACCTACCCGGCCCAGGTGTTCATGGGGGATGTGGGTTCCTTGTCTTTGGGGGCGGCCATGGGGGCGGTGGCCATGGTTACCCGCCATGAAGTCGTCCTTGCCATCATCGGTGGCATCTTTGTACTGGAAACTTTTTCGGTCATCATCCAGGTGGCCTCATTCAAGCTGGTAGGCAAACGGGTTTTTCGCATGGCCCCGATTCACCATCATTTTGAGTTGAAAGGCTGGGCGGAACCAAAAATCATCGTTCGTTTCTGGATCATATCCATCATCCTGGCCCTGGTGGGCCTAGCCACATTGAAGATACGCTGACCATGACCAATCCTATGCCCCATACAAAAAAACAATTTGGCGTTCTGGGTTTAGGCCGCTCCGGTTTGGCGGCTGCCCGTTTTCTGGCGACCCGTGGCAACCCTGTCGTCGCCTGGGACCAGGGAAAAGTCCCGTTGGAAGGATTGGAAACACTCCCGGAGGTCGAAATATGGGACGGCCCATTTCCCGAACAACGTTTGCTCCAATGTGAAACGGTGTTGTTGTCACCGGGGATCCCCCGGACCCATCCTGGGGTTGCAAAACTTGTGGCCAACGGTTTGCCGGTCATCAACGATTGTGAATGGCTTTATCGCCATTGCCAAAGCCAGGGCGTTGCCTCCAAATTTGTTGCCATTACCGGAACCAACGGTAAATCCACCGTGACCACCCTGGTTGGAGAGATGTTGGCGGCAACCGGGGTGAACACCCAGACCGGAGGCAATCTGGGTCAGGCGGCCCTTTCGCTGTGGCACGAGGACACCCGGATCTATGTTTTGGAACTGTCTTCGTTCCAGTTGGAAAGCATGAAAAGTTTTCGCGCCAACAGTGCCGCCCTGCTGAACCTGTCCCCCGATCACATGGATCGCTACCCCGGCCTGGAGCATTATCTGGAAGCCAAACTGGCCATTTTTCACAACCAGCAACCAGGTGACGTGGCGGTGATCAACGCCGACGATCCCGGGTTATGGCCTGCGGCCCGTTCCGTGTGCCTAAAGGGAGTGACCTGCGTTGGGTTTTCCATTGAAAAACCGGTTCCTGGAGGCGTTTACATCCAGGATGGCTGGCTTGTGGATCATCGCGGCCAGGAAAGACAGCCCATCCTGGAAACGGCACGTATCCGGATCAAGGGACGGCATAATCTGGCCAATGCCACGGCCGCCGCCGCCCTGGCCCTGGGACAGGGTGCCGGCAGGGAAATCATTGCCAAAATACTGGAACATTTTCCCGGTTTGCCGCACCGCATGCAGTGGGTACGCTCCGTCAATGGCGTCACTTTTTATAATGATTCCAAGGGAACCAATGTGGGTGCAGTCGTTGAATCCCTGGCCTCTTTCGACCGGCCACTGGTGCTGATCGCTGGAGGACGCGCCAAAAAAACCGATTTTTCTTCTTTGACCCAAGCGGCTTCGCAGCGGCTCCGGGCCACGGTTGTCATTGGTGAATCGGCCAAAGATATAGAGGCCGTGCTTGCGGGAGTCGCTCCCGTTGCCCATGCGGGATCCATGAAGGAGGCGGTTGCCAAATCTTTGGAGCTGGCCCAACCTGGAGACGTGGTGCTGTTGTCACCCGCGTGCGCCTCCTTCGACATGTTCAAAAATTTTGAAGATCGTGGTCATCAATTCAGTGAGGCGGTTCATGCTCTTTAAAGCTTTGACCAGGCCCGTAGGGAAAAAACCGGCCCCCCCCAATTGGGAACCCAGTGCGGATAAGCAGCGCGTGGGGACCATGGATCTGTGGGTGGCGGGGGTATCGTTTTGCCTGCTGATTATTGGCTTGGTCATGGTTTATTCCGCCTCGGCCCCCATCGCTCTGCGCACCTATGGCGATGCCTCCCATTATGCCTTGCGCAACGGCATATTTTCGCTTTTGGGGTTGATATGCTTGGTGGTCATCAGTCGCCAATCCATCACCACGATCCGACGTTTGGGACAGTGGGGATTCTGGGGCATTATGTTTCTTTTGGTGGTCACTCTGATACCCGGGGTGGGTTTGGAAGGGGGGGGCGCACGACGCTGGATTAATTTTGGCTTTGCCACGGTTCAACCCTCCGAACCCTACAAGGTGGTTCTGGTACTGTACATGGCCCACATTTTGGCCAACAACCCTGCCAGAGTCCGCTATTTTTTCGCCGGTGTTGTGCCATTATTTGTCCTGTTCGGAATGGGGGCGGCGTTGCTTCTGGCCGAGCCTGATTTTGGCGCGACCATGATCTGTGCCTCGGTAGTTTTCGGCATGATTTTTGTGGCTGGCATCCCCCTTTCCTGGATTTTTGGACTGGTGGTGGCCGCCGTTCCCATGGCGGCAGCGGGTGTCATCATGGCCCCGTATCGTTTTCGCCGGGTCACTTCATTTCTTGATCCCTGGGATGACCCTTTGGACAGCGATTTCCAGTTGGTGCAATCCCTGCTGTCTTTCGGCAATGGTGGATATACGGGAACCGGCCTGGGCGAAGGGCAGCAAAAACAATTCTATCTACCGGAATCCCATACCGATTTTATATTTGCCGTCATTGGAGAGGAGTTGGGGCTATTTTGGATTCTGTTGATTATTTTGTTATTTGCCATTTTGATCTGGCGCGCCCTCTATATCGCTCGGTTGGCCGATGATCGTTTTGTCCGCCTGGCCTCTACCGGGGTGGCTGTCCTGTTGGGAACCCAATCGGTGGCCAACATGGGGGTGGTCATGGGGCTGCTGCCTCCCAAGGGATTGACCTTGCCATTGGTGAGTTATGGTGGTACCTCGATCATCGTCACATTGGGCGCCATCGGTCTGCTGCTTGCCTTTTCCCGAACCCTTCCGGTCTCTGAAAAGGTTGGCTTTTCGTTGCGAAAAAATTCCTCGACATAACTATGGGCAGTAAAAAAATACTGAGATTGATTGGGGACATCGTCTCCCCCGGTAATTTTTTGGCAAAGCTTCCAAGAGTTAAACCGCTCCCAGCTTGGAATGTATAGTTTCCGTCATCCCCGCGAAAGCGGGGATCCAGAACTCGAAGCTACCGATCAACGCCCTGGATCCCCGCTTTCGCGGGGATGACGTTTGAAAACTACGTATCCCAAGCTGGTTGCATATTTTTATTATATTACGCGGCCTGATTGTTATAATATTTGGATGTATTATCGTCGCAGCAACATCTTTTGGCACTTTATATTATTTGCAAACAGAGTTATTCGATGAAGTTATGTACAATGGAAATTTATTTCAGGCAAGAGCCAGCACAGCAATGAATTCAATCATCAATCCTCCGCTTATGTTAAGTGCGATGGAGCCATTGAACGTCCTGGTGCAAGATCCAACACCCGAGAACATCCAGACCAGCAATAAGATATTAGAAAAATATTCGCATCTTCTGGGCGTAGAGGCCATTTTTATCATGGACGCCGGAGGATTGACCATAGCGGCCAGCAATTGGCGCGATAAGATATCATTTATTGGTAAGGACTATAGATTCCGCCCCTACTTTCAACAGGCAATTTCTGGAAGTATTGGAATGTATGTTGCGCAGGGAGTAACCTCAGGAATATTGGGGATGTATATCGGTATTCCCATAGGTGATAAGAATGGTACTCCTGTCGGGGTGCTTGTGTGCAAATACCCATCAGACATCCTTCTTCCTGTCCAGGCTGAAGGAAATAATCTGTACACCTATTTATTGGCCGATGAATTGGGCATCATTTTTTCATCAAGCGATCCAAAGTTTAAAATGACCACCTTGAGGAAGTTGGATCATAAGACCGTAACCGATATTGCCCACACCAAACGCTATGACACCGATCTGTTGCGGCCACCCGTGCTTTTTTTTACTAACGTTAATACATTTGTTGGAGAAGCTTATTTTTCGTTGAAGACTCGATTTCATGCCGCGTTGGAAAAAATATTCTTCATCCATGAGCATATGGGGAATTTTATGCCGTTGCCGAATTCTCCCGGGTGGCAGCTTGGCGTCATGCGCGAAAACTATATCTTAAAACAGAATGTCCTGGTCCATCTCATTCCGAACGTTTTGTTGGTGTTATTGATATATATATTTATTATTCTATTTTATTCTTACTCTTCCGAAAGAAGAATGTTCAATAACACCATCCAACTCTTGATGCGTTATGCTCCGGTATCCATTGCCATGTTTGATCATAAACTGCGGTATCTGCATGCCAGTGACCGTTGGTTCAACGATCATAATCTGGATAGAAAACAAGCCACTGGGCGTCGATATTTTGATCTTGTTACGAACGCCGATCCCCGTTGGATGGAAATATTCGATCATTGTCTGAGTGGTCAAAGGCAACGGCGAGAGGCTGATCGCTTCGGGGATCCCAATGGGAAGCCCATGTGGGTGACGTGGGAAGCCATTCCGTGGGAAAACAAGGGAAAAGAAGACGTTGGCGTTTTGATCGTCCAGGAAGATGTCTCTGTGAGGGTCAACATGGAAAACCAGGTCCGTCTTCAACGTGATCAATTGGCCGAAGAACGGGATCTCATTGAGGATATTATTGTAAAAATGCGTTCTGCCAAAGAATTTTATCCAAATCATCTGAATTATATTACATCTCCCGTCGAGAAGACTTCCGGTGATATATTGCTCTCCGCGCTTCGTCCGGACGGAGGACATTATGTTGTATTGGGTGATTTTACAGGTCATGGACTTCCTTCGGCTTTGGCAAGTCCTTTGATTGCACATCTATTCTACGAAATGACCGCCAATGGTTTGCCATTGTCCCAGATACTTATTGAAATTAATGAAGAATTGCACCATAAAATGCCTGTTGGTATTTTTATGTGCGCTGTTTTCTTGGAGATCAATCCGGATCGAAATGTTATAAAGCTTTGGAATTCAGCCATGCCGGATGTATTACTGTTCAGGAACAACTCTTTGTTTATGAATTGCAAATCCAGCCTTGCCCCCTTGGGAATTCAGGGTCTATCTGACGTTTCCTGTCAAGAAATCCTTGTGGAACGGGGTGATCGAATTGTAGCTTTGTCGGATGGTATTATAGAATCCCAAAACAATACTGGAGAAATATTTGGCCAGGAAAAAACAGAAAAAACCATTGAATACATTCTTCAGAATGGTTGGGATATTTCCAGAATTTTAAGCATTATAGATCATTTCTGTGGCAATAGAGATACCCAACATGACGATATTACAATTGTAGAAATGATCGTCTAAGTACATGTTTCGTCAAATAAAAAACGGGCGGTCCCTTCCATGACGCTGTTCCTTTGGTAACCGTTCAGTCCCCCCGCCTTTTTTTCTTTTAAAGTATTGCGGGGGTCTGGGGGGAGGTTCTCCCTTACAAGTGTAGGTTTTTTCATATTTCATTGATTTCATTGATAATTGGCCAATCTTCAGGAACTCCGCATCCAAGGGGGATCTGCTGGTTATTGAG
>JACSDG010000165.1 GCA_015660855.1 Magnetococcales bacterium
CAGTCACGCCAACATCAATCACGCCCATACGATCACTCCCACCATCTTCTCTAAATTGTCAGGTGTCCAGTGTATCACACATCATTGTCACACAGGGGTATCGGCATCGCCGTTTATCCCCTTGACGGGACCGATGACCAGGAGCTGGCCAAACATGCCGACGTCGCCATGTATCAAGCCAAGGAATCGGGCCGCAATGCTCTACAGTTTTATTCAGAAGAAATCAACCAACTGTCCATCGAGCGTTTGCGGATGGAAGGTGAATTAAGAAAAGCCATCGACAACAATGAATTATTTCTGGATTACCAGCCCAAAGTCAAAACATCCACCGGACACATGACCGGTATGGAGGCTCTGGTCCGCTGGAACCATCCCGGTCTGGGAATTCTTTTCCCGGTACAGTTCATCAAATATGCTGAAAACTGTGGGTTGATTACGCAACTGGGAGCCTGGGTGTTACGCCAGGCCTGCCAGGATGCCGCCTTATGGACAAAAAACGGCTTTACTGGTTTAAAGCTGGCGGTAAATCTGTCGGCACTGCAACTCCAGGACGGAACACAACTTGTCGAACTGGTCAAACAATGCCTCCAAGAAACCGGCATCGAACCCCAACTTCTTGAGCTGGAAATCACGGAAAGTATGATGGTCAACGATTCAAATCAAGCCGCCTCCATTCTGACGCAACTCCGCGATATGGGAGTTTCCATCACCCTGGATGATTTTGGAACCGGTCATTCGTCCCTTGCCCTGTTGCGCAACTTGCCGGTTCAAACCATCAAGATAGACCGTTCATTTGTCACCAATCTGAAGGCCGAATCCCACAACGCCAACTTTATCGGTGCCATCATCTCCATGGCGAAAAATTTAAACCTGCATGTCGTCGTCGAGGGAATTGAAACTGCCGAACAATTGAACGTCATGCAGCATCATGGTGGCGACGAAGTGCAAGGTTTCTATTTCAGCCCTCCCTTGGGAAGGGAAGCCTTGCTCGATCTGTTGAGTGGTCGGCTTCCCTTTGGCGGAGGCCTTGAGAACACGGGTAATATTCCAGAATAACCAATCTACCGGGCTTATCAAGGAGAGGTAATGTCGAATTCCATCAGAGGCAGAACAGGTTACGAGTCAACGACCATTCCGCGTTCGACGACCATGGCCTCCAAAGCCCGCTCCAACCCCCGCACCGGGGCATCATCCTCGTAAAGCATGGATTTTTTGGCCGCAATGGCCCGAACAACCTCGGTACGAAACCCGAGGTCTTTTCCCAAACGCACCGCGATGGCAACATAATGCCCCAAATCATCCGCCTGGGTCGCCGTAATCCCCAACAGTTTAAGGATGCCGTGGGTGTGGCGGCTGCGAAACAACTCCCTCGGCAGCGTGACGATGGGTTTGTCGAGAGCCAGGGATTCCATGCTGGAATTGTTGCCCGACCAGGCGATTGCGTCCAAAATAATGTCGGAAGCCTGGATCAAGCCAAAAAACGCATAATGCCCCATTCTTGGAAAAAACCGGCAAAATACGCCATAGTCCAACCCCTGGGCACGAAAAACCCGATCCAGGCGCATGCGGAACATTTCGCCGATCCGTCCCCCCGGGTCGATAAACCAGAAACGACCTCCGGGGACTTCAAGGGCAATGGCGGGATAAATAAAATCGTGTTGCGGCAACAGTTTGATCAAGTTTTGCAGATTGCAGTAGACAACCTCACCCGGACACCGTTCGGCCCCTGGAGGCAAAACCGCCCGCTGGATTTGGGGCGTGGGATAACAGTGGGCCAAGTTGGGCAAACGCACCAGGGTTTCACTGTAATGTTCCTGGGCATGGGCAACCTCCATGGCATCGCTGCTTAAAAAATAATCCATGTCGGGCAATCCCGAAGTGACAGGATGGCCGCCGGCGTTACACTGGATCGGAGCCAGACGCAGGGCCGAAACTAGGTTCAACCCCGGATCCATCCCCAGATCGGTGTAGATCAATACGTGAGGTTCGGCGGCGCGAATGGCGGCCACCAAACGTTCACTCTGACGCCCAATATCGTAAAAAGCATCCGACCCTTGCATGACCATTTTTAGGGATTCATCCTTGAGGGTGCCCGTGTAAAAAACACTGACAAAAAACCGCTTGCGGTCCAGGCGAGTAATGAAACGGGAATGGGTTTTGAAAATAGAGTGCCCATGCAGGAAAGAAGAAACGAAAGCACAGTGAACCTTTTCGCCAATCCGACCGACGGGCGCAGAGGAATTCCCTGGATAAATCAGGTGGGCTAGGCGGGTCAGGAGACGACCCTGGGCCTTTTGCGCCAAAAGATCGTTTTGTCCCTGATAGTGCAAATGAAAATTGGTGGTGGATTCGCAAGCATGGCGAGCCTCTCGCCGGGCCATGGCATCGGTGGGATGAAAGTTTTCCTGCAATTTCTCCACCCCGGCCAGCCAGCGTTCCCGGGCGGGAGGCATTTCTTCGTGAGTCTGGTAAAAGGTCGGCAACGCCAGATACATGGCCCAAAGGGCGCGCCAATAATCGGGCTTGATGTGTATCGCCCGGGTGTAGTGATCAACCGCCTCTTGGGTGCGATTGTCATACTGCAACATCAGTCCCAGGCTGAAATGGGCCTTCCAATGGCCGGGATCCAACTCCAGGGTGCGTTGGAAATGGCTGAAAGCCTTGGCATTCTCGGCTTGTTCCCGATACAGTGTCCCCAGATTATAATGCACCTGGGGAAAGCTTTCCTTGATGGCAATAGCCTTGAGATACCAGGATTCGGCGTGCTGAAACTCTTTTTTTTCCAGTGCCAGATTGCCCAGTCCCGCCATGTAGTGCGGATTGTCGGGAGCCTGGGCCAAAGCTTTGCTCAAGCATTGGTGGGCAGACGGCCACCGACCCAGGGCTTGCAGCGACACCCCCCAATGGTAAAGGATGTCGTCCCGCTCACCCCCGATGGCAATGGCCCGTCCAAAACGGGCTGCCGCGTCCTCATGTTCCCCAAGTTCCTGGGCCGCCAAGCCCCAAAGATACCAGGCTTCGGCAAATTCAGGCAGGGACTGGACAATTTCCCGATAGATGGGTTCGGCCCCCGCCGGATTGCCCGCGCCATGAATCTGCAACGCCTGCTGGAATCGTTGCGTCAGTCTGGTTTTGTCCATGAAACACCTTTCATCGTCTCCCCCCTGGTTCCGAGGTTTCGATGATACCACCCTCCATGAGACGTGAATATCCTATTTTTTTTCCAGTGTTGTCCCTGGGGATCTATGCCCAGGTGGCTCAAGCTTTACTGATTCGCGAATTTCTCGCCATTTTCCATGGCAATGAATTGGCCATCGGCCTGTTCTTCGGCAGTTGGCTGTTCTGGATCGGCGTGGGGGGAAGAATGGCGGTCACCCTGGAACGCCGTCATCTGCTGCAAGGTAAACACTGGGTGACGCTGATCGCCATTTTGCCGTGGTTATTGGCCTTGCAGATGATTCTGGCCCGGTGGATACGTCATGTCCTGGAGGCACCGGCAGGGCAATGGCCTGGATTGGGGTCGATTTTTTTCTCTACGGGTGTATTGGTATTGCCGGCAGGATTGCTGCTGGGTCTACTCCTCCCTATGGCCTGTCGCACCATCGATCCCGGCAAAAGTGGCCCCATTACCCGTCTGTTCGTAGCAGAGGCTTTGGGGGCACTGGCCGGATCAACCCTGGCCACCGTGGTCTTCATCCTGCTGTTGGAACCGGTACGCCTCCTTGGAATGCTGATGCTGCTGTTGTCGGCACTGGTGTTGTTTTTATTGTTTGTCAACGGCGTCACCCCCCTCTGGCACAAGGGGGTCGGAATGGCAGGGATCGTGACGGGATTGCTGTTGCTGACCCCGTTGGGTCAGGCATTAAATACCCGTCTGGACGAATTGCGTTTTCATGGAATGCACCCGCAACTGCAACGCCTGGTAGGCATCGAAACCCGTTATGGTCTAACGGAATTGGCCACACTGGAAGGGGAAAGTTTGGTTTTAAACGATGGGGCCATCACCGCCGCTTTCCCCGCCCCACGACGCAACCTGTTGGATGCCGCCTGGGTCATGAGCCAAGCTCAAAACCCGCGCCGGGTGCTGCAAGTAGGAGGGTTTCATCAAGGATTGACCCGCGAACTGTTGGATTATCCCGTAGAAAGAGTGCAGGTATTGCTGGAGGACCAGCAAAGTTTCAACACCCTCCAACCCCACCTGCACCCGCAACAACAATCGGCCCTGGCCGATACACGTCTGAATATTGATTTTGGCGATGCCCGGGCCTGGGTGCGGCAATGGCAGGGGAAGGAAAATTTTGACCTAGTGGTGATCGGCGTTGGCGATCCGACCAGCATTCGGCACAATCGGTTTTACACCCTGGAGTTTTATCAGGCCCTGCAATCGCTCCTAACCCCCAACGGCGTTGTCTGCACCCGGATTGGCGGGGCTGCCAATTATCTTGGCCAGGAAGTGGCGGGACTCGGTGCCTCGGTTTGGGCAACACTGGGCACCCTTTTTCCCCACCGGGTTCTGGTGCCGGGAGATGAATTGTTCTTTTGTGCCTCCCAACACCCCCTGGAACAAGATCCCGCCGCACTGTACCAACGTTTCCTGAAAATAAAACCCCCAGAAAAAACAATCCCCGAGGTGGCCTTTTTTGACCTTCTCCCGGAAGGGCGGGCGGCTTTCACCCGCGCTCGACTGGAGGGAAAAAACGCCGAAATCAACACCGACACCCTCCCCATCACCTTCTACTATAACCTGATCCTTTGGAGTCGCTTTACCGCATCGGGGGCGGGAGAATTTTTGGCGTGGCTCAAAGATCTGGACGGCTGGCCCTATGGCGTACCGGCTTTTTTTGCGGCGTGGATCCTGTTTTTTTCCCTGAAAGGCCAAAGCAAAACCCACCTGGAACGTTTTCGACAAAACACCGCCCTGTTTTCCCTGGCCAGCTTTGGTTTTGTCACCATGGCGGCGCAACTGGTGATCCTTCTCTCCTTCCAGATGAAAATCGGGGTGATCTTCAGCCGTATCGCCGTCATCAACGGTTTATTCATGGCCGGTCTGGTGTTGGGGGCAGCCTGGCTGGGGGGGTGGCTGTCACGGCGGGGAACCGTGGAATCGGGGCTGATAGGGATTCACTTAGCGATGGGAATATTTTGTTTAATCCTGCCGCAACTGCTTCAGGCAGACCCCGGAACCGCTTCGCAACTGCCATACCATGCCCTTGCCTTCGTGACGGGAATTCTTGGCGGCTCCGCCTTTCCCCTGGGGGTGTCCATGGTCCATGACCGACAACAGGTCAGTGCCGCAACCAGCGGCCTGGTGCATGCCTGGGACCATTGGGGGGGGGCACTGGGGGCGTGGGTAGCGGGCTTGATCATGATCCCCCTGACGGGAACAACAACAACCATGCGCCTCCTGGCCTTCATAATTTTGCTTTCCATTGGTGCGTTGAGTCTCATCCAAAGCCCAGGGCTTCGAGCCAGGATACCCTTGGGCAAAACCCCATCCTATCCTTGGCAGGGGTGGGTGAGAACCCTGTTGATCGTCACGTTGAGCGTGGGTGTCCTCACCGCCCTAACACGCCATCATGGTCAGGAAAAACAAATGACTTTCAACAGTTCTCTCCTGGCCAGCGTCTCCGGTTCCCAACATTTTCAAACAATCACCGCGCCCTGGCTCCATTATGTGGGTCGCAACGACACCTTAGAACCCGACACCGTCAGTCTTTCCTCGCTGACCGTGGCCGACGACATACGCGGTTATGCCGGTCCCATTCATTTGTTGGTATCTGCGGAAAAAAATGGAAAAATACGCGGGGCGCACCTGATTTATTCCCAGGAAACCCCCGCCTATATCCATGATATGGGTCCATGGTTGCAACGATTCAAAGGAATCGCTCCAGACGACCCCCGTTTTACAGTGTTGGGAATGGATGGTCTGTCCGGAGCCACCATAACCCGCAATGCGGCACTCAAAACCATTCAAAAAACAGCACTTCATGGATTGCATCAAGCGTTTGGTCATGAACTTCCCTCTCTGGAAAAGACCGCCCTGTCCTGGCCCCCCCTCTCTTTCTGGGCCGCCCTGACCATCCTGATCCTGGCCGTGATGGTTTATTTCAGAAACAAACCCAGAGAAATGCTGTTGCTTGAAATCGCGGCGGTCCTGATCCTGGGCTTTGCCTTCAACCTTCCCTGGACCGAACTGGACCTGGTCAATGGTTCGTTGGGTCATGTCGGAGGATGGGAAAACCACCAGGCCTGGTGGCTTCTGGGCGGTTTTGCACTGCTCGCGGCACTCCTGGCAGGGCCCATCCATTGCGGCCTGGTCTGCCCTTTTGGTGCCTTGCAAAGCCTTTTTTCCCGACTGGGAGTCCGCCTGGGTTTCGGTCGCAGTCTCAACCCCAGGGTCGAACGCCTGGGATTGTTTTTTAAATTCATCCTACTGGCAGGTGTCCTCGTTGCCGTGTGGGTCAGCGGTGAAACCCGTTGGGCCTCGTTCAACCCCATGCAGCGTTTTTTCAGTCTCGACATGGAACCCAGCCTATGGCTGTTAACCATCGCAAGCCTCCTGACTTCTCTGGTTTTCTACCGATATTGGTGCCGCTTCTGGTGTCCCATGGGGGCATTCCTGGCCCTGGGCAACCGTCTGGCATGGTTGGAGCACAACCTCCCCAAACGCTTTTTCCACCATTGCGACCTCGGAGCCAGACACAAACATCATGTCGATTGCCTCCGTTGTGGTCGCTGCGCCCATACCCCCATGACCAAACCTTCGATCCCCGCATGGGGATGGAGCGAAACCGGCTTTGTCGTCCTTATGCTTGCAACCGCCGGGGCGGTTTTTTACCATTTAAACTTCGGATTCAAAACAACGGCGGAGGGCGGCTGGCGGCGCGTAAATACCCACGAAATACGCCAACAAATAGAATCGGGGCGATTATCAAACAAGGAAGCTGATTTTTATAACATTCAAAAAGAGTAAGAACATGATACCCTACGGGCAAAAATCAAAACCTTGTGGGTTGCTCCGATACGTCAAGGATTTGGAACCGAACGATGGTAACCGTTCAGTCCCCCCCCCCCTCTTTCTTTAACAGGTTGAAACTATTGCGGGGGTCTGGGGGGAGGTTCTCCCCCCTGTTACGTTGCAAGCCCACTGACTTCCTGATCCCGTTCTCGTTGCAAATTCCGTGGCACAGAGGCATTTGTTTTCTTGCAAATTTTGGACAAAGTTCC
>JACSDG010000166.1 GCA_015660855.1 Magnetococcales bacterium
CTCTCTCGGATTGATACGATTGCTTCTCGGTGGAATGACAGGCTGCGCTCCCTTGGTCTCGATAGCCTCAATAAAATGGTTTGCGTCATATCCTTTGTCGGCGATTACCATGTCAGCGTCCATTCCATCAATCAAGGCATGTGCTTGGCTAATATCCGCTTCTTGACCGGGAGTCAAAAGACATCGCATAGGGTTGCCCAAAGCATCAACGGCGGCATGAATCTTGGTTGTCAGTCCTCCTTTGGACCGGCCAATGGCTTGAGGGCCGTTTTTTTTTCAGCCCCTGCGGCATGCTGATGAGCGCGAACAATTGTGCTGTCGACCATCAATGCTTCAAGGTCTGGGTCGTTGATAACCGTTTGATTAATGAACTTCCATGTCCCATTTTTAACCCAACGGGAGAACCTTTTGTATACCCTGCTCCATTTACCAAAGGGTGCGGGCAAATCACGCCAAGGCGAACCCGTACGGACGACCCAAAGAACCGCCTCAATGAAGAGTCGGTAATCTTCAGCGATTTTCCTTTGATCGCCTCGCCTCTTTGGCAAAAGGGGTACAATTTGCTCCCATTGATCATCTCGCAACAACAATCGATCCATTTGGCCACCTCCCAAGTGGCATAATGACCGATTGAATTATCGAATGTCAACACGCCCTAAGGCTTCATTGCCTATGGGGGTGAAGGACTCTCCATCGTCAAGACAAATTTTCGATGATCAACACCTTTGGCAACCTTGGATTCACCATAGACCCGGCCTGGAATATTGGTCCATACCAAAGACTCTGAAAAATCATAAAGTTGATCACAGTCCCGGCAGTAAGGAATGTCATCGAAACGCTTTTGCCTATGGGCAGAATGCAGTTTTTCGTAGGGTTCCCCTGAAACCACCTCACGGATGGTCTGCGTATCCAAATGGCCAAGAACTCCTTGGGAATCTCTGCCAAGGATCAAACTGCAAGCCACGACCGCACCGTGATGCGAACCCAGTCCACCCGCACGCACCTGCAAAAGAGGGGAAAACGACCGACCACAGGAACGACGCTGGGGCGAACCCAGCATTTTTTTGCGGTCATAAGGCCCCTTCATTCCGCCCGACCAGTTGTGCATCATCCATATTTCAGCCAGTGCCCCCGTGGGTTCAACCCAATGTTCCCGATACCAACGGATTTCCTGCGCCGTTTGCTCAACCTGCGTCAGCAGATGGAAAAGATGAACCTCAGATTTGCCTCCCAAGCTTTGGTTAAGATGGACAAACCGTCGAACATTTTCCCGAACCAGATCAAACGCATCCTTGCCCATCCAATGGTGATAACTGGCCCGGTCATAACCTACCGCAGAAACACGCAAGACATCGATTTGAGCTTCAATCAGGCGGCGAATCAAAGCCTCATCCAATTTCAGACCATTGGTGAAAGCGACACACGCAACCCCTTTATCCTTGATGTAACGGACCATTTCCGGCATATCCCGGTTCAAAGTAGGTTCTCCTGATCCATGCAGGGAAACCGATTGAACGCCATACGCCATGGCATCGTCGATAATTTTTTCAAACACCGCCCAGGGAAGTTTTTTTAAAAAATCCCGTTCCCGCCCAATAACATGCGGACACATCCTGCATTTAAGGTTGCAACTTCCATGAAGTTCAAGATCCAGCTGCCTGATTTCAATTTTTTCACGAAAGGGCATGGTCAGAAATTCCAACCGAAGGAAACCAAATGAAATTTCGTTGGGATTATTTTTGAAGAATCGCTTCCACCCGGGCAATATCTTCGACATGGTCAACGCCGACGCTACCCGCAGGGATTGGTATGCAGGAGATTCGTTGTCCATGTTCAAGAAAACGAATCAATTCGATACTTTCCGCCCGTTCCACCGGTCCCTGCTCCCACGATGCAAATTGACGCAGAGCCGATGCGGTAAAGGCGAACAACCCCACATGGACGTTGCGACGAAACGGTTCACGAAAGCTCATGGGGATCGGAAGACGGGAAAAGGTTAAAACACATTGGTCCACGGTAGGGACCAAATGCACACAAGAGGCAGACGCCTCCTGTGTTGGGGTCGCACCTTCGATATAGCCTGTTGAAATACCAATACCACGTTCCCGCGCTGCCAATAAACAGGTGACTACCGCATCGATGCTTTCAGGTTGGATGATTGGTTCATCTCCCTGGACATTGACATACACCCCCGCCTCCCGACGCGAAGCCACCTCCGCCAACCGGTCCGTCCCGGTGGCATGATCGGGAGAGGTCATTTCACAATCTATGCCGTGATCTCTGCACACCGCAACGATGCGTTCGTCGTCGGTGGCAACAACGGTTCTCTGCACCATCCTCGCCTGTGCCACCTGCCGCCAAACACGGACAATCATGGGCACCCCGGCAATCAAGGCGACAGGTTTACCCGGAAACCGTTGCGATTTCCACCGGGCGGGTATGACCGCCAAAACCTCAGTAAAACTCATACCATGCCCCTCCCTTCGGGCGTCAATTCAGGAACGTAATGCCTTTCGGGCAAAAACCAAAACTTTGAGGGCTTTTCCCCCCGGAACCTCCGCAATAGTTTCCATCTTAAAAAAAAGAGGGGGGGCTGAACGGTTATACGCTGCTTGCAGGAGGAAATTCAAGCCATCCGATTGACACTTAGGTACAAACATAATTTTGACGCAGACTGGTCAAACTAATCATGTTGCCATCATAAAACACATCTCTTTTTGGCCTGACTGTTTTGTCGCACCACCAGTGTATTTTCTCTGCAAACCATTCCGGCTTCAAGACGTTTGAACCATGCGATGATCCGCATGGTTACCTCGTTCACGGACAAGGATTCCGGTTTGCAGGAAGTGACCTTGGCCTGCGTCCATCGGCCAGGGATCCTGCCGGGCGACTTGGTTGAAGTTTATGACGCCTTGATGGATCGGTCTTGGGTCGGAAAAGTGATCAGCGCAATAACATGGCCTAATAATTGCTTTAATTTCTGCGGGGAGGTTCTGACGATGAACAGCACAGAAAACTAAAGCACCAATAACCGCTAAAATTTTATCATCTCTGCTCGGCCATGGCGCGAGTCATTGACGCTTTATATTTTTACAGCCACATCTGAAGAGATATAGTTGTCGTTTTCTTCCTTGTAAGTTTTGCGACTGAACCTTCGTACTGACCTGAAATGATCGTCTTCCGTCATACTGTGAAAGGTGAGAAAAATGTTTGTAAAAAGACATAAGAAATTATTATCTGTTGCGGCCGCGCTGGTATTGACTGGCTTTGCAACGGGATGTGGAGGTGGAACTGGCATTGGTGGCGGCGGCAACGGTTCATCAGCCGCTCTCAGTGGAACGGCAGCCAAAGGGGCGGCCATCGCCAACGGGACTGTAACCGTCAGGGATGTCAAGGGAAAAACACTTTCAACGACGACGGATTCCCAAGGCAAGTATAGGGCGGAACTACAGAGTTCCAGCGTTGGGACCATGGAGGGGCCTTATATTGTCAAGGTCGTTGACGGATCCAAAGAGTATTACTCCACAGCTTCAGCTTCCGGTACGGTGAACATAACACCTTTGACGACAGTCATTTTGGCAAACGCCCTGGGAAAATCGCCAAAATCTGTTTTCGACTTGCCAGTACCAGGCTCCGACTCATCTTTCAGTTCGGCACAAACCCTGGAATCGAAAGTCACCAAACAAGAAAAAAATTTGCAAAACAGTCTTGGAATTTCCAGTGAGGGATATAACCTCATGGGTGGTGATATCGATGCCGGATCTGGGAAAGGGATGGACGGAGTCCTTGACAAATTTTTCTACACTGAAGACACCGCGAACGGCAATTTTACCATCATTTACGGGGCAACCGGCGGCAGTGCCGTCATGATAGCCGATGAATACGACGGCGATGATGGAGACACCTCCAAAGAAAAGCGCTATGCCGTCAGTTTGTCAGGGGTTTCCAAGGAGAGCCTGGATTCCTTGAATCAAACGACTCTGCAAAAAATATCGGCACAAAAGAAAGATTTACCCCAAACGAATGTTGATAGCAACGACTCGCTGACCTTGGAAGAACTCAACAAAAAGGGACTCGTCGCCCTGTTATCGGCCGAGTCCGTTACTGCCGCCAACACCTATTTTGCTGCCGCAGTCAAAAAAATTGGGAGTGATTCCTCCAACCAAGCTGACATTGCCCGGTTTGCCCATGCCCTCACACGTATTGCAGTTTTGGGATATGATATTGGCTACGACGGTGAGTTGACCGGCCCCGTCAACACGGCTGGCGACCTTCTGGATAGTGCGGGTTGTTCAACCACGTTGCGCATGGACTGGGAAGTTGTTTCCTGTCCAGATCCAAACACTGTCGAGGGAAGATCCAAAATCAGCGATTCGTCCGCTACCGGCAGTGATGTTCGCACCTTCATTGTTGATTTTGTCCGGCGTGAAATAGTGAGTGCTTTGGAAGAGCTTGAAAAAGTTTCCACCTCCTTCCAAACCAATTTTTCCTACAAGGGGAGAAATTACGAGGTAGATTACACTGACGTCCTTATCGCACAGGCGTATTATCATGGTGCCTTAAGCAGCCTCTATGGAACCATGTCATTACAGTGGCAGTTCGATATCGATGACGCTGTAAAGAATAAAAAATCCCTGGAAACAATCATTTCTGAGAACAAGACTACTCTGGAGAAAATTAAATATCAAAGCCAGGAGTTTCTCGACAATTCCAAATCGCACTATCTGTCGTCCTTGAGAACTATAGACAAAGCGATAGATGCTGCCATCGCTGAACCCAAGAGCAGCTACGAAGAAATCTTCACTATTGTAAGCGCAGACGTTCCCGTGGCAAAGAAAGTCATTCCTTCTTTAATATCGGCCGCAGATGGGAACACGGACATCACAACCATGACTGATTCCTTCACTTTGGATCTGAGTCGTCTTTTTTCGGGGAGTCTCGATATAAATAGTCTGGTCCCCAAAGCCAAAGGTGCCTATGTTGATAAGAGTTCTGTGGACTGGACTTTGGGTGGGATCAACAACTCAAAGAATCTTTACCAATCGTGGTTAAGACGAAAATAGCCGCGAAATTTTGGAAGATCGTTAAGAGGGGGGGGGTAACCATTCAGTCCCCCCTCTTAACGTTAGGCTTGAAATTGTTGCGGGAATCTGGGGGGATAATCCCCCTTAACCCCCACAATAGTTTCAACCTTGGAAAAAGAGGGGGGGACTCAACGGTTACTTTTGCTGGAGGGATAATGATCACCATCGACATGCAATCATGGCCAGTCCGCAGGCTGGAATCGGACAATACAAGAATCAAATCTTACAGGCTATTGCAGGTATTGTTTGCCAGTATGATGTTTTTCTCGATTTCAATAACACTCATCAGTTTTTCTAAATATTCCACCACTTTGAACCAAGCCCCATCCAGTGAAATCGATGGCTATTATGATTTCAAATTTTTCGACCAGGAAAATGAGGTACTGAAACTCAGTGTCGGTAAAATAACAAAAACTCCAAAGAAACTGTTTTTCTTTGATTTTAACCTTATAAAAATACCTGTATTTCACGATGTCATTTTGTCGTTTCGCCATTCAGACATGCAAAATGGAATCTTCTGGATGTTCTATGATAAAAAAAACAAACACATGTTCATGAATGATCTTATTGACCTCACCCCATTGACAATGATCATTGACCGTGGAGACAAAAAAATACGCATCTTTTCCAATCATGCAAAACTGTCCCTGGCAAAAAAAGAAATTATAATGGAAGATTCTGAAATATTCCTGAACGGTGAAGAAAAGCCCTCTTACCGAGGCAGATGCGTTTGGAAAGACTCCATCGGTGGACTTGTCGTGTTAGGGCGTGTTGACATTCAATAACCCGATCTGCCATTCTGCTACCCAGGAAGTGGTTCATATGGATCGAACTACGTATCCATTTCGCTCAAGCCGAAGAAAGCTAACCAGTGGATTTGATTTTTGCCCGAAAAGCATCATGCCCTACGGAGATTATCGCAACTCAAGCCAATGAATCAAAACCTCGGAATCCCAATGGAGCCTGGAAGATTCAGCAGGCGATTTCATTGACCAATTGCTCGCCATTTTTGCTGCTCAAAAGGCTTTTTTTTAAATTTTCCATGGCCCGTTTTTCCAATTGTCGTACCCGTTCACGACTCAGGTGGAGTTGTTGCCCCAGATATTCGAGAGTTTTCGGTTCTTGAGCCATGTAACGCTGCTCCAGAATGAGGCGATCGCGGTCAGGCAGAGATTCGAGACCGCTTTGAACCCATTGGTGAACCCGGCGATTGCGCTGGGCTTCCATGGCAACCAGTTCCTGGTTGGGGCGTTCGTCGGCAAGACGTTGAATCTGCTCCGTAGAATCGTTAATCGTCGGTTGGTTCAAAGAGACATCGCTACCCGATATCCGACCATCCACTTCGAGCACGGTGGCAGCATCGGTACCAAAATACACAGCCAGTTCTTCGGCCTCTTCCACGGTGAGCGGAGCAGCGTCCTCTTTGACCTGACGTAGCTTGAAAAAAAGCTCCCGTTTGACACGCGTCGTGGCTATGCGTACCATGCGCCACGATTTTTGTATAAAACTGTGGATAGCGGCACGAATCCACCAAAGGGCATAGGTTGCCAAACGGCTGCCACGGTCGGGATCAAATTTTTTCACCGCCTGCATCAATCCCACCGTCCCCTCCTGCATGAGATCCTGCAAGCCAAGCCCGTAACTTAAGTATTCCCTAGCAATGCGGTGAACGTAACGAATATGCGAATAAACCAGTCGATGCGCCGCTTCGATGTCCTGCCCCAAACGATATTTATTAGCCAGTTCATATTCCTCCTCGGCACTCAACAGGGGGGCACGCAGGGCTTCGTTGAGAAAATGCCGAAAACCTCTCCCGGTCTTTCCCCGGACAGGCAAACTGGAAACCCGGGCGACGGCTGATGATGTGTTCATCGGTTATCCTTGTCGAATACGGCATGATGCCATTTAAATTCTTAAAACCCTTTGGTACCGCCCGCCCCCAGGGAAACATCATGCCCCGAGGGCCAAGGATCCCTTGAAGAACATGATGCCCTGCGGGCAAAAAAACAAAATCAAAACCCTGGGGCTGCGCCCCTAGACCCCCCTTGGGGGGCTGTAAAATCAAAATCAAAGTCA
>JACSDG010000018.1 GCA_015660855.1 Magnetococcales bacterium
ACCATGCCTAAAAAAACGCAGTCCGAGGTAGGTCAGTCGCTGGGGATCTACACTAATTTTTTACACCCCAGTGTATCATTTTCATTGACAGGTTCCGCACACAGGGGTGTGATAGGTAATGGTTACCTGTGCTCCCCCTGCGCCGAGAATTTTGGCGGTTAGTTCTCCTAAACCTCTTGAACCACCCACAACCAGGGCGTGTTGGCCAGCAAACTCCTCTGGTTTCACTCGGGGAACAATTTCAGACATCGTAGGCTGAAGCTTAGGGGCAGGCCTGTGAAAGCACTCCAATGTTCCTTGAACCTGGGGAGATTGAATCTTGATCCTGATCAAGCCGGTATTGGGTTGCCATGACACCACCTGATAAACCATTTGCGGAGAAAGCAACTCATCCCATTCGTGGAAAGCGACCTTTAAACCGGAAAAAATGGAATGCAGTCCAGGACATTCCATCCCAACAAGACGCGTTGCGGAAAGTAGAGATGCAAACCGGGCACACGAAAGGTTGTCTACCAACCTTGGAAAAAGCTTACGAGCCAAATCCATTGAGAATCCAATAGGAACCTTTCCAGAACATCCAGCCAAATCTTCGGCAAGCACTTCCCGGCAGACAAGCGGTTCTGGCGGCGGTCCAGGAATTTTCGGTCCCTCGGAACGCATACCCGAGTCGGTCTCCACTACCAGCCTAGTGACCACCCTTCCTTCAACCAATAGAGACCCTTTATATCCACTTTGATTTCCCTCAACCCAGTTCAACGCCACATGATCGTCGATGTGAATCGATCCTGTAAACTCACATTTTAATTCAGAAATTTTTGGAAAACCGCCCGCAGTATCTTCAGGAAGTCTGTCCAAGGCCCAAAGCATACCATGAATTCCGTGAACTACCTGCCGACCAAACAACAACCGACGGGCTGCCTGGGGATCCGCATGCAGGGGATTTTTGTCCATGGAGAGACAAATAAAATCCTCATGGGATTTCATGTCAAAACAACGGCTAACGGGGGGGACCATTGCATTCGAGCTTCGTTTCATACCAATTCACACATTTGGATAATCATCACCAAAAGAGTCTACGGGGGCCTAGGGGCAAGAGCACCCAAGGTTTTGTCCTGCCCGCAGGGCATGACGTCCTTATTTTAGACGCTTTTGCTGACCTCCAATCAACCCAGCAACCGATGACCGCAACCCCAAACGCTCACTGACTGCAAGAATATCAAGAGGATCCAGACTCCCGACGAGCGTTACCGCCTTGAACACTTGAAGTGCCTCCCAGATACGCTCCTCCGACTCGGCTCCGACAGAAAGCCGAACATAACGACTGGTGCTGTCACCATAGGCCGTCCCTGGAACAACCGCAATATGTTTTTGAAACAAGAGACGAACCGCGAACTCTTCACTGGTACCCGGAAAATCACCGATGGAAACGAGAAAATAGAAAGTCGCACTACCAGGGAGATATCCTATTTTCAGATCATCCATCATTTTGGCGATCCGCGACCGCTTCTCAACCATTTTTCTGGCTTGGGGAAGAGTAATCTCAAGCAGTCTTTCAAAATTCCTGTCACAGTACTGCAAAAGGACTGTGGACGCACACGTGATCAGATGCTGATTTAATACCAACATATGACTTATAAATTTTCGATGCGCAATCAGATAACCTATACGCCAGCCAGAGATACCTTGGTTCTTTGAAAGCGAATTAACCACCAACAGTCCATCCAGATCACCTGCATCTGTAGCTGCGGAAACGAAAGGTTTCTCCAAGGTAAAGTCACTATAAGCCTCATCACACAAAAAATAAACGCCACGACTCCGACAGAGATTACGAAGAGTCCGCAACTCTTCACGTGAGTATACTTTTCCGGAAGGATTGTTCGGATTATTGATGATAAGAATGCGCGTTTTCGCCGTGAAATAACTTTCAAACTCGCCAACCGGAACATAGTGCGGAATAAACTTGGAAACAGCTCCGCAAATTGCCGCCTGGGCAGGATAACTAAGCCAATAGGGTTCGTGAATAAGCACCTCATCTCCGGCGTTCAGAATAACCCTCATCGCCATGTAGATCACCGCTTTGGAACCCACTGTGATAATCATCTCGCGTTCCGCATCCACATCGGCAAGATACTGACTTTTGTAGTAGTTCGCAATCTTCTGCCGCAATGAAGGAATTCCAAGGGAATCCGAGTAATGATACCCGTTCTCAAAATCTGTCTTCCCAAACTCAAATTTCGGGATGTCAAAGTAGGCCTCTCCAAGGGAGAGTACAGTCGGATTATGCCCCTTCCTTTTCAACTCATACACAATCTGATTAATCAGAATGGACTGAGCCTCAGGTATGTCGGACATTACCTCAGAGATTTGAAACATGGAATCTTGTGTCATGGACCTTAACGTCCTGTTGAACGAGTCAGAGAGAGCTCAAGTTCAGCCTTGGCAACTTTTCCGCTCGAAGTCAGAGGAATACTATCAATAGGAACTATCTTCGCAAGCCGTTTGACCTAGACAAGCCGCTCCACGAAAAACGCTCGCAAAGAATTGACAAGATCGTCAATGCCTGAAGGGTTGCTTGCGCTCATGTTGCGGTGATCCTTGAACGTGACATAAAGGTGATAGTCTTCACCATAAAACTCATGCAAAACCTTGATCGCAGCAACCGAGAGAACCTCATCACTCATCCGTGCCACTTCCCCGATCTCGGCCAAAGAAACCATCAGCCCACCTTGTTCTGATGGTATCCCTCTGGCGACCTTTGAGGCAAAGACCACCCTCGGCTGTAACCACGCCAAAATCACCTGTTGAGTAATAACAGTCATCATCTAGGAAGCGAGATTCTACCTTTATCATCCATATAGCCCTTCATCTGTGAAAGGCGTCTCGACAGAAATAGCCTTGGGTGCACTTCCACCCTTGTCATCCGAAAACGACTTCAATCTCCATTGGACATAGGGGAGAAACGAGCCGATCATATTGCACAATCCTTCCGACCGCCCAGACAGGGTCTCACTCGACATGAGTTATCGTGAAGTCAGAAAGTCAGAAAGTCAAAGGCTAAAATATCCCCGTTTCAGGCTCCAACCTGAATTCGGCAATGGATTCCTAATCTATGGTCGCTTCACCGCCCTGGAAAAGGCGGCCGCCATGGCGTTGTCGTTCAAATCACGTTCCTCGACCTTGACAACCTGCGGACGATTGGATGAACCCCGTTTGGGCTGCTGGGAGGGTTCGACGGGGTCGTTTAGGCGCATGCTCAAAGCAACACGCTTGCGCTTGATGTCAATCTCCACCACCCTGACCTTGACAATGTCCCCCGCCCGGACCACTTCACGCGGATCCTTGACGAAGCGTTCCGCCATGGCGGAAATGTGCACCAACCCGTCCTGATGCACACCAATGTCCACAAAGGCCCCAAAATTGGTGACATTGCTCACAACCCCTTCCAACACCATCCCAGGTTGCAAATCTTTGAGATCCTCCACCCCTTCCTTAAACGTCGCGGTCCGGAACACCGGCCTGGGATCACGACCCGGCTTTTCCAATTCCTGAAAAATATCCCGAACCGTCGGCTCCCCAAAGCGCGCATCGACAAAACCAGTCACCGAAAGACCACGCAACACTTTTTGGTTGCCAATCAGTTCGACCAAAGACAATCCGGTCTTTTTCAAAATACGTTCCACCAACTCATAGGATTCGGGATGGACTGCGGAACAGTCAAGGGGAGTATCGCCATTTTGTATACGCAAAAATCCAGCAGCCAATTCAAAAGTTTTTGCCCCAAAACGGGGAACCTTGTTCAAGGATTGCCGATTGCGAAAGGGGCCATTTTTGTCCCGGAAACTGACAATATTGGCCGCCAAACTGGCGTTCAACCCCGAAACCCTCTCCAGCAAGGGCTTCGATGCGGTGTTCACGTCCACCCCTACCGCATTCACCGCATCTTCCACCACCCCATCCAGGGAAAGAGACAGATGCCGGGGATCCACATCGTGCTGGTATTGCCCCACCCCAATGGATTTGGGATCGATCTTGACCAATTCCGCCAACGGATCCTGCAAACGTCGGGCAATGGACACCGCACCACGCAAAGAAACATCCATGTCCGGCAACTCCTTGGCCCCGTACTCGGAAGCCGAATACACCGATGCCCCCGCTTCACTCACCAATACCCCCTCCACCTTCAATTCGGGATGGTCTTTTTTAAGTTCTGCCACCAGCTTGTCGGTTTCCCTGGATCCCGTTCCATTGCCGATGGCAATCAATCCGACACCAAATTCCTTCGCCAAAAGGGCCAAGCGTCGCTTGGCTTCCTGCCATTGATTTTTGGGGGGATGGGGATGCACCGTCGTCGTCACCAGCACCTTTCCCGTTTTATCCACCACCGCCACCTTCACCCCGGTTCGCAAACCCGGATCCAATCCCATAACCCCCACCATACCCGCCGGGGCCGACAGCAACAAATCACGCAAATTGGTGGAAAAAACCCGAACCGCTTCCTCCTGGGCCGATTCGGTCAGGCGTTTGAACAGATCGGTGGCCATGTGCGGCTTCATCTTTTTCAGCCAGGCATAATGCACCACCTCCATGCGCCAGGAGTCCCCCGGTCGTCCCTTGTCCTGTATGGAAAAATGGCGACAGAGCAAAAATTCACCGTAGGAAAGTTTTTTCCCCTGGGCCGCCACATCCTGGGCATGTTCCAATTCCAACCGCAGCACCCCCAAGCTTTTACCACGCAAAAGGGCCAATATCCGGTGCGAAGGAAGTTTTTTCACCGGCTGGTCAAAATTGAAATAATCAGAAAATTTCTCCCCCTCCGCATCCTTGCCCTTGACCAAACGCGATTGCATCACCCCCTCATCCCACATGGATTCGCGAACCTGTCCGATCAGAGTAGCATCCTCCGAAAAAATATCGGCGAGGATATGCAGAGCACCCTCCAAGGCCGCAGCCACATCCGCGACCCCTTTTTCACCATTGACAAAGGGAACGGCAGCCTGCTCCGGGTGCAGGGAAAGATCTTTGAAGAGCATCATGGCCAAGGGTTCCAATCCCGCCTCGCGAGCCACAGCGGCCTTGGTGCGCCGTTTGGGGCGATAAGGCAGATACAAATCTTCAATCCGGGTTCGGGTTTGGGCCTCCAGAATCGAGGCCTCCAAGGCGGGCGTCAGCTTGCCCTGTTCGCGAATGCTGCGCAGTACCGCCTCCCGCCGATCCTCCATGTCCCGCAATTGCCCCAGACGTTCATGGAGCAGGCGCAGATGGGTATCGGTCAACCCCCCGGTAACCTCCTTGCGATAGCGGGCGACAAAAGGGACCGTCGCTCCCTCATCGAGCAATTGCGCCGCCGCTGCCACTTGGTTCTCTCCAACTCCAATTTCTTCGGCAATGCGACGGTGGATCCCTCTCGTGGAATCTCCGTGGGGTGCTTGCGCCGACCCGAGTATAGTCATGACCGCGTCCTCTCCTGGACCAAAAGGCATTAAACCAAACGTGTTCCCACTCCAACTGTCAATAACGAACCCCATGACATCAGCGTTGACCCGAAAACGTCAAGCCCCCTTCCACATCCCCGTAGCAAAGATTTTTTTTAACCTTGTTTTTGCCCCATGGCATAGGGATGCCGTTTCCTTTCATTCGACAAAAGGATAGTATCGCCGACCGAATCAAAACGACGAGGATACCCCCCATCGTTCAACCACCCTCTTACGTGCCCAGGGACAGTTTCGTGCCTATTCAACGGTTCAACGTACACTTGCTGTTGGGAAAGATACGCCGTTTCTTGACAGTACGCTTCCGCCCACACACCCTGGCGCAACAAACAGCCTTGCGACAGGGAGGATGTCATCGGTGCGCCGTTTGTTGTCAGCTTCTGTATCGCTGCCCCATGTTGTCCAAAGACAACCTGTGCATGATTTATCACTCTTCCCTCCGTCCCACCGTGTGCCGACATTTTCCTCTGGACCAGAAGGACTTGAACGACGTCGTCCGATGGGGTGGCAGCATCGACTGCGGCTACGCCTTTCCGCGTCAGGCCGAAGAACATGTCCATCAGGAACTGTCTGCCCAACCCCCCTGCCCGAACGCACAGGCGTCATTGGCAAAAACCAGAACCCAGTTGTCCCTGAACCGTCTTCCCTGATCGCAGACCAAAGACCGAAAGTGTCAATGTTCTTTGTGGTGATGCGACAGAATCACCCTATGGATGTCGCGGCAGCTGACGTCAAGGGTAGCGCAAAGGACAATCAACCGTTCCGGAAACAAAAAAGACAACGAAAAATGTAAAATTTTGCACCACGCCGTCATATTCTTTGGGAGATCCCGATGGGGGACGACGCGAAGCAGCACTGCGGGCAGCAACAGACCCATCCAGCCCTCAATTCTTTCCACCCCGACGATATTCTGCCATGGGACCGCATGGTCACCCAGGCGAAAATCAGTGACACCACCGTGATTGATCCTGAGGATCATTTTACATCCTGGGCGCAGCAAACGACGTATCGCCAGAATTATAAACAAAAATCCTGGCAGTGCCACCAGCATGGCCCACCCCCATCTGAAACCGGAAAAATCACCCGCGAACAGGTTCCAAACGCCATACAGCAATGCAACCCCCACGACAAACATGGTTCCCACCCGATTGTCGTTTGATTGGGCATTGATGCTGGGCGGTGGTGCAGTTGCGGTCATGGATAGACCCGGAGGACGGGCAAAACGGCTTGAAACTTCATCATCGACTTTCCCCTTTGAGATCTCGCTGCATCAAATCCGATACCACAGATCGCGGTGGACGGTTTTCATGAAGGATTTCGTAGACGGCGTTGGCAATGGGCATGTCGATGGCGTGCTTGCGGGCCAAATGGTAAACCGCCTGGGCTGTCCGCACCCCTTCCGCCACCTCTCCGGCACCGATATGTATTTTTTCCAGAGATTCACCCCGACCGATACGATATCCCACCGAACGATTGCGGGAATTTTCGGAAGTCGCCGTCAACAACAGGTCTCCCAAACCGGACAAACCCGCGAAGGTGCTGGGCAAAGCCCCCATGGCCCCCCCCAGGCGGATCATTTCCGCCAGACCTCTGGTGATGAGTGCCGCACGGGCACTGTGACCGAACCCAAGGCCATCGCTGATTCCCGCCCCCAGGGCAATGACGTTTTTCAGGGCACCACCCAGTTCCAGGCCGACGACATCATCGGTACGGTAGATGCGAAAAAATGAATTGGAACAATAATGTTGGAGCCTCTGCAACAGTTCATCGCGAAAACCGGCCAGTGCAACCGCCGTCGGCAAGCCGGCCAGGACATCGCGGGCAAAGGATGGGCCGGAAAGAAAACAGGTCCGTTCCAAGCCAGCCTGACCAAACACCTGCCGATAGAGATCGGAAATCAATTGCAAGGTTTCCACATCGATCCCCTTGGAGGCGGAAATAAACACACAATCGCTACGGACGATGGGACGCAGGGATTCAAGCAGGGGACGGGTGAACTGGGCAGGCACCACCACCACCAGTAACGGGTTACGTGCCACATCCTGCAAGCGGGTGGTGGCACGGATGTTGGACGGCAGGGCGTGTTCGGACACGAACAACGGATTGACCCGAGTTTCATTGATTCCCCGCGCCACTTCCGCTTCACGACACCAAAGGGTTACCGTTTGGGATTTTTCCGCAAGCAGCGAAGCAAGCGCGGTCCCCCAGGAACCGGCACCGACAACAGAAACGTGCTGGAGATCCAGCGCATTGGGGTCCATCAAAAATCCGGCCTTTTTCAAAGAGAGGTTGACTCCAGGGATTCCTCTAAGATGATTTTACCGCATCAAACCCCATCCGCACAAATTTCCTGGATGGGCCAGCGGGCTTTCGCATCCAGGGAGTCCCAGCGCGGGTTGGGTTGTTGCCGCAGATTGGCCCATCCGGCCAGGGCGATCATGGCAGCGTTATCGGTACACAGAGACAAAGGGGGAAAAAACAGGGCAATTTTTGCAGCGGCCACCTCGCCCAGTCGCTCACGCAACCTGAGGTTGGCCCCCACCCCACCCGCCACCAACAGACGCCGGCAACCGACGTGATGACAGGCTGCAATCGCTTTGAAGGCCAGGGTATCAACGATGGCCTCCTGGTAGGCTGCGGCCACGTCGTGGAGGCCATGTTCGGGGACTTCCCCGGTTTTTTGCCGCGACAGTTGGACTTTGAGTGCGGTTTTCAGGCCGGAAAAGGAAAAGTCAAATTTTTTTTTGTCCAGCAGTATTCTGGGAAAGGCGATACACTGCCGGTCGCCCTGGCGGGCTGCCTTTTCGATGGCGGGACCGCCCGGATAACCCAAGCCCAACAGTCTGGCTCCCTTGTCGAAGGCCTCCCCCACGGCATCATCGCGTGTTTGCCCCAAAAACACATAATCTTGCAGTCCTCGGACATGCAGCAAAATGGTATGTCCCCCCGAAACCAAAAGGGCCACAAACGGAAAATCCAGGGGGTCTGGCAGGGGATCGGCCAGAAACGGGCTTAACAAATGCCCCTCCATGTGATGGATACCCACCAGGGGGATGCCCGCCGCCAGGGCGATTCCCTTGGCCACGGCCAATCCGACCAAAAGACCGCCGATGAGGCCGGGACCTTGTGTCACCGCGACGGCATCCAATTTTTCCGGTGTCCACCGTGCCGCCTGGAAGGTTTCTTTCAGCACGGGTCCAATATGGCGTATGTGGGCCCGACTGGCCAGTTCCGGGACTACGCCGCCATAGTGAGCATGTTCGGCAAGCTGACTGAACACCACGCTGGCCAACACTCTGGCATCTCCCGGTCGTGCGCCATCGCCCGTTTCCACGATGGCCGCCGCCGTTTCGTCGCAGCTGGACTCCAATCCCAGAATGATCATCCCCTTGTCCCCGATCCAGTTCCAAGTCTATTCTACAGTGAACAGAAAGTGTACAACCTGTCCACCCACCTTAAAGACAGTCGTTGGAGAAAGCCACCCATGGCCCAAAAGAAATTGAAAATTGGTACCCGTAGCAGTGCCCTGGCCCTGTGGCAGGCCCGTTGGGTTCAAACCCGACTGGAAGCCAACGACGCCTCGTTGGTCGTGGAACTGGTTCCCATTAAAACCCGTGGCGACAAAATACTTGATGTCCCCCTGGCCAAGGTGGGAGGCAAGGGATTGTTCGTCAAGGAACTGGAAGACGCCCTTCTGGATGGTCGTTGTGATCTGGCGGTTCATTCCATGAAGGATGTCCCGGTAGATTTTCCCAAAGGGTTGATGCTAGGCCCCATCCTGACTCGGGAAGACCCGCGCGATGCCCTGCTGTCGTTAAATTATGCTGGATTGGATGCCCTGCCCCAAGGAGCACGGGTGGGATCCTCCTCACTGCGGCGTCAAAGCCAATTGCTGGCCCTGCGTCCCGATTTGCGCATCCTTTCCCTCAGGGGCAATGTCAACACCCGCATCAACAAACTGGTGGAGGGACATTTTGAAGCCATCGTCCTTGCCGCCGCCGGGGTCAAACGTCTGGGAACGACCGAGCATGTTGTGGAATATCTGGATTTTCAAAAGATGCTCCCCGCCAATGGGCAGGGGGCGGTAGGAATCGAGTTGCGTGACGACGATCCGGAAACCCTGGCCCTGGTACAACCCCTCAACGACCCATCGACCCGCCAATGCGTCCTGGCGGAGCGGGCGTTTTTGCAAACTTTGGAGGGAGGATGTCAAACCCCCATCGCCGGCCATGCCACCCTGGAAGGCGACCAACTGAAAATTACAGGCCGCGTTTTTTCCCTGGATGGCCAGACCTGCGTTGCAGGGGTGGTCGAGGGATTGGCCAACCAAGCGGAAAACCTTGGAATCCAACTGGCCGAACACCTGTTGCGTTCAGGGGCGGATCAACTGTTGGCCGGGTTGATTCAACAAAGCCAGGAACAAACGCCATGAATCTTTTGTACCCGGAGCCATCGACGGGCCTTGCCGGGCGACTTGTTTTGATCACCCGTCCCCTGCCGGAGGCCCTTGCCACCGCCCAACTGGTGGAACGCCATGGTGCCATCGCCAAACTGGCCCCGGTATTGGAAAAACAACCTCCCGACGATCCCGAACCTTTGTTGCATGCCGTTGCCGACCTCCGACCCTATGCCGGGATCGTTTTTACCAGTGTCCACGCCGTCCGGGCCTTTCTTGATCTGCCCCGCGCCCCACATCCCATTCCAAAAATGTACGCCGTGGGAAACCAGACCGCTGCCCTGCTGATCCAGGCCGGGAACCATCCGATCGTCCCAAAAAATCCCGTGGGTGGCAACGAATTGGCCATGGAAATTCTTGATGCCAGCCTGCCCGAAGACCGGTTTTTGTTTCTCCGGGCACAAGAAGGTCGGGAAGAACTGATCGAAATTCTCCACCAGGCGGGACGGAATGTGGAACGGGTCGCTGCCTACAAAATGGCCCCCGCATGCCGGCTCGATTCTGACATTCACGAACTTTTGGAACATCAACGCGTGGATGCCATCCCATTTTTCAGCGGTCGCTCGGCACAAATTTTTTTCGGCCTGTTGCCGGAAGCCAAAAAACAATCCTTGCTGACAAAACCCATCCTGGCCGCCCTGTCTCCCACCACCGCCCAAGTCATGAAAATATCTGGCATTCGCGTTGACCTGGTTTGTGAGCGACCCCATGCCGAAAGCATGATCGCCGCCCTGGCCCAAGCTTTCAAAACCAACCGAGGACTACCCGACCAAAGATGATCCCCCGTGGCAAACCCCCTTTGAAAGAGCCTCCTGGTTGGAGTACTATAAGATTCGGGAGGTCGGGCTGACAGGGGTACCTATTCCCGTAAACGTCTCCCGCCCCGGTTGACGATTCCGTACCTTCAATTACGGACCCTTCCAGCCAAACTTTGGAGCCTACCATTGGAAACAAAGGCAAAACTGGTCATCAAAGTAGACAAGGATCTCGAAGATATTGCCCCAGGATACCTGGAAAACCGGGGAAAAGATTGCGTCCTCCTCCCGCAGGCACTGGAACAAAACGATTTTGACTCCTTGAAAATGATGGGCCATCGCATGAAAGGATCGGGGGCCGGATATGGTTTTCAACTCATCTCCGACCTGGGAACCCGGATCGAGCAAGCGGCCCACGTTCAGGATCGCCAAGAAATCCACGATTGTATTCGGCAACTGGTCGATTATCTTGGCAACATTGAAATAGTCTACGTATGATACTTCGTCCGCCATTCAGCCAACAGTCCAGACCATCGCCCAAGAGGTGCCATGGCAGCATCTGATCACATACTGGTTGTCGACGACGATCCTGAAATCTGCAAACTGGTTGGCGACTTTTTCCATAAAAATGGGTTCCAGGTCACCTCTGCCCATAACGGCAAGGGATTGCAGGACGTCCTGGATCGGCAAAAGGTCGATCTCGTCGTCCTCGACCTGATGCTTCCCGATGAAGATGGCCTCGTTCTCTGCCGCAATTTGCGTTCACGCTCCAACATTCCCGTCATCATCCTCAGTTCCCGAGGCGAAGAAATGGACCGTATCATTGGCCTGGAAATGGGGGCCGATGATTATATTCCCAAACCATTCCACCCCCGTGAACTTTTGGCACGAGTAAAGAGTGTCCTGCGTCGTTCCAGGGCTCTGCCCGATGATGTCAGCGAGGACGATTCCGGTGCCCTTTATCGCTTTGCCGGTTGGACCCTGGATGTGCCGACGCGCCAACTTTACACCCCCGCAGGGGATAAAATTTTCCTCAGTGGGGGAGAGTTCGCTCTGCTTCGGGTTTTTCTCAATCATCCCAACAAGATTTTGACTAGGGATCAATTGTTGACATTTTCCCACGGCAGGGAGATTGAACCTTATGACCGTACCATCGACATGCAGGTCAGCCGTTTGCGTCGGCGTCTGCGTGACGATCCCAAAAGCCCTGAATTGATCAAGACCGTACGCAGCCTGGGTTATGTGTTTTCTTCGCGGGTTGAAAGAACCGAATCCAAAAAATGAGTCGGTATTTTTCGCTTTAGGTGCCGTCCTAAGGCTTGCGGAAGAATTCATTTGTGCGCCCATCAAGGAGCCCCGACACAATGGTAATGTCCCGATTTGAGCAAAACGAGGGGGAAACCGCAGCGTTTGTCACTGCGACCTTCCTTGATCTGAAAGAATTCGACAGCCTGACGGAAAACGATAAGGAGACGGCCCGAACGTTCATCAAGGAGACCATCCATTCACAATTGACGTGCTGTCGCAAAGGGATGTGGGAACAGTTCCATGAATGGATTCCTGTCGCACTCCGACGTTTGGCCCAACGGCATATCCATCCCGTCGTGCCGGGGAAGTCCTATCACGACTATCAATTGCCCGAAAGCATTCGGCATGAATTTGAGGTTCTGAATGAACTGGCATGGCTTCTGACCTGGAAACATAAAAAGAATATGGCCGATGCTTCGGAAGAGGAACGGCATGCCCAGGAACATGTGGATTTGGACCGGGTGCAGCGGATCAAGGAACACGTTCTGCCCGTGATTGCAGAAAAAATCGCCCGTATGCAACAACTGGTTACGGAGGAGCATCACCACAGATAGCCAGCGATTCCGGCCTTTCTTTAGTGTTGGGAAAATCCAGCCACAGGGTGACCGGCCCATCATTGATGGAATGAACCTTCATGTCGGCTGCAAAACGCCCTGTTGCCACGGGTAGTTGTTGTTGCCGCAGACCTTTGCAGAAGGCGTCTATGAAATCGCTGGCTGTTGCGGGGTCGGCTGCCTGGCTGAACGATGGCCGGGTTCCTTTGCGCATGTCGGCCGCCAGGGTAAACTGTGACACGACCAAAACGCCCCCCCCCACATCTTTGACCGAAAGATTCATTTTTCCTTCCCTATCGGGAAAAATGCGCAGTGCCCCCACCTTGCCGATCATTTTTTCCAGTTGTTCGCTACTGTCGCCACGCATGATCGCCAGATAGACCAGAAGACCATGATCGATTCTGCCTGTTTCTTCACCGTTTATATATACGGATGCCTGTAAGACTTTTTGCACCAAGGCCCGCATGGATCCTCCACCAAGAACAAGAGTGACAGATTGAGAAACACCCGAGGGTGACAAGAATATCATGCCCCTCGGGCAAAAACCAAAATCTTGCAGGCTTTGCCCCCCACCGGGGGGGACATTCCCCTCCGGCCCCCCGCAATATTTTTTGCCAAACATGGCAAGGCGTTCCAGGATGTGGACAGATCCGGATTATTGGTTCAATTATTGCATTTAAGGCGATAATCTTTCGAGAATTCTGACCCCATCGCAGCCGCAGAGAATGAAACTATGAAGAAAACTGTTTTAGCCATCGGCATTGTAATCGCCTGTTTTTCATTTGCCCTGAAGTCCAATGCTTTAACGCTCAGTTCACTCTCAGGCCGATCCATCAATGACATTACCGACCCAAGGACACTGCGAACGATGCAGAACAATGTGGATTCGGCCAATACCCGCCCCAAGAATATCAAGGCAGGCAATGATCCGGGGTTGGAGAATATCCAAACCCCACCCCCCGGGACACCCCAGTCGGACCATTACGAACAAGTTGATAATACACAATTGTTTTATTCGGAAACCTATCCCAACGATCTGCCATTGTTCGGTCAGAATCTTTTTAAAAAAACGGTGACCGCCAATGAGAAAAATATCGTAACTACGGTTCCGGGTGACTATGTCCTTGGTCCCGGTGATGCGTTTCGCCTGCTTTTTACCGGAAAAGAACTTAAAGAAGTTGAAGTCGTCATCGATGGCGAAGGGATGATCCTTGTTCCGGACATCGGATTAGTTCCCGCCGCTGGGCTGCGTTTCAACGAATTCAAAACCATGCTTGCCAGCCGAACCAAGCAAAAGCTCATCGGTTTTGAGCTGAGTCATGTGTCCATATCGACCTTGCGCTCCATCCGCGTTTTTTTGCTTGGCAGCGTAAAGAATCCGGGAACGCACCACACTTCGTCCCTTACTTCCCTGATGCAGTTTCTTCTGGAAACCGGCGGCATCCTCCCTGTAGGATCCTTGCGCAACGTGCAAGTCAAGAGGAGTGGTTCTCCGGATAAAAATATCGATCTCTACACGGTGTTGATTGGAGGAAAAAGCGATGGCGATCTGCGTCTCCAGGATGGCGATACCATCTTTGTCCCCACCATTGGCAATACCGTCGCCTTGACCGGCACCGTCAAAAAACCGGCCGTTTACGAAATTTCCAAAGAGAACAACGTTGACGAAATCACTCAGTTGGCGGGAGGTCTTCTGCCCAATGCCCAAATGATCAAGATCGAACGGATCGACAAAAATAAAAATCGCACCATCCTTGATCTTGACCTGAAGAATCAGGGCCATCTGCAAACCCAAGTCAAATCGGGCGACATCATCCATGTATTGCCCGCCTCCGATTCAAGAAAAGAGACCATCACCCTAATGGGGTTCGTCGAACGTGGCGGTGTCTTCCAGTGGACCCGGGGGATGAAGTTGCGCGACATCATCCATGATCCTTCCATGCTGTTGCCACAAACCGACCTTTCCCACCTCCTGGTCGTGCGTACCAACCCAAAAAACCGTCAACTCGAACCGCTGTCGGTCAATCTGGGACGGGCTTTGCTGGATCCTTCATCGAGCGATAACATCCCCCTGCAACCCAACGATCAGATTCAACTGTTTGGCCTGGGGGCCGATCATTCCAAAAATGTTCAGACGGTGGTGGAAAAACTGAGAAATCAGGGCAGGTACAACAATATTGACAAACTGGTCACCATTGTCGGCAACGTGCGTTTCCCGGGTGAGTACCCCTTTGCCCACAACATGGACCTGCGACAACTGATCACCGCCGCCGGAGATATTCATAGCAACACCGACATGGATTATTGCCTCATCGTCCGGTCAGATCAGACGGGACGCATTCAACCCTTTTCCGTTCGCCTGCGCGATATCCTCGGACTGGAAGGGACAGAAAAAATTATTGCCCTCAAACCCAAAGACCAAGTGCTCGTGTTCAGTCTGGACGAAAAAAATACAGACAAGTTAAACCCGTTTTCCAAGAAAAGCCGCAACAAACAACATAAAGCCAAAGATCGGTCCATTCTGTTTGATGAGACCTACGATGCAAAAACAAAAGACAACTCGGATGAATCCGAGTCCTTTGATCCCTGGTCCATTGACAGTATAAAAGATTCCGACCAGCGAAGTTCCGGAACCCGTGGCGATCCGTCTAAAAATAGGAACCATGACCAGAACCCGGATCAGGACAATGAGCAGGATCAGGTTGACAATGAAATATTAAATAAAGACAACAAAAGAAACAAATCCTATCCACGGTCAACGGATTTGGATTCTGATTCCGAGGCCAAAGACATTGCCCTTGAAAACCAGGAAATGGAAAACGTCCTGGTCGGATTTTTGTTGAAAAACGGCAGCCCCGAGGCCATTGAAGGTAAAAACCAGGAAGCCTATCGCAATCAATTGGTCGATCCTGTCCTGTATGAGAACCAAAACCGGCTGCTCCAGTTGCTGAAAAAGAAGCGGGAACTTCGTCAAACGGTCAAAGACGAGCTGCGACCAGAGAAAGAAAGGCCGGTCAAGCCACGTCAGATTCTGCTGCAACCGGTGCTGGAAAAATTGCAGGAACAGGCCACCAAAGAATCCCCGGCCCAAATCATTCAAATTGGCGGTGCTGTTCGTTATGCTGGCAGATACCCTCTGGAGTCCGGCATGCGTATCCGTGATCTGTTGCTGGCAGGCGGCGGTTTGTCGGAGCCGGCTTACCACCTGGAAGCGGAGATTTCCCACTTTAAGGTCGATGCGGATCAGACGACCAAAATGCACCATTCCAAGCTCAATCTTTTCAATATCATGCAGGGGGATCCCTCGGCCGACCAGCCGCTGCAACCCTATGATATTGTCATCATCAAACAAAATCCCAAGTGGGCCGACATCAATGCGGTTGTGATTGAAGGCAACGTCCGCTTCCCAGGGGTCTATCCCATCCAGCCCGGGGAAAAAATGACCCAGGTATTGGAAAGGGCCGGGGGGCTTTCAGAGTTGGCCTATCCGGAGGCTGCGGTGTTTACCAGAAAAAAACTCCTGGAAAAAGAAAGACGGGAAAACGAAAACCTGATTTCCCGGATGGAGACCCATTTGATTCAAACCCAGTTCAACAAACAGCTCATGAAAGAGAATCAGGCCTCAGCCGCTGATTCTGGTATGATCCTTGAGCTTATCGCCAAACTGAAGACCACCAAACCCATTGGGCGATTGGCGATCAATCTGGGAGAAATCGTGAAACATCCCGGTGGTCCCCACGATTTGCTGCTTCAAGACGGTGACCACCTCATCATTCCCCAGCGCAATGATGAAGTCACTGTCATGGGCGAGGTTTATTTTCCCACCTCGCATCAATTTTTGACGGAGCAAGACCTGGAATCCTATATCCAGGCCAGTGGCGGCTATTCCAGAAGTGCCGATGATGAAAGGGTTTATGTCGTCCGCGCCGATGGTCGCGTCTCCTCAGTAAGTCAAAATAAAGGATTTCCAGGTGTGGGATGGTTTTCTTCCGGATCCTCCATGAACATCGGTCCGGGCGATACCATCGTCGTCCCCATGGACGTTGAAAGAATGGCCCCCATGGCTTTCTGGAAGGATGTTTCCCAAATACTCTACAACTTGGCCATTACTACGACGGCTCTCAGAGCGGCGGGGGGACTTTAGACCTGGAACATGATGCACTGCGGGCAAAAAAACAAAATCAAAACCCTGGGGCTGCGCCCCTAGACCCCCCTTGGGGGGCAGTAAAATCAAATTCAAATTCAAAAACAAAACCTTGGAGGCCCTGCCTCCAAACCTCCGCCGGGGGGGATGATCCCCCCCGGACCCCCACAATAATTTTTGCCAATGAATTATTGAATTTCAACACGCCGCCATGTGTTCTTACCTGCCTGTTTGGCGGCGTACATGCCTTCGTCCGCCCGGCGCAACAGATCGGAGGGTTCCTGACCATCCTCAGGAAACAGAGCCACACCAATGCTTGCACCAAAGTGGATCTCATGCCCGGCCAGTCGCTGCGGCAACAATAACGTTTCTATCAACTTATTGGCCACCAGTTTTGCGTCTGCATTTCCGCTAATTTCGATCATGACGACAAATTCATCGCCTCCCATGCGGGCCACGACATCATTACGGCGCACAGTTTTTTGCAACAGTTCCGCCACCCATTTTAGCAACAGATCTCCAACTTCGTGACCATAGGTATCGTTAACCAACTTGAAACCATCCAAGTCAATAAACAACACAGCCAAACGAAGCCCATGTAAACGGGCGTTTAACACACTCCGCTCCAGACAGTCCAGAAAATATTTGCGATTACTTAATCCAGTGAGAGCGTCATGATTGGCCTGCCAAGCGATTTTTTCTTCATGTTTCTTGCGCTCCGTAATGTCGCTAAAAAAACCAACATGGTATTGCACAATATTACGGGCATTACGCAGCGTAAAAATGGACAGCCATTGGACGTAGATCGCACCATCCTTGCGCTTGTTCCAAATTTCCCCATTCCAACGACCACTGGAAATGATTTCCTGCCACATATGTTGATAAAACGATGTTTCGTGACGACCTGAGGCAAGTATATGCGGGGTACGGTTCGCGACATCCTGAGCGGCGTAGCCTGAGATGGATGTAAAGGCCGGATTAACGAAAACGATGCGATTATCGCTATCCGTCACTATGATCCCTTCGTTGGCGTGTTCAATGATGGTGTCAGAGAGTCGCAGTTTCTCCTCGGCCTGCCCCTGGCGGCGAATCGCACGATTCGCGAACAGCCCGGCCGGGAGTATAGCCAGGATTGCAAACACCATGGAGACGCCAATAAATTCTATGTTCTCAAAGGATTTGCTGGCGTCATGACCCCTACCGAACAGTAAGGGATCCAGTAGTTTTTCCAGCCAGAAGCGCCACAACGCCGCTAGTACTCCGGTGCCGATGACGACAATCAGAGCAAATATGACCGTTTGGAGTCGTCGCATAAAATCCCGATGTTGTTCAAAGGGTGACCATTCAGTCCCCCCCTCCGGTGGGGATCGGGGCGAAGCCCCGAGCAAAAAACTTCATGTTCACAAAGTTGGATACGGTTCAATCTTTACAATGATTGTTACCAAACATTATTTTTCCGATATATTCAATTCCTACAGCTGTCCGTCATCAATCAAAGATATCGAACAGAGCTTCAAAGGGACTCTCCCGGCGACGATGTTTATCTTTGCCATGGCTGTAGTGTTGTGATGATTCGTGACTGTGGTCATGATGTCTGGTTTGGGGGGCGTTTTGGCGATAGGCAGCGGGAGGGGCATCTTTGGGAAATCCCCCAGAAGATTCCTGGTTTTGCATTTCATTGCGTATGGGCTGTAGCAGCTTTTCCAGCTCTCCCCGATCAAGCCACACCCCCCGACATTGGGGGCAGGTATCCAACTCGATACCCGATCTTTGCACCACCAACATGCCAACATTACAATTGGGACAAACCAAAAGCGGCATCGTCAACTCTCCTTGAACGCACAACCCCCATCGGGTCATGACATGATGAACATGATGCCCTGCGGGCAAAAATCCTGGGGGCCCTCGCCCCCAACCCCGCATAGGCATGAAGCTTTTTATCCAAATTATCAAAAGAAGAATCTTGGGGGGCTGCCGCCTGCAAACCTGATATTACTCCACCGGCATAAAATGCACCGCCAAAGGATCGGAGGAATGGACCGCACGCCCCAAACCAATGACTCCCTGGCCCGAAAGAATATGCTCATCTCGATGCACTAAAAATTTTTCCCCCGTGGTTGTCAACACAAAGGTGCCATTGGTACTCTGATCCACAAGATAGGTGCGACCGCGACGCAGTTCAATTTTGGCATGGTTCCTCGAAGACATGGAATCAGGAACGATAAAGGTGTTGTCCTTGCCCCGCCCCATGCTTACAGCCCCCGAGGTGGCACTCACCACGACTTCCTTGCGCTGAAAAACCGCCTTGATAACCTCGGTGGTGGGGGCTGAAGCCGCGCCGGACGTTCCCCCCATGATGGTCAGCTCTTCCTCTTCACCCCAGGTCAACTCGCAAATGCGGATCGGCTCCAACTTGCCCTTGACTTGTGTGCGGATCAATTCCCTTCCATCGACACTCAAATGGGGACTCATAATGTCCAAAGTTTCACCCGTGGTGATAATCTGGTCCGCTTTGGCCTGGGCCGCCATCCGTGCCGCCACATTGACTGCGTCGCCAAAAACATCACTGTTTTCTTCGATGACCTCGCCAAAGTGAAAACCCACCCGAATACGCAATTGCGTCCCCCATTCGTATTGGCTTTCTTTAACTTCTTCCTGCATTTTGACCGCCGCTTCGGCAGCCAGATCGGCAGAGGGAAAGGTGCACATGACCTCGTCACCGATGGTTTTGATGACAACCCCCTGGTGATCCCCTGTGATTTTTTTCATAAGGTCGATACATCGGGAGGTCAATTCCCTGGCTTTGGTGTCGCCGACATCCTCATACAGCCTAGTGCTTCCAGCAATATCGGAAAACATAATGGCCAGTTGATTTTGCACTCCCATGACAGCCTCTCTTTATCGATTCGCGGGCCTGACAAAAATGTTCCAAAGTGAAACTATCTGACGAAGATGCCAACAATCAGCGTAATATTGTCCTTACCTCCGCCGATTTTGGCCAGTTCGATAAGTTCCTGGCTGACCTCATCCAAAGTGGATTCGTTGACTTTGCCCAGGAGCCTGACAAGATCATCCTGCCCGATCATGCCGTACAGTCCGTCGGAACAGAGCAAAATGACATCACCTTTGACCATCTGGTGAAAATGGACATCGGGGTTGAAATTTTTCGAGGGTCCGATGGCTTGGAGCAGTATGTTCTGAGCCGGTCGCGGTCCCTTTTTCCCCATGGACAGCCAGTGCTGATACATGGAATGGTCTTGGGTCAACTGGGCAAGGTTGGGGTTGCGGTAAAGATAGAGGCGGCTGTCACCGACATGAAAAACAACGGGACTGTCACTGAAACGCGGCAACCACAGTCCCACAACGGTGGTTCCCATTCCTGTTCCGTTTTCAAAACCTCTGTCCTGGTTGGTCAGATTGACATCGGCGTTAGCGGCATGAAGAGCCTTACGGACCATGTGGAGGACGGGATTGGGAATCTCATCCAGGGTCGGGTCATCGTGATCATGGTCCGTGGGTTGGAGAGGGGCGGCGACAGGAGAAACCGGAGGAGAATCCACGATCTTGGCCAAGCTGCTTCGGACCAAATCAACGACTCTGGCACTGGCGACCTCTCCTGCCTCGTGTCCCCCCATACCATCGGCAACGAGCAGGATACCCGCCCGATCATCGATGGAAAAGAAATCTTCATTCAGTGTGCGAACACACCCGACATCCGTTCGCCCTGCCACTCGCAGACGATCACCAATTAAATATGCCATGGACCACTCTTTCCGGATCTGATTCCGTTTTCTGTCTGTCCAGACAGAACCGCCCCGAAGTACCATGCTCCCTTGAAGCACGTTGGCTCAGGCGACGAGATAATGTTAGTCTAATACCGCCCGAAAGAAAACGCGTAACGCAACGACAGGCACTTTTTTCTCTATGTGGGGATTGACCGTTGCAGCCCCACTGACAACAAGCCTCTAGAGAGACCGGACATGTCCACACCTATTCCCATCCGCCGTCCCCGACGTTTACGAATCAACGGGGCCATTCGTGACCTGGTGCGGGAAACGCACCTGGATTCCCGTGACCTCATACAGCCCATGTTTATTGTTCCGGGACAAAATATTCGCAAACCTGTGGCGTCCATGCCCGGAGTATATCAGGTTTCCGTGGACCAGGCAGTATTGGATGCACGCAGGGTCGTGGAATTGAATCTGGGGGGGATCATACTGTTTGGCATCCCGGCCCACAAGGATGAAACAGGCTCGGAGGCCTGGAGCGATTCGGGTATCATTCAACAGGCCATCCGTGCCCTGCGGGGGGCGTTTGGAGATCTGATAATCCTTGCCGATACCTGTTTATGCGAGTACACCAACCATGGCCATTGTGGTCCGGTGCGGCATGGAGGGATCGCCAACGATGAAACTTTGGAACTGTTGGGACAAACAGCCATTGCACAAGCCCAAGCCGGGGCGGATATCGTGGCACCTTCCGGGATGATGGACGGAATGGTTGCCGCTATACGCGACGCCCTTGACGGAGAAGGATTCAGCCGTGTTTCCATTCTTTCCTATGCCGTCAAATATGCCTCAGCTTATTATGGCCCCTTTCGGGACGCTGCGGAAAATACACCCTCTTTCGGGGATCGCCGCACCTACCAGATGGACCCGGCCAATCGTCGCGAGGCGATGATTGAGGCGCAACTGGACATGGATGAAGGGGCCGACATGCTCATGGTCAAGCCTGGGCTGGCCTACATGGATATTTTGGCCTCCTTGCGCCAAGTTACCGATCTGCCATTGGCCATCTATAGCGTCAGCGGAGAATATGCCATGATCAAGGCGGCGGCCGAACGGGGGTGGATCGATGAATCTCGGGTGGTTCTGGAAACCCTGACCGGTTTTAAAAGGGCCGGGGCCGACATGATTCTAACCTACCATGCAACACAGGCGGCGGCGTGGTTGCGGGCGCAATGACCAACCCTTCTCCCGCAATCGAAACAAACATACGTGCCTTGGGGCTGTTGTCCGGCGGCCTCGACAGCACTTTGGCCGCCCGCTTGCTGATGGAGCAGGGCATTGAGGTGGCCTGCGTCAATTTTCATACCGGTTTTTGCATCCAATCGCACACCGGTGCCATTCGCAATCCCAAAGTGGGAGCTTCGCCCCCGCGACATGATGCACTGCATGCCGCCAAAACCCTTGGGGTCAAACTGCACATGGTAGACATTTCCAGCGACTATGTGCGCATCGTCACCAACCCCAAACACGGTTATGGCAAAAATCTCAATCCTTGCCTTGATTGTAAAATATTCATGGTAGCCAAGGCCTGGGAGATGGCGCAAAAACTGGGTTACCATTTTATATTCTCAGGCGAAGTCCTTGGACAAAGACCCATGAGTCAGCGGCGCGACACCTTTCCGGTCATCGACCGGGAAGCGGGGGTGAAAGGGTGGTTGCTGCGCCCTTTGACCGCTTTGCGCATGCCGGAAACCGAACCCGAAAGACGGGGATGGGTGGATCGAAACCGGCTTGAAGGGTTTTCTGGGCGGGGGAGAAAACCGCAGATGGCTTTGGCGAAAAAATTTGCCCTCAAAGATTATCCCAGTCCCGCCGGGGGCTGTTGCTTCTTGACAGACGAAAACTATACCCGCAAATTACGGGATCTGTGGGCTTATCGCGACAATCGCGATTATTCCATGGATGACATTCTTTTGCTCAAAGCGGGTCGGCACATCCGTCCCCGACCGCATTTCAAGTTGATGATTGGCCGCGACCAAGCGGAAAATCAGTTTCTGTCCGGCTTTCGCAAGGGACGGGTCGTGATTCAAACCGTGAATCTGGCCGGACCGTTGACCTTGATGGAGGGGGATACCTCTTCGCCCGAAGATCGGTTGTTGGCATGCCGTATTGCCGCTCGTTACAGCAAAGGCAAGGATATGGACAAGGTTCAACTCAAAGTGGAACATGCTGGTGTGAGTGAGATTGTCGAAGTGTCACCCCTGCCGGCACACGAACTTCCGGATCATTGGCATGTTTGAGTTTGACCTGCGGGTGGATGCTTGCGGACTGCTTTGCCCCATGCCCATTCTGAAAACCGATCAGGCCATGGCCAGTCTGTCGGGAGGGGGAAAAGTTCAGCTTTTGGCTACCGATCCTGGAATCGAGCGCGATTTGCCGGCATGGTGTGAAATCAACGGTCACACCCTGATCGCATTGGTAAAAAAAGGGCGAACCTGGACCGCCATTGTGGAAAAAGGTCTATGAAATCAGGTATTTTCTGTGCGGTCTCGGGTCATGGCTATGGCCATCTTTCCCAGGTCGCTCCCATTATCGACCATCTCGTGCTCATGGAGCCTGAACTCCGGATCATGGTTGCGGGAAAATTGGATCCGGAGGTCGTGAAAAATTTTGTCCGTGTCGGCCACTCTTTGGATCCTTTGGGTCGGGACGTTGGCTTGGTACAAACCGATCCTTTGGTGGTTGATCTTGAAGCCACTCGTGCCAGTTACATCGCCATGCAGGGATGCTGGGAAGAACTGGTTGACGCAGAGGTGGCCAAACTTCGGGCTTGGTCCGCCGATCTGGTGGTGGCCGATATTCCTTGCGTCACCATTGCCGCCGCGCACAAACTCAACATCCCCAGCGTCGCCATTGCCTCCTTGAGTTGGGACCATGTCATCAAAGCCTATTTCTCGTTGGACGATCCCGATATCCGGGCGTGTTGGCAGCGAATGCGGGATAACTATGCCAAGGCGACCTTGGCTTTGCACCCGGAACCGTCCATCGTGGGAGATACCTTTCCGCGTTGCGAAAAAATTCCCCCTTTGGTGTCTCAGGCACGGGGGCGTAAACAAGATCTGCGCCGGGCACTGGGTATTGGTGCCGACGATGCCAGACCTTTGATCATGGTCAATCTGGGGGGAATGCCTTCCAACATTCTTCCCATGGAAAATATCGCTCAGGAAAATCGTTACCATTGGTTGTTCAAGGAGACCCAGCTTCCCATCGTCGATCATGTTCATTGCAGTGATAAAATGTGGCAATGGCCTTTTGGGGATGTTTTGGCTTCGGTGGATGCCATTGTCAGCAAGCCTGGCTACGGGATAGCCATCCATTCGGCAGCGATGGGGGTTCCGTTGCTCTACGTCCGGCGTCAGCAGTTTCCTGATGAAGATCCCATATGTCAGTGGTTGTCGAAACACTCCGCAGCCTTGGAAATTGGTGCAGAAACTTTTGCCTCGGGTCGGTGGCACGCGGAGATACAACGCCTTTTGCACACCTCGTTTCCTCTGCGTCCCGAATGCAACGGTGCCGAAAAGGCGGCGGAGAAAATACTTGGGCTTCTTCGGGCACGACCGATCGCATAGTTTCACTGTTGAACGCAAAATTTTTTTGATTGCCATTTGGCATTGGGACCATTCTGATTTATGATCGGGAGCGGAAGGAGCCGAATGTGTGGCAAAGATGTCCCACAACGGACTGTCCGGATTAACTCATGATCTTTTCAACTCTGTCATCAACGAAAAATTTTTGGAGGGTAAACATGAGAAAGACTCTTGGCACTCTGGCCATGGCCGCCCTGATTTTCAGTGCCGCCGCAATAACCGCCGATGAGGCATCCGCCTGGTGGGGGAACGGTCCAGGTTACAACAACTGGAACGATAATTGGAGCAACAACAACAACTGGTTGGGCAATGGCAATGGCCGCGCCTCGGGTAACTTTGGCTTCAACATGAGCGGCGACGCCAATGGTTCCGGTAATAACGGCTGGAACAATGGCTGGAATAACGGCTGGAACAATGGCTGGAATAACGGCTACTATCCCGGTTATGGTCCGGGTTGGGGTGGTTATGGTCCCGGCTACGGCCCAGGTTGGGGCGGTTATGGTCCCGGCTACGGCCCAGGTTGGGGCGGTTATGGTCCCGGCTACGGTCCGGCCGGTGCTGCCGAACCCGCCAAAGCCGATGGTGAAGCCAAAAAATAATCCAATCCGCGCCTTTCCCTTAACCAGGCAGGATGGTGTGTTTCTACAGTTTGAAAAACCTGCATTACATCGGGAGCTTTTTTATGCTCCCTTTTTTTTACGCATTAAAATACCTTGCCCCAGGAGCCAATGATGTTCCCCGAAACTCCCTCCATCACCTGTCATGATCCCCTGGCCGAATTGTTGGGAGCGGGTTCGGGGGTGTTTACATATACTTTCGATGACGCCGTCAAGCTGGCCGGACACGCCTGCCCAACGGTAGCAGGGGCCTTCCTGTTGATAAAAAAAGCTTTGGATCTCCTCTATCCCAACGCCATGCCGGAACGTGGGGATGTTGCCATTTTTGTCCCCGGACGCGTGGATGAAGGGGTGACCGGACCCATCACCCAGATATTTACTCTCGTTACCGGAGCTGCGGCCAGCAATGGTTTTAAGGGATTGGGGGGCCAGTTCAACCGCATGAACCTGATCCGGTTCCAATCGGGATCGCTGGCCCCCGAACCTTTTACCTTTGAACGCCTATCCACGCGGCAACGGGTGCGTTTGGCCTATTCTCCGCACTTTTTCCCCCCGGCTGCGCCAATGGGCGATCTGTTGCCCCTGGTGTTGGATCGTCGCGCCACAGCGGCCCAAAGAGAAGAATTCCGTCATCTTTGGCGTCAGCGCGTCCTGGATATTCTGGCCGATGGCGGTGCCAACACCATCGTTAAGCACGATGAATAATCAAGGTATGCGTCGCGGACAACGTTTTATCGTCATATGGATCGTTCTTGCCCTGCTGGTGCTGTGGTTGCAGTGGATTGTCACCGGGGGACTTTGGGATGGCTTGGGACAGGAAAAAATCGCCTCGGCCTTGTTTTCGATGGGACTGCTCAGTTGGATGTTGTCCTGGTCACGCTGGCGTGGGGCGTTCACCCTTTTCAAATGGACTGCGCCATGGCTGGTGCTGCTGCTGGTCCTGTTCTCTGGATATGTTTTCCGCGCGGAACTTTCGGGGGTCGGACAACGACTAAGGGCGGCTTTCCTTCCCCATTCGGGCGTCGAATCGCAACCGGGTCGCATGCACTTTGTCCGCTCCAACGACGGACATTTTTACATTCATGCCCAAATCAATGGCAGAGGTGTCCGTTTTTTGGCCGACACCGGTGCCAGTGACATCATTCTCGACCGGAAAACTGCCGCCAGGGTCGGTGTCGCCATGGAAAGACTGGATTTTTCCAAGGTCTACAATACTGCCAACGGGCGCGTTCGTGGCGCACCAGTCCGCCTGGAAAATTTCAAGGTCGGCTCCCTTGAGTTGCATAATCTTCCCGCCAGCGTCAATGACGCCCCCATGGACCAACCCCTCCTGGGGATGAGTTTTTTTAATCGTCTGCGCGGCTTTGAAGTGCATAACGATGTTCTTACCATCCAGTGGACATCCCCCTGATCATCCGCCATCCAGAGAATCCCAAGGACCGTCTAGAAGAAAGTTTGCTGAAACGGCATGGTGTTTCCGGTTTGTTTTGACTATCATGAGGCCGGGTGAGGAGTTTGCCTGTGTGGGGGGGGGCAAAACCTGGATGGGGTCGTGTCTTTTTCATCTGCCAGGGGTTTAAGGATGATCATCTCAGTCATGAACCAAAAAGGCGGGTGCGGCAAAACCACCATCGCCGTCAACCTGGCCGCCATCCTGAAAAAGGCGGGCTTCAACACCATCGTCATGGATGCCGACCCGCAACTCTCCGCCAGTCGCTGGGCCAAACAGGGGGGAGACGCCTTTCACCTGACCGTTCACCCCCTGGATATGACCAAAGGGGCGCGCAAGGTCAAAGCCGACATACGGGCCATGGCCGAAGCTGCCGACATCGTCGTCATCGATTGCCCACCCGAATTGCGTGAACCGGCCATGCTCGCCTCCCTCCTGGCCGACGTGGTATTGGTCCCCGTGACCCCTTCCCCGCTCGACATCTGGGCTGCGGAAGCGGCGACGGAGTTGGCTCAGGATGCCCGGGAACTGAACGGCAACAACAAACCTGTCGTCGTTTTGGTACCGTCAAAAACCAACACTCATACGGTTATTGCCAAAGATTTGGGAAAAACGCTGGCGGCGATGGAGGGCCAAGTCGCCTCGGTCCATATTGTCCAACGGGTTGTCCTGGCCGAATGCGTCATCGCTGGCAGCACCATTGATCGCTATGCCCCCGATTCTCCCGCATGCAGAGAGATGGAAGCATTGGGGCAGTTCGTCCTTCAATTCAAGTAACTCCATAAGGAATTCGGTATGCCACCCAGAGCGACGTTGGCCAAACTAAAAAAACAGATGGACGCCACCACCAAATCGGCGGCTCAAGAAAGTGCCGATCCGGAGTTTTCCCAAAGCGACAAACTGGCCTCTCTGGAAAAACGCTTCGTGGCCATGGAATTGCGTTTGGAAGAGATCATCAAGATGATCGCAACACGTCCAAACGAACAAACGCAGCAACCGCCCGTCCCCCAGATCCTGGAACAACGATTCGTGGCCATGGAACAGCGTTTGGAAACATTGGCGCAGATGGCAACGATGCCAGCAAAGGGACAAGATCTTTTACCACCGGCCCCGATGGTCAACCCTGTGAAGCCCGCCCCGCTTCTCCCCGCCCTCCCCGGCATGGTGGCACCCGAGTTTTTCTTGCGCATGTGGTTCGCCCCGGTTGCGTTCCTGTGCTCGATGCAACAGGCCATGAATCCGGAAAAGAAGGATCTGTAGGAAGGGGGGCCATGTCGGATGCGTGGTTTGCCTTATCCTGTTTCCTGCTGCATCCATGCCGCGACCTCATGTTTGAAACGAAGGGCTTTTTGTTCACTCATGGCCGAAGGATCGAAACGCCATTGATAATGTTGGCGTAACAGATCCAGGAGTTCCGGTCGTTGCCGCCCCAGAATCCATGCCGACAAAGGCTCGGCGGGATCTCTGGGGGGACCGGATTGCTCCAAATGTCTGATAATGGCGGCAAAGGGTGATGTTGCCCCCTGCATTCCCGGAGAAATTGAAATTTCCATCCTTTTTCGCGGATGGCGGTTGGCCTGCGATGTTTTTTTTCTTTTGTTGCTTCGGAAATAATGAAACATTCCCAGACCGACCAGCCCCCCCACCACCATCCCCAAGCGCGTTTCTTGTGACCCCCCCTGAATCCATTGAGATATCTTAAAAGTCAGCGTGTAAAACAAATCCAACAGGGATTGTAAACCATTGATGTTTTCGTTTTCCAACTGCCGCCAGTCGGGCGGGGTAAAATCCTCTATCCGCCATTGTCCGTCTATGAACACCGAAGTCCAGGCGTGGGCATCTCTTTGGCGTGCCAGATACCATCCCTTTTGGGAATCTGCTTCAGAGACGGCATATCCGAACACATAACGTGCCGGAATGCCGGCCCGACGCAGCAACAACGCTGAAGCCGTGGCAAAATATTCACAGTGCCCCTGCTTCGACCCCAGAAGAAAAGCGGTCACTGGTGTACTGAACCGGGAATGATCGGCCAAGTCGAGGGAATAGCTGAAGCGATCCAGAAAATACCGATGCAACTTTTGGATGACCTGAGCATGGGGTTGTCCTTCCAATCCCGCCTCCTTGAATGCTTGGTCGATCCCCATCTTTTCTGGCCCTGGTATCCTCAAGTCGGTATCTGCAAACTGTCCTTCCTGTACGTATTCCGTACCCTTTGGGGTGTACACGATGGTCCAGGGTTTTGCTGGGGCACCGTCGCGATAGCGCAGAACGCCAAAGCGGTTTTTTTCCAACAAGGCGACATCCAGATGTTCGATTCGCAAAGCGTTCGGGGGAAGGAGCAGCAATCCCTGGTCGTTGACAACGGTTTGCTGCATGGTCACCCGCCTAGCCTGATTTTCGGCTTTGGCCTTTTCATCAAGAACCCAGGTATGGACAGGGCTTGCGGGTGGGATCAAACTGTATTTGCTCCTGGTTTGACTCCATCCGCCGTCAAAGTAGGAATCATACGTGTTTTCCCGCAATAACAAGGGCGGCGACAGAGGGCCTTCATGGTGGACGCGAAACATGATACGACCCGACAATTTCAATTGACCCACTTCGCCAATATCGGTATGCCGATGATTAAAGTCTTCCTTGCTCTGATAAAGCCATTGGCCGAGGTATTGCGGCAGGTTGGTCATGAGGGAGCGTTGCAGGCTGAACAGGCCTGTCTGTAACAGGTATCCCGCAACCGTTGCTATCGCCAGCAGTATGAACCAATGCGACCACCCCACCTGGCGTACCCGCCATGGTCCCATGACACCGGCCAGAAACAAAACCGCTCCGGGAAAAAACCAGGGATGGGGATCTCGCGCCGCCCCCGTGGCCAGAATACAGGCGAAAAAAAACCAATAAAACCAATTTTCCTTGGGTGATCCTGGCGACTTCGTCGCGGGGGCGGATGCCAGGTCACCTGAAAAAAAAACGCCGGGAGCCACTTTTGTTTCGGCATCAAGGGCCATCACCAGGGCCAATGGCATCCAAACCAGGGGTGACAGACGCAAAAGAACCATGACATAAATTTCTTCTTTTTGGATAAACATACTCCAGACGCCCAGGACAATTCCCGAAAGCACGCTAAAATAAAAAGCTTTTTGATAAACCCCCGACCCAAAAACCATTTTTTTATTGGTCAAGGACAGAAAGATCATCAATCCCCCAGGAAGGGCCGCAAGGTATATCCATCCGGTCAGCCACCCCCAAAAAAACAGGGAAGTTCCCAAAAGCAGGGTTGCATGGTTGCGGGAGTTCATGACCATTTCAATCCTTGCCCCATCGTTGCAGAACGCAGCAGATGGAAACCTGGAAGCGTTTTGTTGGGAAGGGCGATTGCGGGCGGCGAAGAGTGGTCACCCTGGAGCAAAAATACCCGGACGGGCAACCCCAGGGCCAGCAGGGAATGGATCAGGGATTCCCGATCCCGATCCCAATGAATCAGGACGATGATGATGCTGCTGAAGCGTTTGGCCTGGGACAGAACCCTGTGGGCCAGCAGGGAAAACGGTTGATCGACATGCGGTTGGGTATTGGCCAAAATTTCCAGGATGCGTTGGGTTCCACCGAAGCCACGGCCCGTGGTGAATTGCCAGGACTGGAGGCCGACAAACATGAAATCGAGCAATTCATCGGGGTGACCGTGTCCTGCTGCCAGGGAGGCGGTCACGGATACCGCATCTTCAAAAACCGCTTCGGGGACAAGGCTGAGGGTATCCAATACCAGGCCATGCCGGGTAAAAAATTCTTCCTGCCGTTCCACGACGACGGGTTTTCCGGTTTTGGCCAAGCCAGGCCAAAAGATGGCGCGTGGGCTGTCTCCCGGACGATAATCCCGCAATGCAAAAAAATCATCCTGTTCCCCCACCCGAACCGCCATGGTGATGCCTCCGGGGATATGTTTGCGTCCCCCCGCGATATGAAAATGTTGTGGCAAGGGAATCATTTTTGGCACGGCCAGTACCATTCCGGGTAACGGGCACTGGGTAAAACGGCGAAACAATCCCAGGGGATCGGCGCGACCGACGGACAAGCCGGAAAAATGGATACCACCCCTTCGGGTGGCTGTGGCTTGCAGACGCAAACGGACCTCCCCATGGGGATCGATGGAATCCAGGCGGATCATTTCCACCCGGATCCCCCGTTTTTTTTCGGTCAGTCGATTGAAACGATAAAAACCAACCCAACGATCATAAGCATTGCGGCTACGTTCTTCCGGTTCGCCTCGGGCCTGCATAAATTCATCGAAATGGGGACGTGGATCGGGAAAGGTTTCAAAGATGACAATGTCTTTTTGCACCACGCCGGTGGGATTGAGCAACCTGAGTTCGTACGCAAAAGGTTTATTCACCATCACCTGGGCCGGCAGACTGCGATGGGCCTCCAGTTGGACGCGCATGAAAAAAGCGGCAATCATCGAAAAAAACAACAAAGACACGGTGATGGAAAAAAACTGATAAACCATGGACAGTTCGGTATTGATACCAAAAATGGCACCAACAAACGCTGCCGCCGCTACCCGCTTTCCCATGGGAGTCAACGATTGTGTGAACCAATGACTCCAGAAAGACAGGCGCCAAGCTCCACGCCAAAAAAAACGACTGATGCGAAAATTCATGCGGGGACCGGGGTATCTGCCAAAATGTCGGCGATAATTTTTGCCCCCGTAATGCCTGAAAAACGGGCGTCATCATCCAGCATCAATCGGTGGGCCAACACATTCACAGCTACTTCATGCACCGATTCCGGGGACACGAACGGCTGGTTGTCCAGCAGGGCCAGGGACTGGGACATTTTCATCAAGGCGATGGCTCCACGGGAACTGACTCCCAGGCGGACCCCTGGCCACTTTCTGGTTTTGGCGGTCAGGGTGACGATGTAGCGTTTGATTTCATCGCTCACCCGGATCAAGCGCACGGTTTCTTGAATAAACAGGGCATCCTGGAGTTGAATGCAGGTTTGAATGTTGTCCAAGGGATGGCCTGCGATTTGATCGGAAAGGATGGCCATTTCCATTTCTTCGGAACTGTATCCCAGGGAGCAACAGAGGGCAAAGCGATCCAATTGGGCTTCCGGAAGGGGGTAGACCCCATGAAACAAGACTGGATTCTGGGTGGCAACGACAAAAAACGGGGTGGGCAAGGGGCGAACCTGACCTTCAACGCTCACCTGTTGTTCCGCCATGGCTTCCAAAAGGGCCGATTGGGTACGGGGTGAGGCCCGGTTGATTTAATCGGCCAGCACCATATGGGCAAAAACCGGCCCCG
>JACSDG010000167.1 GCA_015660855.1 Magnetococcales bacterium
GAAAAACAAAGTTTGGCAAAAATTATTGTGGGGGTCCGGGGGGGATCATCCCCCCCGGCGGAGGTTTGGAGGCAGCAGCCCACAAGGTTTTTCTTTTGACTTTGACTTTGACTTTGACTTTGACTTTGACTTTGACTTTGATTTTGACTTTGATTTTGATTTTACTGCCCCCCAAGGGGGGTCTAGGGGCGCAGCCCCAGGGTTTTGATTTTGTTTTTTTGCCCGCAGGGCATGATGTTCCGACCACAGAGGGAATCCATGAAAAAACTTACAGTATTGACCGCGCTGCTTCTGACTTTTCTGCTCGTTCATCCAGCTTTTGCAGGCTTGACCAAGCTGGCGGACAACGTTTATGCCTATGTTGGCGTTAAGGATGCTTCAGCGACCCACAGCTTTGCCGCCAATGCCGGGATTGTTATAGGTCGGGATGGCGTGTTGGTGATCGATACCCTTATTTCTGCCAAGGAGGGGAATCGATTTTTGGCGGATATCCGCAAGGTGACGAAAAAGCCGATCAAGTATGTGGTTAATACCCATACCCACTTGGATCATGCCCTTGGCAACTGTGTCTTTGCCAAACTGGGGGCGACGGTTATTTCCCATGAGGCGGACCAAGCCAAGCTTGCTGCCCAAGGGGCAGACATGCTGAAAAATGCTGGTAATTACGGTTTGAAACCGGGTGATATGGTTGGCACGACGGTTGTGGTGCCGACTCTCGCGTTCAGCAACCAGCTTTCCATCGACCTGGGAGGAGAGAATGTCCGGTTGATCCGGGGTACCGCCTCGCATACCGAGGGCAGCTTGATTGTTTTCCTTCCCGCAAGGAAGCTGTTGTTTAGCGGTGATATTCTCTTCACCGACTTTCACCCTTATCTGGTGGACGGTGATTTTGAGGGTTGGGCAAAAACTTTGGATAACATGCTGGCAATGGATGTAGAACGTATCGTCCCTGGTCATGGTCCGCTTTCGACAAAGAAGGATCTCCAGGAAATGAAGGAGTATCTTGCCTTGTTCGACACCAAAGCAAAGGAGTTGACAACCGCCTCGCAGGATGCGGAGGCCATAGCCGCAGATCTGTTAAAAGTTTTGCCGAAGCGTTCTGCGGCAGAATGGATGGTTGGGGTCAATGTTAAAAATCGTTACATTGGGAAAAAGTGAATTTCAGGATCAATGTGTCGGAAGAACATGATGCCCTGCGGGCAAAAAAACAAAATCAAAACCCTGGGGCTGCGCCCCTAGACCCCCCTTGGGGGGCTGTAAAATCAAAATCAAAGTCAGGATGATCCCCCCCGGACCCCCGCAAAGGTTTTTTCCAAACTTTATTTTTCCGGTACGTTTAACCGTGGAAATAAGGATACCGCCGTTGCTTCAAGAAGATCAGAATACCCACCACCCCGACAAAACTGAGCGACAACGGCGTGGTATAATTATAATGGGAACGGCTGTTAAGCTTTGTCAGTTGTGAACCACCCGCTTCCACTTTAGCCACTTGATCCACACCAACGACTTTAGCCACTTGATCCACACCGCCAACGACCACCTGCTCGGATCGAGTCGAAGCCTCCACGGGGATCATGGTCGGTACCGAAACATAATCCACCGCCGTATTCGTTTCACCACTATCCGCTGTTTTGACGCGGCGGCCCGGCTGCCCGTTTTGAATCTGTGCAAAGGATTGATCCAACAACGCAGCCATCCTGTTGTTACGCTCAACCGAAGACCGACCACCAAGCACCACCGCAATCAACCGCGTCGAACCACGCACCGTTGACGCCACCAGATTGAACCCAGACGCACGGATATATCCAGTCTTGATACCATCCATTCCCTGGTAGCGGCTCATCAATTTATTGTGGTTGCGATGCGATATTCCCGCATATTTAAACTGTTCCCGACTGAAGTAGGGATAAAATTGAGGAAAATGATAAATCAAGGCATAACCAAGAACCGCCATGTCGCGCGCCGTAGTCACCTGCCCAGGATTGGGCAAACCCGACGGATTGCGAAACACCGTCCGAGTCATCCCCAAATCCCGAGCCTTTTGCGTCATCATACTCGCAAAACCTTCCGAACTCCCCCCAAGGGCTTCCGCCAGCACCACAGTCGCATCATTGGCCGACTTGATCGCCATCCCCAACAAGGCATCCTCGACACGAATCTGTTGACCCGGTCGCAAACCCAGCTTGGAAGGCTCCTGAATCGACGCGTTGTGCGACACAGGCAAAGCATCATTGAGTTTCAGCTTACCGCTCTTTAACGCCTGGAACGTCATATACAGCGTCATCATCTTAGTGAGCGAGGCGGGATACCTAAGCTCGTCCGGGTTCGTGGCGTGCAGAATCCGGCCCGTCTTGGCATCCATCACCAAGTCCGAATAATTAGCCATAATTCTTTGGGGAGACTTTTGCACAGCCCCTTGCTTCCCCTTATTGGCGACAGTCTGCCGTCGAACCTGCTTGGCAAACTTGGGCTTGGACCTGTCATCCGCAGCCTTGTACCTGGCCTTCGCCTTATTGATCAACCGCGGCCCCCCATCGGTTGCATAAGCGAAACCAGGAATCAGCACCAACGCCAATACCACAAGCAAAAAATTCTTTTTATATCTCTTTATCATGAGCATTCCACCACGCGGCTAGGTTGATTCCGATAGCTTAGCTGGCCAACTGGGACGACCAAAAAAAATCAACCCTCCCTGGATCCAACAATCCCCATACACCTAGTGAATGTGTCTTACCACGAACTCATGACACATTAAAAGGGCTGATTTTTTCTGAGTTTATTGAAAGCAATTATGTTGCCAATTCGCCTTATCCAGTAAAATGCTTGAAAAAATTGAAAAAAATTATCACAAGTTTGTTTTTGGACCCAGCAACAGCAAGTCACATGTTTGACACTTGCTGACCCAACAGCCATCCCCCAATGGATGGAGCCACCGATCATATTGGAGACAAACAGTTGATTTTATTTAAGAACATCATGCCCTGCGGACAAAAACCAAAACTTTAGGGCACTACCCCAAACCCCGCCGGGGGGGATGATCCCCCCCCCTTAACCCCCACAATAATTTCAACCTTAAAAAAAAGGGGGGGACGAAATGGTTACGTTACTTCAACTCGGATGAAACTGTGTTGGAAAGGATCTCCACGTTTGTGTCAACGACACGGTAAAGATATTTAAAATCAGCTCGCTCAGTAAACTTATGTATTTCATTTCCCTGAAAATGATTATTCTTCCAGTATATTAACATATCCACGCGTTGTCCGTCTTTTTGATTTCCCAATACCTGATGATGCTGAAAAGCCCTTGGTGCAAGAGATGCCACAGAATGATCAACCAAAATGTACTCCCCAAACACCCCTTGAACAAATTGGTCACGCAAAGAAGAATAGGCGTTAACAGAATACTCTTTTGGCAAAAACCTATGGACAAAGCCACGGGCATTATACCAAAGTTCATCAATACCCGACATCGATAAGGAAAACAACAATATCGCAAATGTAATATAGAACCGACTCAAGCGTTGATCCAGTTTACCTTTGCAATCAACAGCACTCACAAGAAAAGGCCAGGCAAACGCCACAAGGAATGGGAAAAGTCGATATGTCCCAAGCTCCGAAATGCCGCCTGTGGAAAACACATGCAACCCAAACCATGGAATCTGGGCGAGAAAACCAAGCAGAAATATCGGCTTCCTGACAATAATAGCCCAAATGGCAAGAACGACAAAGGGCATCCAAAGATAATCCAACGATATTGAATATTTTTCAAGCCGCGACCAAACATGCCCCCAGGTAAGCCAGGAAAGGTCATCATGACCATCCATATAAACATGTTTAAATGTTCCCCCAGCGTCAAAATAAAATTTTTGAATTGCAAAAGCCAAGATACTATAGAAAAGACTTGCGGTCGTATAACCCATCAGAACTTTTTGGTCCTGCCATGGTTTTCCCGTCATTAAATTGTACATGAGATATACAGCCAAGACGCAAAAAAGATGAAATCCACTGTCTTCACGAACACTCAGGCAGGCGATAAAAAACAATGTTGCATAAAAATACTGTTTCTTGAAAAAAAATACCAAAAATAAAATGGCCATCCCTGACATAATGGCTTCATAGTGGGGGTAGGTCACACAAACAACGGCTACACCAGTAAAAGCAAACAAAACAGACGCAATAAACGCCAGCGTCAAGGTAACGTGATCATTCAAATCATAAGAATTATAAAAAACAGCAAAAATCGCTGCGGTGAGCGAAGAATAAACAAGTCCCTGAAATATCGCATAATATAAAATAGCCTCAACGGGTACAATATACGAAATAATATTGAGCAAGTTGTGCAACAGGGAAAAATGGTTCCCGTTATATACAAATCCCCCTAAAATAGTTGCAACCCGTGGATTAAATTCATTTCTATACATTAAATCGGCAAAAAAACCACTGTCCAGAAGATAGGCCCCATCGACATAAAAATGGTTAAGTATAAAAGTTTTATTAAGAATGAAAACGACCAGAAATGCGGCAAAACCTACAGCCATCTTGAATACATTCCTGCTGTCTCCAGGCCCAACCACCCAACCACGGAACAAAGTCCCTTCCCTCACATCCGCTTGTATAGCCATCTCCGCCCTGACCAGACTCCCGCTTTCACTTAAGCGGGGCATGGAAACCCTTTTGTTTAAAGTTAAAGCCCTGGGGAAAAAATCCCCAGACCCCTTATTTTTTCAATATTTTTCCGGTATCCACGCGCCATCCATGGCCGAAACAAAAATCAAGACCCCTGATTGGAACTTTTTTTAATCATGGCATAAGCCTTATAAACCTGCAGGCTGCGGAGCAGAAAAATAATACCAACACACATGAACAGTGCCGCGACAACGGACACCTCCATCGAACTATGTATACCCATAAAGTCCATGATACCAACAACCAAGGCCAGGAAAGTACCCATACCCATACCCAGGCCCACGACACCAAACTTTAAAAAATATCGAGCTATGGTTTGCGTCTCAGAAACATCCCTGGTCACATTGTGATAGGCAATCGCATCGATAATTCCATCCTTGAGAAACCCCACAACAGCAACAGTATCTCCTTCGGCAATTTCATCCCCCCTGGCTTGGATCAGAAAAAGATCAATGTGTACCTGTTTGCCATCCAGTTTCAACACGATCAACCAGCGTCCTTGATGACCAAATAGTATCTGAACATCAACCGCAACGCCCTCAATCCGTTCCATTTCCCGCCTTTTTCTATTCATCAACGTGCTTCCTTCGTAACGTAACCGATCGTAACCGTTCAGACCCCCCGGTTTTTACAGGTTATGTGCATGGCTTCAGGCATTGCGGTTGCCCTCTTCGCAAAAAACGCGAAGAGGGCAACCAAAGGCGCGCCCCCAAAAAGGCTCTGCCTCCAAACCTCCGCCGGGGGGGATGATCCCCCCCGGACCCCCGCAATAGTTTCAACCTAACCTAAAAAAAAGTGGGGGGGGAACTGAATGGTTACTTCGTACCCCCAAGGGCTTGTGCAACCACATCAATAACCTCGTTCCAGTCCCCCCTGACTTTTTGCCGAAACAGGCGCATCCCCGGATACCAAGGACTGTCGCTACGATCCAAAAGCCAACGCCAATCTGGAACCACAGGTAACATGACCCAGGTGGGACAACCCAACGCCCCAGCCAAATGGATAACCGCCGTATCCACCCCAATCACCAAGTCAAGGTTAGCCACAATAGCCGCCGTATGGGAAAAATCGTGCAACCAACCACCGGCGTCCAGAAAACAATCCCCATGGCGGTAAAATACACCCAACTCTTCCACCGAAGCATCCCTTTGCAAACCAACCAGGCTATACCCCGGTTGCCCAACCAAAACACCCATCACCTCGGAAACCATAGAACGATTGTGATCATTGACATGGCGAGCATCCCCCCGCCAGACAATCCCCACCTTCAAACCCGACAAACCCCGAAGCAAAGCCCCATATCTGGCCTTCAACCCTCCATCAACCACCAAATAGGGAAGCACCGTTGGAATAGTCTCCAGAGTCGTCCCCAACAGATGCGGTAAACTCAAAAGTGAAGCCTGACAGTCATACTTGGGTAAATCGTTAATATCGCTAGCAACATAATCAACACCCGCAAATTTTGCAAACAATGAAACGAGTGCCGAAGGTGCCAGCAAAGCCACCCTGCCCCCCGTAATCTTGGGAACAAAACGGATCAATTGAATACTATCGCCAAAGCCTTGCTCACAGTACAGAAGCAAAGTCCTCCCCTTCAGGTCATCACCACACCATGAAGGCCCTGGGTAGTCACAGGCCCTATAATTCAAACTTTGCCGGCGCCATTCGTACAACGACCACCCTTCCCTGAAATCACCCAACAACAACCGCGATAACCCCTCGTTAAACAAAGCATCGGGAAAATCAGGTTGCAAACCCACCGCCTGCCGATACAACCCAATGGCCAACTCCGGTTTCCCCTGTTTTTGATACCCGTTGCCCAGATTATAATAGCCCTGGGCCGAGTTCGGATTCAGAGTCAACCCCCGACGCAAAAAATCCATCCCCTCCTCCACCCGATCCATAGCGATCAACACACTGCCCAGATTGAAACAGCCTTCGGCTTTTTCGGGTGCCAAAGCCACGGCCCGACGATAACTCGCCACGGCCTCATCCAAACGATGCGCCGCACGAAAAACATTGCCAAGATTCAGGTGATATCCTGCATGGTTTGCAACCAACGCCACCGCATTGCACAAACTTGCAACCGCTTCATCCCACCGTTGCAGCAACCCATAGGTCTGGCCCAAATTGCAATGGGCATCGGCATAATCCGGCTTGAAAACCAATGCCTTACAATAACAGGCAACGGCATCTTCCAATCGATGCCCATCCTTAAAAACATTCCCCAAATTATTAAGGGCCTCCGGATAAGCTGGTTTTAACTCCAAGGCACGGTTAAAACTTGCCACAGCCTCACGACCATGGCCCAAGCGGTGCTGGACATTGCCTAAATTGTTATGGGCTTCGACATAGTCCGGCGCAATCGCCAGTGCCTGTTGCATCATCGGCAAAGCCAAATCGTCACGACCAACCTGATGGGCAACCACACCCAGCAGATGCAACGCTTCTGGATGATCGGGATCGGTGTGGAGTATTTCCTGGTAGATCGATTGCGCCTCAGCCAACCGCCCGGCACCATGGTGCTGTAACGCGGCCTCCAATCGCCAGGCACTCGGATGCGACATGAAAAACCCATTCTCCGTTCAAGGCTGGAACATCATGCCCTTCGGGCAAAAATCAAAATCAAAAACAGTGAAGAGAGATTTTTGTTTTCATTGGCAAAAAATAACCTTGGAGGCTCTGCCTCCAAACCTCCGCCGGGGGGGATGATCCCCCATATGCGCTAACATAGACTTTTGAACATGATGCCCTTCGGGCAAAGAAACAAAATCAAAACCCTGGGGCTGCGCCCCTAGAGACCCCCGCAAAAATTTTTCCAAACTTTGTTTTTCTGATTGTCAAAGACCCATAACACGCCTGGGGGCTTTTTTTACCAAAAACACCAGCAAGGCCACAATCACCTGAAATCCCATCTTGCTCTCCCCCGCCAACCGGGGACGAAAATGGAAAGGAACCTCACGAATCTCAATATTTTTTCTTGCATGCACAACAATGTCCAGCAAAATTTTAAACCCCATCCCATCCAACTTTGGAAACACCTGTTGCATAACGGCATCGGTCACCATGAAAAAACCACTCATAGGATCGGACATGCGCGCCCCAATCAAAACATTGGTGATCCATGTGGCCGAACGACTGATCACTCTTCGTCCCATCCCCCATTCACCCACACTGCCACCCCCAGCATACCGGGTGGCAACACACAGATCAGCCCCCGAGCGAATCTCCGCCAACATCAACGGCAACCGGGTTTCGTCGTGTTGCAGATCGGCATCCATAATCGCATACACCGGAGCTTTCGCCTGTCGCATCCCCTCAATACACGCCGATGACAACCCCCGTCGCCCCACACGTTTCAAACACGACACCCGCCAATGGTCCTTGCCCAGTTCAGACACGACTTCCGCCGTTCCATCCGGCGAATCATCGTCCACAAACAGCACCGACCAATCGACGCCCTCAAGCACCGCGTCAAGCCGGCTCACCAGGGGACGAATATTTTTACTCTCATTGAAGGTCGGAATAATAATCGCCAAATCCGGCATGTCAAACCATCCCTGTCAGTTCGCCAATTCCCCGGAATCTCCGGGTTTGGATTTTCGAGTCCATGCGTACAAAAGTGCCGAAAAAGTCAAAACCAGGGCAATTCCATTGATCATAAGTGCCGTATCATGCGACGACGGCCGGCTGAATTCATAATCCTTGTAGAACAGAAAATTTTTCGCAACACGTTCATTGTCCACCGGGAAATGATCTCCCGGCTTGCATCCGTTCTCTTCGGGGTAAAGATAACATTCCGGCCTTTTAATGTTCAATACCCCATCACCAACAACACTCATCGCCGCTTTTGGCGTCAGGGGAGGAATAGGAAAAGACTCCAACCCATAACCCATCATGGCTTGGTAACACATGATCTGGCTCGACTGTTGGACCATGGCATCATTTCTGTCAATGGTGGTTATCGGTTCCATGGTGCGAACATCGAAGGACATCGTCATGAAGTTGATATTGGGCGTTTCTTCCCCAAATTTAACCTTCCGCCAATAATCGATCTGATTGCCTGGATTGTAGCGCGCCAAAACCGTCGTCATATACTCCAAATTGGTATTGATCGCCTGCACCCAGGTAATCACCATTCCCAAACCACAAAACAATACAAACCGCTTTTTGGGCAACTCCAGAAAGTCAAGGACTATGGCGGCGAGCATGGGGAGAACAAACACGTACAGGGCAAGCCATCGCACCAGGCTGGAGCTGTTTTTAAAGTAGGGAAGGCTTTTTATGATACCGTTCCACCAGGGGTTATAATAATTCAGCAAAATCGGGATGGTTAACAACAACCCTATCCCCCAAGCAGCCCACAATGTGCGCAAATCGGTTTCTTCATCGGGTTTCCATGCCAGACGAACGACATAGACGAACAGCAAAAGTGCCGGCACCACACCAATGCCATATTGAAACTCATGCGTCTGGAGCAAGATGGAACCGTTGGTCAAATGGGCATGGATCTCGGCCATCGGGGAATAAATAAACAAGGTCTGGACGGTCAACCATACGGCGTTGGCAATGCTGTCGAATCCGGGCAGGGCATATTGATCCCTGGGAAATTGCTTCAGGAGCTGCATCAAAGGCACCAACTTGGCGGCGGAGAGACACATGCCCAGCAGACCGCCGACCGCCAGCCGCCACCACGGCGACCAGGACCAATGGTCGAGGATGCCATAAACCAGGAGCAAAATGACGATACCCACGATAATTGGCGGTATGCCATGCACCATTCCAGCATGAAACATCACCGCAAAGATCAACCCCAGAGCAGACACCCCGATAACGTGCTCCCGCCAACCTTTTTTAATATTCCACAAGACAGCCCAGGCGGCCAAAGGGGCCAGGGCGAAGGCATGAAACGCCAGATGCCCATTGACAAACCGATGGGCATAAAAACCGTTGAGGGAGAAAATGAAAGCCCCCAACAAACTGGCCCCGAAGCTGCGGTTAAAACCATCGCGTAACAAAAAAAAACCACCCAAAAATCCCAAGCCGCCAAAGACCACGAAGGTCACCTGCAAGGCGGTCACCGGATCCACCACGAAGGCCAACCATTGGGGCAGACTGTAATAAGGGGCATTGGCATCTGGAAAAAAGGGAAAACCCCCACACTGGGCCGGGGAAAACCAGGGGATGGAAAAAAAACCGTTCGCCTTAAGCTTGATCAAACCAACGACCAGGTTGGGGACGAACAGGCTGTAGTCGTGCCCCAGATCGCCATTGGAAAACGGTAACGCCCGACCGTAAACCATCCACAATGTCCCCACAACCACGGCGCATGTCAGCCAAATGGCCCCCTTCCCCCTATAAAAACCTGAGAACCTATTTTCCTGAAATCCCCGCATAACCCACCCCGTTTTTTTTCAAACCGTTGTCTTACCCGCCCCCCCATGGACAGGCCAGACGAAGGACCTGCCACCATCAACACAATCTTTCAACGTTTGCACCACCTCGCCGACACACGCACCCCAAGCACCCGGTGCAGGTTGCCGAAACAACCGCACCGTGGGATACCAGGGACTGTCCCTGCGATCCAGAAGCCAGCGCCAATCGGGGACATGGGGCAGCATGACCCAGGCCGGACGACCCAACGCCCCCGCCAGATGAACGACCGCCGTATCCACCGCAATCACCAGATCCAGATTGGCTATGAGGGCCGCCGTATGAGCAAAGTCCTGTAAATAATGGCTTAAATCAACCCAACCCCGGCCACTCGAAAAAAGACCGCATTCTTTCTCTGTCGGATCCTTTTGCAGGTTGATCAGGCAACACCCGGAAACCTTGTTCAAAACCGTCAGCCAGGAGGGATCCATGGAACGATCACGATCGTTCTTGTACCTGGGATTGCCACGCCAAGCAATACCCACCTTCAAACCCGTGCACCCGGCCAACCGATCACGATAGCTTTCCGCCAAGCCAGGATCCGCACTGAGATACCCCAGGGATACTGGAATGCTATCCAACCTGGTCCTCAGCAAAAACGGCAGACTCAGTAACGGGGCCTGAAAGGTACAGGGCAGCTTTTCCTCCAACCGAGTGATGCGACGATCCACGCCTGCAACTGTGGCAAACAAACGCTGCAACGGTTGTGGGCAATGCAGGACCACCGTTTCCGCCCCAGTTTCCTTGACCATGGAGGCATATCGGACAAACTGCATGCTGTCCCCAAATCCCTGTTCACAGTGTAACAGGATACTTTTCCCCGTCAATTGGGATCCATCCCACAAAGGTTCGGCATGGCCATGGAATTTAAACTCCCGGCTCTGCCAACGCCACTCATACAAACGCCAGCCCGCTTCAAATTCACCCAACAACAGACGGGTAATCCCTTCGTTGAACCATGGATCGGGAAATGTGGGTTTCAGCTGGATCGCCTGTTGAAATTTTTCCAAAGCTTCCGTGAATTTTCCTTTGTAATGCAATGCGTTACCCAAATTGGACAGGGCTTCGGCATACTGGGGATCGATGGCCAGAGCTTTTTGGTAACAATCGATGGCCGCATCCAGATGGCCTTGTTTCTGGGTAGCGGCACCCAGATTGGAGAGGGCATCGGTGTAATCGGGCCTGATCTGAAGGGCTTGGTGATAAGTGGCGATGGCGTCGTCGATACGTTCCTGTTCCAAAAACACATTACCCAGATTGGAAATGGCCTGGACGCAACCGGGATCGCACAGCATCGCCTGGCGATAACTGGCAGCCGCTGCCTCCAACTGTCCCTGTTCCTTAAGTACATTGCCCAGATTGGTCAAAGCTTCGGATGAATCGGGCTTAAGAGCCAATGCGTGTCGATGATGCTGGACGGCTTCATCCATGCGATCCAGTTTTTGCAAGACAAGACCCATGTTCGACCAGGCACCGCTGTAATCGGGTTTCAAGCGAATCGCCTCCCGATAGGCATCCAAAGCTTCGTGACGCAAACCTTGTTTTTGCAGGGCATTACCCATATTGACCAGACATTCCGGGAAGTCCGGTCGCAGGTGGAGTGCCCGACGATATTTTTCCAGTGCTGCCTCCACCTTCCCTTGCCGATCCAATACCACCCCAAGGTTGGACAACGCCTCGGGATAATCGGGCCGGGATTCCAACGCCTTATCCATCATGACAACGGTCTGCTCCAGTTGTCCCCAATCCTGGTAAATCAATCCCAGATGGATCCAAACTTCGGGATAGTCGGGACGGTGAAGCAACGCCTGCCGGTACATCGTCTCTGCCGCATGGGGTTCCCCCTGCTGCTGCAACGCAAAGCCAAGATTGAAGAGCACCTGGGGTTCACAGGGATTGACCACCAAAGCTTTGCGATAGTTCAAAATGGCCTCATCCAGTGCCCCCTTCTCCTGCAACACGATCCCCAGATTGTTGCGTGCCTCGGCCAAATCGGGATTGATGGCCAACGCTTGCCGATATTTTTCCATAGCGGCGTCAGGTTGCCCGTTTTTATGCAAAGCCAGCCCCCAATGATAAATCCACTCGGGGCGATGGGGATGCCCTTGCAATGCCGCCTCATAGTGAACCACCGCCTCCGCCCACCGCCCCAGAGCCGACAAGGCATGACCCATGTTGACCCCCGTCTCGATCAGATGGGGTTTGATAGCCAAAGCTTTTTCATACTGCGCCACCGCATCGGCAAACCGACCCCTATCTTTCAGTGTGTTTCCATAATTGCCATAAGCTTCGGCATAACCGGGGTGAATGGCCAAAGCCTGTTGATAGCTTTCAAGGGCTGCGTCGATGTTTCCCATTTCCTTCAACGTGTTACCCATATTGTTGAGAGCTTCGGGATAATGGCTGCGCACCGCCACCGCATTTTTAAAACTTGCCAAGGCTTCGGGTAATCTTCCCAATTTTTTCAGTGCGTTCCCCATATTGTTATGGGCCTCGGCATAATCAGGTTTGACCACCAGTGCCTGAGACATCAACGCCACGGCCATTTCATCCTGTCCCACCTGATGGGCGATCACCCCCAACAAATGCAAAGCGTCGGGATGAGCGGCATCCACCTGCAACACATCCCGGTAAAGGGCCTCCGCCTCTGCCAAGCGGCCTGCCGCATGGTGTTGCAGTGCCCATTCAAGGCTTTGCTTGATCGTCATCGACTTTCCCAGCGGAGATGCGTCACCCCCGAATCGAATCATTCTGGGTGATGAACGTGTGATAGGGCAAATCTAAAATATGGCGAAAGGTAATGATCATGGCCACCATGAAAGTCAGCAGACTGGCACTGAAATAACCGAAACCATAGTAGGGAAACCCCAAATGCAAAGCGTAATAAGTCAGCAAGGCGTTGGAGACCAAAAAAAAGATACTAACCTGCAATGCCTTACGGCGACAGTCAAAATAGGACAGAATAATGTTAAGGAAAAGAATGGAGACGTGATAAAAAGCCCCCAGAACCCCCAACCGATACATACCCATCTGTTTAAAATTAATATTGAACCATTGAAAAATATTAGGGGCCAATAAAATAGCCAACAAACTAATTCCTCCCTGGAGAATCAAAAAATTGCGTCCACTCAAATGCACCGCTCGGATCAATTCCTTGTGATTGGCCTGGATGGTCTGAAAATGGGCATGTTTTTGAATATCGCGATAAAATTTTAAATAGTGTTCATAGAATCGGGTCTCCATGCTTAAAACAAACGAAGCCATGGATGGGACAATCGACAGATAGGCCAGAAACATGGCACTGTCATAATTTGAATAAGAAATGAATCCCCCGGAAACCACTTCCCGTTCGGGAGAAAACCACATGATCCATTTGTCGATCCAGGCGGCTAGGTTAAAAGTAAGCCCTACCAGGGCCAAATCCCAGTAGCGCCGAAAATAACCAAAAAAATCGAAAAAGTTTTTGGCCTCGAAGGGATATTCGGCAAAAACCCGGGCAATAATACCGAAAAAAATGATGAGCAGACCGGCGTTAAATCCAAAAAACATACCCACCACACCAAGATCCTTGGCAAGCAACGGATTGGCTACCGCTCCAAGAGTCATACCCATGAGGAAAACCCGAATGACCGTCTTGTAATCCTTCAGGGCAGTAATAAAAATGGTCACCAGCCATACCCCGTTAATCAAAAAATAATTAATGAACGCGCTGAGTGCGGTCATATACTCCAGCTTGACGTAGAAAAAATAAAAATAAAACGCCAACGGAAATTGGATTGCGTACACCAGAATCAACCCACCGATCAGGGCACCGGGGGCCTTCTCCACCTCTTTGAGAAAAATTAAATCGGCAACATACCGGGTGAGCACCATGACGATGGGACCGGAAATCACCAGGGAAAATGAAAAATTATAAATAATGGCGATACGAAACGTGATCTGCTGCTCAAACGTGGTAAAATACGAACCTAAGGCCAAAATGCCGGTGAGAGCCAGAATGGTAAACAACCATGGACCCGTCGCCACCAAGGCCGAATAACCAAAACCACTCAACAACCCAAGCAGATTGTCCTTGGTCGTCAGATTTCTCAGTACAAAACCAATACCGGCCATGATTTCACCCCTTCGCCGCCAGGTAACCGTTCAGTCCCCCCGCCTTTTTTTTCTTTAAAAATATTGCGGGGGTCCGGGGGGGACCATCCCCTTACAAGTGTAGGTTTTTTCATATTTCATTGATTTCATTGATAATTGGCCAATCTTCAGGAACTCCGCATCCAAGGGGGATCTGCTGGTTAT
>JACSDG010000019.1 GCA_015660855.1 Magnetococcales bacterium
CCACCAACCAACGATACCCGGTACCGTTCCCCCGCCTCCCCCATCCCTAAAACCAGTTGCTCCACCCACGCCAACGAAGTCGTCGGCGGCAATGCGATGGAAAGCAAATACCAGCGAGGCTCCCCCCCCATAGCGGCAATGTCGGAAAGATTGACACACAAAGCCTTCCATCCCAACTGCCTGGGATCAGCATCCCGGGTAAAATGAACCCCTTCCACCAAGGTATCCGAAGTCGCCAACAGATCCTGTGTCCTGGGAACCCGAAGTACGGCAGCATCATCCCCAATGCCCACGCCTACTCCAGGGACATCACTCCGACCCAAACCCTTGAAACAGTGATCGATGAGTCCAAACTCCCCCAACGATGCCACCGTCCTGTCATTCGCCACGCTCAACTCTCCCATCCTTTTGGGGCCGAACCTCCCGTGCCAACCGGTCCAGCACCCCATTGACAAAAGCCCCGGATTTTTTATCTCCATAGCGTTTGGAAAGGATAATCGCCTCACTGATGATCACCCTCATATCCAAACCTGGTTCCGTCATAAGTTCAAAGACGGCCTGCCGTAAAACATTACGATCAATGGTGGCAATGCGCTGCACCGACCAATTATCCGCCGCACGGGAAATCCACTGGTCCAACTCCCCCATCCGTTCCCAAACCCCGGTGGCAATCTTCTGGAAATATCCCAAATCGACGTGCCCACCACGATTTTCCTCGCTCAATTGTTCCACGGCAAAGTGAACATCTTCACCGGTAATATCGCTCTGATAAAGGGCCTGCAACGTCAACTCCCTGGCCTTATGCCGACCCGTCGGAACCTGTCCCGCCACCACCACGCCAAAACTGCCATCGGTCATACTACCACCTTTATTACCATCCATCCGAGAGCCTGTCGCCTCCAGGCACCGCATACGGGAAAAACTAAATTTTGGTAAACAAATCCACCATTTCAATCACCGACAAGGCTGTTTCCCAACCCTTGTTGCCCGCTTTGGTTCCAGCCCGGTCGATGGCCTGCTCCACCGTATCGGTCGTCAACACCCCAAACCCCACCGCAACGCCACTCTCCATGGCCACCGATGCCACCCCCTTGCTCACCTCAGCCGCCACATAGTCAAAATGTGGCGTCGAACCACGAATCACCGCCCCAAGACACACAATCCCGGCATATTTCCCGGTCCCAGCCATACGCTTAAGAGCCATGGGAATCTCGAAGGCCCCAGGAACCCGGACAACAGTTATCGCCTTGTTATCAACCCCATGACGACGAAAACAATCCAGTGCCCCCTCCAACAATCGTTCCGTGATAAAACCGTTGAAGCGGGAAACAAGAATACCATACTCCCGACCGCCAGCGGTATCCAAATGACCTTCCAAAACCAATACCTGCTCAGACATGCTTCGTTTCCCTTCAGTGGAATCGGACCCTTCGATACATCAAGAAAGAATGCCCCAAGCCTTTCCGAAAATCACCCATCTTCCCTGTTCATGCCATCTTTTTCCTGCATTTCACCCAAAACCTGGGGCAACAGGTGGCCCAGCTTATGCCGTTTGGTGGCCAGATATTGGGCATTGCCGCTCCCGGCAGGGATGGCAATGGGAACCCGCTCCACCACTTCCATGCCATAGCCCTCCAAACCGATGATTTTTTTAGGATTGTTGGTCATGATTCTGATCTTGCGCACACCCACGTCACGCAATATTTGCGCACCGATGCCATAGTCCCGCAAATCAGCCGGGAAACCAAGCTCCCGGTTGGCTTCCACCGTATCCATCCCCCGATCCTGGAGATTATAAGCGTGCATTTTATTGATCAAACCGATCCCCCGCCCCTCCTGACGCAGATACAACAATACCCCTCGCCCCTCCTGGCCAATGTACTGCATGGCCGCACGCAGTTGCCCACCGCAATCACAGCGCAACGACCCAAATAAATCACCCGTCAAACATTCACTGTGCACCCGCACCAAAACCGGATCCGCAGGATCAATCTCCCCCTTGATCAGGGCCACATGCTGAAAATCATCGACATCGTTGGTATAGACATAAAGTTTCCAGTCGCCGCCATACTGGGAAGGCATGCGCGTTTCAACTTGGCGATGAATCAATTTTTCATTCTGAGTTCTGAAGGAAATCAGATCGGCGATGGTACCGATCTTCAAACCGTGTTCCCTGGCAAAGGGGATCAGGTCCGGCACTCGCGCCATCGTGCCATCCTCGTTGAGGATTTCACAAATCACCGCCGCCGGTTTGCGCCCTGCCATCCGTGCCAAGTCCACCGAGGCTTCGGTATGTCCGGCCCGCACCAACACCCCACCTTCCTTGGCCACCAGAGGAAACACATGCCCAGGCCGCACCAGGTCTTGCGGTTGACTGGCCGGGTCGATGGCTACGGCAATGGTTCGGGCACGGTCATGGGCGGAAATGCCGGTGGTCACTCCCGTTTTGGCCTCAATGGAAACAGTGAAAGCGGTTTTAAACTTGGCGTCGTTGTCCACCACCATGAGAGGGAGCTGGAGATAATCCACACGCTCACGGGTCAACGCCAAGCACACCAGACCGCGACCAAACCTGGCCATAAAGTTGACCGCCTCGGAGGTGCAATCCTCGGCGGGAATAATTAAATCACCCTCATTTTCCCGGTTTTCATCATCCACGAGGATGATCATTCGGCCCTGTTGGAAATCTTCGAGGATTTCCCTGATGGAATTAAATTCCGACGACATGCTATTGGAAACCTTTCTTTAGCAAACCGGCTTCATCAAGAAGCCCCGATGGACGCCCCCATCCCCCCGTCGTCAGCAACCGTTCCACATAACGCCCCAGAAGATCGGTTTCCACATTCACCAAACCACCGGCAACCAATGCTGACAATGTGGTTTTGTGGCCGGTGTGGGGGATGATGTTGACAGTGAAGCGGGTCACCGCTCCCGCATCGACCACCTCGTTAACCGTCAAACTGACCCCATCCACAGCAATGGATCCCTTCGGGATAATATAACGGCCAAACGCCGCCGGCACACGGAACCAAATTGCAGTTGATGGACCACGAGGCACCAAACGTTCCACCTGTCCCACGGTGTCCACATGCCCCTGGACCAAATGCCCATCCAACCTGCCACCCAACACCATGGCCCGTTCCAGGTTGACCGTCTGTCCCACGCGGATACCCGCCATGGTTGTAACATTCACCGTCTCTCTGGAAACCTGGACCGTGAAAGCAACGGCGTCCCTGGCCACCACCGTCAGACACACCCCGTTGACGGCCACGGAATCTCCCAGGGCAACTCCCGCCAGGTCAAACGGAGCCGTTACCCCCAAAGACCAATCGGCCCCCCCCTTTTGCAGGCTCCGCACATGACCCATACCCTCAATCAGACCGGTAAACATGATCCATTCCGCATAAACTCACCCAAGGTCGCGTCAATCAGGACATCCGCACCCAATGGCACCACCCGGACCCCATCCAACCGCAACGCTTCGGACAAACGATCCACCCCTTTCGCGCCGAAAAGACCCGGCGCATCAAAGCCTCCAATGAGCATGGGGGCCAAGTATAAGGCCAACCGGTCCACCAATCCCGCCTCCATCAATGCCCCCGTCAATTCGCCGCCCGCCTCCGACAACACACTGTTGATCCCCATGGACCCCAGACGATACATCAGATCCGTCAGGTCCACCCGCCCCCGACCATCGCAACGACAAGCGATAAGGGTTGCTCCCCGCTCTCGCAGACGACGCGCTTGGGTACAATTTTCGTCACTCACCGTCGCCAACCACAACGGAGCACTGGTTGAAGCCGACCAAATCGCCGCGTCCACAGGGGTCCGCAACCGGGAATCCACCACCAGACGAATCGGGTCGCGCCCCCCAGAAATTCGACAATTCAAACGCGGATCATCCGCCAGCAGGGTGCCGATACCCACCATAACCACATCGTGAATGTTTCGCAGTTGCCCCACGCTGATCCTGGCTTCGGAACCCGTAATCCACTGACTGTGACCGGTGCGAGTGGCCGTCTTGCCATCCATAGATGCGGCCATTTTAACCGTCAGCAAAGGCCGACCCCGCAGCACCCGGCTGATGAAAGGGGCATTCAAATTCCACGCTTCCGCCTCTCTCAGCCCAACCTCAACCACTATACCAGCCTCCCGGAGTCTGGCAAACCCCCCACCCGCCACGCGGGGATCGGGATCGGCCATCGCCGCGACAACCCGACTGACCCCAAGAGCCACCAGGGCATCGGCACATGGAGGGGTGCGCCCATGATGACTGCACGGTTCCAGGGTGACATAGGCCGTGGCACCACGCGCCTGTTTTCCCGCCTGTTTCAGGGCATAAACCTCCGCATGCCCCGCACCGGCGCGAGGGTGAAAACCCTGACCCACCACCCGACCGTCCTTCACCAGCAAACACCCCACCACCGGATTGGGATGGGTCCGGCCCAACCCCCGCGCCGCCAGACGCAAAGCCCGATCCATCATTCCCTGGGGAGACACCACAGGCAACTCCAGCCTTGAAAGTCACAGATTGGGATAAATGGGATACCGCCGACACAACGCCAAAGTTTGCCTGCGTACCTCCATTTCCACACCCTGCGCCTCCTGGGGATTGGCCGACACCGCATCCAGCACCCGCACGATCCAACGCCCAACCTCTCTGAAATCTTCCGCGTCAAATCCACGGGAGGTCGCCGCCGGAGTCCCCAAACGAACGCCGGAGGTGACAAAAGGGGAGCGTGGATCGTTGGGAATGGCGTTTTTGTTACAGGTCATCCCCGCCCTTTCCAAGGCGGCTTCGGCATCCTTGCCGGTCAGGTTGCGTGAAGTCAGATCGACCAGCATCAGATGATTGTCGGTACCACCAGAAACGATCCGCAACCCTTGCGCCACCAACGTCTCCGCCAGTGCCACCGCATTAGCCCGGATGCGCCGGGCATAATCCTTGAACTCGGGCGACAACGCCTCACGAAAAGCCACCGCCTTGGCAGCGATGACATGTTCCAACGGCCCACCCTGGATCCCGGGGAAAATTTTGGAATTGATCTTTTTGGCCAAGTCTTCCCGATTGGTGAGGATCATGCCTCCACGGGGACCACGCAAGGTTTTGTGGGTCGTTGTCGTCACAATATCGGCGTAAGGAAAGGGACTCGGATGTTCCCCGGCCGCCACCAAACCGGCAAAATGGGCCATGTCCACCACCAAGTCGGCACCCACGGCATCACAAATTTTGCGAAAGCGGGGAAAATCGATGATACGACTGTATGCAGAGGCCCCGGCAACGATAATGCGGGGCCGACATTCCTGGGCCAAACGTTCCACCTCATCATAATCGATGGTTTCCGTTTCGGGGTGCAGACCATACTGCACCGACTTGAACAATTGCCCCGAAAAACTGGGAGCGGCACCATGCGTCAGGTGACCGCCATGGGCCAAAGACATCCCCAACAGGGTATCTCCCGCCACCGCCAACGCCAAATAGGCCGCCATGTTGGCCTGGGAACCGGAATGGGGCTGCACGTTGGCGAATTCGCAACCAAACAACACCCTGGCTCGGGCAATGGCCAACGACTCGGCACGATCCACAAAATCGCAGCCGCCATAATATCGCTTGCCCGGATAACCCTCGGCATACTTGTTGGTCATCACACTTCCCTGGGCCTCAAGCACCGCCCGACTCACAATATTTTCCGAGGCGATCAGCTCAATCTGATCCTGCTGTCGCCCCAGTTCATCCTGGATGGCGGCATGGATTTCCGGGTCACTAACACTCAGGGAGGCAGTAGGGTCGATCATGGAACTCCTCATCATGGGAATAAAAAATTGAAATAAACTTATGCCATGGCGGTCAGACAGAGCCAAAGGCATCCAAACCATCGATACGTCGTTGATGCCGCCCCCCTTCAAAAGGTTCCGTCAGCCAAATATCAATAATGGAGGCTGCCAATCCCGGTCCGGTCACCCTGCCCCCAATAACCAGAACGTTGGCATCGTTGTGACGACGGGACATGCGTGCGGTAAACTCATCATGACACAAGGCGGCGCGTATCCCCTTGAAACGGTTGGCCGCCATGGACATACCCAGGCCGGTACCACATAAAAGCACACCCCTGCGCGCCTCACCCCGCCCAATCCGACGACACAACTCGGCTGCATAGGCGGGATAATCCACCGATTCCGGCCCATTCACCCCCAAATCGCAAACATCCAGGGTATGGTTGGCCCGAATATGTTTGACCAGTTCATCCTTGAGAATCCAGGCACCGTGGTCACACGCGACGATCAATTGGTCCATTCCACCCTCCATGAACATGATGCCCTGCGGGCATAAAGTCAAAATCAAAACCCTGGGGCTGCGCCCCTAGACCCCCCTTGGGGGGCAGTAAAATCAAAATCAAAGTCAAAGCCACAACGCTAAAAATCACCCCCCAGAGATAACCCACTTCACCAGCCGTTGACAACGGCCACCAAACTATCAATCAAGCAATTCATCCAAATCCACATCATCGATGGGAACTGCGGAACACACCTGGTTGCGCCCCCGATGTTTGGCATCGTAAAGGGCTTCATCCGCCTTTTTCACCATCTCTTCAGGTTTGCTCACCTCGCACGCGGGCAGGATAACAATCCCTACACTCACCGTCACCTTCAATCCATCCACCACCATCCGTTCGATCCGACGCCGAAAACGTTCCGCAACCACATAGGTTCCTCTGGGATCGGTATCGGGGAGTATGACACAAAACTCCTCACCACCAAAACGACATGCAAGATCCACCTTGCGAAAATGTTCCTTTATCTGGGCGCCAATGGCCCGTAACACACGGTCCCCCTGATCATGGCCATAGGTATCGTTAAATTTTTTAAAATGATCCACATCGAACAGCATAAAACCCAAAAAATGGTTGTACCGCTGCGAACGTTTGACCTCTTTGATCAAGGATTCGTCCATAAAGCGCCGATTGTAGAGCTGGGTCAAGGCATCGGTAATGGCCAAATGCCTGAGTTTGTCCTCCAGCATTTTTTCCTCGGTGACATCCCGCAGCATGAACGAGGTGCCGATGGCACGCTGCCCGGCATCCAGCAATGTGTTGGTGTGAATTTTCATGGCGCGCTGATTGAAGACCACCAAATCGGGAATATCCCGACTTTGGCGTTTCACCATGGCCAGCATGTACTCGGGATCATCCAAAATTTTTTCCCAACCATCGGCGATAATCTGGTCTGCTGTTTTCCCCAACAACCGCTCCGCCGATGGGTTGACCAACACCACCCGTTGGGTACCATCGGTCACGATGATACCATCCAACGCCCCAAAGATGATGGTGGAAAGTTTATCCTGCTCCCGACGCAACCCCATATAGGTTTCGTTCAATTTGAAAGTCATTTTATTGAACGACCGGGCAATTTCACTGATTTCATCCCCGCCGGGGGCATTGACCGACAGATCCATGCGCCCCCCCGCCACCAGCTCCATGGCACCCTTGAGATGACCCAAAGGACGCACCAACGCATATCGAATCATCAGGTAGAGCAGGAGCAACAGCAGCAACACCGACACCGTCGCCATGCTCGTTGCCTGAATGCGCGTTTCCAGAATATCCTGTTCCACCCGGTTCAGGGATGTAATCACCTGGACAAGCCCCCGCATCCGCTGCTGCTTGCCATGACAACGAGCACATTTCTCGTCGTTGAGAATGGGGACCAGGTAAACCAACGTCCGTGATTTCCCTTCCGTCTGCCGGTAACGGGAGACCAGTTTGAGCTGTTCACTCACCCATCGCAAATCGTGATCCTGGGAATCCAATACAGGGTTCGCGCTTTCCTTTTCTCGCGGAAAAAAATCTTCTTCACCCAGACGGCGGTTGACATCGTTGATGGTTGTGTTATCGAGGAAGGCTTCCTGGCCATTGGCCCGCAAAATTTGAAATTCCAAAATATTGGGATTGCTCCGAACATCGGCAACAAAATCCTGGGCAATATTGGCATAACCCGCTTTCATGATCGTACGCAACGCACTGATCATGTTTTCCACCATCAAGGTCATGGTGCGTTCATTTTGCGCCAGAATGGTTCGTTCCTGGTGATCCACGTAGAAAAGAATGATCCAAAGCAGCAGCAGACTGACGGTACTGGCCGTGGAAATCAAAACACGGGCACTGATACTGAGGGACTGGTAGGTTTTTTTCGTTAGACCAGCAACCCGCTTTATACCCATCACACTTTCAACCTCTCACCTCACAGATAACCCCATATCCCCACACCATCCGCCCTTCAATCCCTGCCCTGCGGGCATAAAATCAAAACCAAAACCTTGGGTGCTCTCGCCACTCTACCAAACAATGAAGCTTTTTATTTCAATACGTGCAAAGAAAAACCTCCGGTTTAAATCATTATGGGGGCCTGAGAGAGATACCCCCCCCCGGACCCCCATAATTTTGTCCCGGCATTCCGTGAAAACCTTGCTTTTCACTATGCCCACCCAACCAAACCGTCTATTTTTCCGGCAACAAGCGGGCAACCCCACCATAACTGCCCACCCACTGCGATCCATCGGGTGAAAAAGCCATGGAAAAAACATTGTTGGAGAAAAGACCGTCTGTCGTAGTGCGAACAGAAAAGGTTCCATCCGCATTGCGTAAGGCCATTCCTGCGCTGGTTCCCACCCACAAACGATTTTTCTCGTCCATGCGCAACATAAAAATATGATTCGCCGGCAAGCCATTGTCCTTGGTCAGGTTGGTCCACTTTTCACCATCGAAATGGGCCAAGCCCGCCCCCCAGGTGCCACACCACACCCCACCTTTGCCATCCGATGCCAGGGAAATGATATAGTTGGGATTATACGCCGTCGTCACATGCCCCAACCCCTGCTCCTGCTTTTGCCGGGCATGATGGCTGGAAACCGCCCCCGGGTCGCTGTCAAAAGTGTTCTGTCCCTTGACCTGCTCATAAGGGGCACCCACACCGTCCTTGTGGGTCCAATGTTTCCACTGACCATTCCGGAAAAGGGCCAACCCCCCCTCCGTCGCCAGCCACACATCGCCGTTCAAACCTTCCGCAAGTCCATAGACCCAGTCGTTGGGCAACCCGCCCTTGGTATTTTCCACCGTATAGGTGCGCCATTGACTTTGATCCTGAAGATTCCCCCCCACGACATGATTGGCCCCCGACCAGGTGGCGATCCAAACATCACCATTGGCCACCTTCATGGTATCGTAAACAAAAGCATCGGCCAAACCCTGGGGAATATTGTAGGAAGTCCATTTTTCCGTTGCCGGGTCAAACAGGGAAAGACCTCCACCGTAAGTCCCTACCGCAATGTCCTTGCCCAGAGGACCCACATGAAACACACCGTTGGCCAACAGGCTGCCGTTGCGAACGTCAAACAGACGATAATCATCCTTGTTGATGTCGTAACGAATCACCCCGCCCGATGTCCCAACCCAAACATTATCCCCTTTGGCATACATGGATTTAACGTTGCGATTACCCACCCGAAAATGGGTAAACTTGCCCTTGGCCGCATCATCCTTGGCCGGCTGGCCCCCCACGGCAACTTCCCCCTGAGGTGCGGAAGGGATAGAGACCGCTGCGGAATGCCCCGGAGTACCCACACCAGGATGACCACCCATTCCCCCCGGCCCAACCTCGGGAGACAAAGGATTTCGCCCTTTCATGAGGGGCGACAAAGTCAACTTGGCGGGAGCTTTTGCCTCGGTAACCACCTTGGCTCCGACAGCAGGCTCTAAAGCAACCGTCTTCTCCCCCACCGCCGCCGGCACCCCGGCAGCCGCAGGCGTCCCGACAACAGATCTTTCGCCCATCCGGTTCACCGCCGCTGGTGCCCCAGCAACCGCCTTCCCCCCGCGAGGCGGATCCCCGCGCCACGGCTCCACAACCCTTTTTTCTCCAAGGGCATTGGCAGGGACATCCCCCCCCCCAATAACCGCTTTCCCTCCCCGGGCGTCAGCATGCGCCGCAGTTCCCATGACAGCCTTTTGGGCCGGAGCATGGCTGCGGGTTGCCTTCGCTTGGCCCAACTGGTAGGAAATGATCGCAACCACCAGGGCAGCACCCAAAAACATCATGTTCTTCCATTGCGTTTGCACTCAATCACTCCTTTTTCTGGCTCGATGTACCTATTCTTAACACTTTCCCTTTGGTCCCGGCCCAAATTTCCCCTGACGGCGTCACCGCAAGGGCATAAAAATGCTGACCCGCTAACGGATTACCTTGAGGGAAGTAGTTCCAGCTTCCCTTGTCAAACACCCCAATGCCATTGTCGGTGCCAGCCCATATCCGGCCCCTGGGATCGATGACCAAACTGTAAACAACATTGCCAGGCAATCCTTCGTTTCTGGAATAGCTGGTCCAGGTTTTGCCGTCGAAACGACTGACTCCACCGCCCCAGGTTCCGGCCCACACCACATCGGCACTCTCCATCGCCAACGAAAACACATAATTGGGATTGTAGGTAGAATCTCCCCCACTCAGAACACCAAGATCGTGGCGACGTCGGGTTCCCAAACCGGTGTTGGAACTGACAGGTGACTCCTCCAGATTTTCCCCTCCCAGACCATCCTTATGGGTCCACGAACGCCATTCATGACCATCCAGACGGCTGATTCCACCCTCGGTGCCAAACCAAGTGCGATTGCGCGAGTCCACAACGATGGCATAAACCCACTCGTTGACCAGCTCCTTGACGAAGGTGTCGAAGCGTCCGGTGACGAGATCCATACGGTTGACCCCCGCCCAGGTGCCGATCCACAAACCACCGTCAGGGTGCTGGGCAAACGAATAGACCCAATAGTCCGCCAGACCGTGCATGGGAAAATAGGTCTTCCACGTCCCGTCTTTATAACGCGACGCCCCGCCGGCGTTGGTCCCAAACCATTTGTAACCTTCCCGATCCCGGCCAATGGCAAAAACATACTCGTTGGCCAAACCCTGGGCACGGGTCAAGGTATTACGCACATCCAGCTTGTCCAAACCAATTTCCAACACCCCCACCGAAGTCCCCACCCACAAGGTATTGTCCTCTTTTTCCACCATCAGTGCCCGCACATAAGCATCGGCCCCGACCTCAAACGAGTCAAGAATGACCTCCCTGGCGGGGGCGATCCATGATCCGGAAGGGACAACCGGAGTCGTCTTGGCCGTCGTGGCAACAGGCTTTTTCTGCCCCTCATCGGAGGAGGGGGAACACCCTGTCAACAGTCCAAAAAGTAGCAAAGTAACAATAAGATAGTTCATCGTTGGAGTCTTCTCAGGTGGGCTATGATGTCCAGGATCTGGCTTTCTGTGAACATGGAACGGAAAGCGGGGCATGTGGTACCTCCCTGGCGTATGCGCTTGAACAATTCGCGATCTCCCTTCATGAGGCCGTTGTTGGGGTCGGCGCGACGTGAAAAATCGGGTGCTCCGGGCATGGACCCCCGCCCGGTGGCACCGTGACATTGCGCACAAGCCTGCGCATAAAGCCGCTCTCCCGCAAAGGGATCTCCCGCCTCAAGCAAAGCCGGGATGGTCAGAAAAACCCCCGCCAACCCCAGGCAAAGATGCCTCGTTGCCCTGGCCAGTTTCAAGGCTTGGTCCCAGGCTTTGCAGCAGCGAGGGCCGTTTTGACACGCCCCTGCCATTGACGCACCTTGGCAGGATCAGGTTGCAAACCCCAAAGTCCATCATTATAAATTTTGATCAATTCCTGCATGGCGGGAACATGACCAATCTCAGCCGCCTCGTTAAGCAGTTTCAGACCCCCTTCAGGATCGGCCTTTTCCTTGTCGGCATAGCGTCCGGAGGCCAAAATCCCGGCCTGGATAACCATGGCCTCCGCCAGACGCCGGTCCACCGCCTTGCGAATCCATTCCAGCCCCTCTTTGACCCGGTCGGTACCCACATCACCGCCGATGAGCAACACCCCCAACCCCAGAAACCCCTGAGGATTGTCGGCCTTGACCGCCTTTTCATACCATTCCAGTGCCTGGGAATTTTCTTCGGCACGATCCAGAACCTCAGCCAGTTTGACCATGGCGGGAACGTATCCCCCCTCGGCGGCACGACGAAACAGATTCACAGACAAAAGAAAATCGTCAATTTTCTGGGCTTCAAGTCCCTCGCGATAAATGCCCTCGGGATCGGTCGCCTGCGGTTTAGGCTCTGTCGCCGCCGCCATAGCCGCCGTCGCCGTCGCTGGAGGCTTGGCATCCGGGGGAGCCGCCTGTCCAGGCTCAACCGCCCACGCCGGCATCACCGTCGAAACAGTCGCAAACATCGTGGCCAGGCAAAAGCCCACCCACCCGGATGCTGTCCGTCCCATCCCTTGGCCGATCTTCATGAGGTACCTCCTTCCAAAGATTGATTTACCGAAAAAAAACCAACCAGCCCCACACATCTCCCCTTTGGCCTTCTCGAAGGTGGGAGTGGCATAAAAAGCCGTACCCAAAACATTTTTTACCCGGGCATCCCGGTCACGGCAAACCTTTCACTCACCCTGCGGCAGCGAGGATACCCCATTTTTAAACTTCCCGCACCCGAACATCATGCCCTGCGAGCAAAAACCAAAACCCTGTGGGCTGCCGCCTCCAAACCCAAGCCGGGGGGATGCTCCCCCCCGAACCTCCACAAAATTTTTCCTAACTTCGACTTTTCAATACGTTCAAAGTTTTGGGAGATTGGCCTGTTCCAGTTTACGGTAGAGGCTGGACAAACCGATCCCAAGGTTACGGGCCGCCTGTTTGCGGTCGCCGCCACATTCGTTGATTACCTCAAGAATGATCTGCACCTCCATCTCCTGTATTCGATCACGCAACGTCCGCACCGCACGATCCTTTGGGTTGCCATTGGCGGAAGGCTGTGGGGCAAACCCGGCCAACGCTTCCGGCAAATCTTCCAGACAAATGGCTCCGTCTTCGGTCAACACGCTCGCCCGTTCCAAGGCATTTTCCAACTCCCTGGTATTTCCGGGCCACGGATAAGCCATGATGGCCTCCCGCGCCTCCGCAGTCAGGGAAAAAACCACCTTGTCACCGAATTTGGCGGCATTCCGGGTTAAAAAGTGGTCCAGAAGCGTTTCCAAATCCTGTCGGCGTTCACGCAGGGCAGGAATGTGAATGTTGAACACATTGAGACGGAAATAAAGATCTTCACGGAAAGTCCCATCCCGTACCATGGCTTGAAGATCCTTGTTGGTCGCCGCCACGATACGCACGTCAACCTTGCGAAATTCTTCACTGCCCACCGGTCGAACCTGGTGTTGTTCCAGGGCATGCAACAGTTTGACCTGTAAATGAAGCGGCAACTCGCCGATTTCGTCCAGGAACAGGGTGCCATGATCGGCCTGAATGAACAAGCCTTTCTTGATGCGATCGGCACCGGTGAAGGCCCCTTTGACATGGCCGAAAAATTCACTTTCCAGGAGTTGCTCCGGGATGGAGCCGCAATTGACCGGAACAAACAACCCCGCCGAACGGACCGAAGCATCGTGGATGGCACGAGCATGAACGCTCTTTCCGGTCCCCGACTCTCCGGAAATCAGAACGGTGTGATCGGTGACGGCCACCTTTTGGATTTGCCGTTCCAAACGTTGCATCGCCGGGGAACGTAGCGAGCAGATGTCCTGCCCCATATGGCGGGCAATCTGGCGCAGGGTGCGATTTTCGTCCTGGAGCCGGATAACGTTGCCCACCTGGGTCAAGCGATGCAAAACGTCTTCCTTGCGCAAAGGTTTGATCAGATAGTCATAAGCACCGGCCCGCATAGCCTCAATGGCGGTATCGACCGAGGCGAAAGCGGTAATCATGAGGAACAGAGGATCCAACCCCTGTGCCCGTACCCGGCGAACCAGCTCAATGCCATCCATACGCGGCATTTTTATATCGCTCAACACCACATCGAAAGATCCCTTTTCGATACGAGCCAAAGCCTCCTCACCATCGCCGGCATGTTCCACCGCATAACCCGCCCGGGTCAACATGCCCACCAAAACCTGCCGGATTGCCGGTTCATCATCCACCACCAAAATCTGCAACGAACTTTCCATGCACTCACTCCGTAGACGTTGGCACCGGCAGACGCACCGTAAAACAGGCTCCCGCACCCGGCCGACTGTCAACAACAATATCACCACCATGGTCGCTGATGATGTTGTAGCAAAGTGACAGCCCCAGACCGGTCCCTTTACCCACCGGCTTGGTGGTAAAGAAGGCGTCGAAGACATGCTTACAAACTTCCGCATCCATCCCCGGCCCGTTATCATCGACCTCGATGATCACCTGCCGGTCCTGGAGGCGGGAAGTGATCACAATACGGGGTTCCTCGCGCTTGATGGAATCCAGGGCATCGGCGGCATTGATGATAAGGTTGATGAAAACCTGGCGCAGTTGGTCCTCGGAACCCTCGATGGCAGGAAGAGCACCATCCAAACGGGTTTGACTGTCCAGATGCCGGACCCGTTTGTCAAAACGCATGAGCCTCAAAGTAGACTCGATGAGGCCGTTGATGTCGAGCAGATGACGATCATCGTTGATGGGTTGTGAAAAAGCGGAAACTTCCCGGGTAATGTTCAGCAAACGCTTAATCTGTTGCTGAACCATATGGAGAGATTCCTGTAACGGCGCGGCCCCTTCCTGAGCCCCAGTTTCCAACAGTTCCTCCACCAGACCGGAAATAGCGGCGATGGGGTTGCCAATTTCATGGACGATGCCTGCCGCCAACGTACCCACCGCCGCCATTTTATCGTGTTGAAACGATTTTTGTCGTGCCGATTCCAATTCCTCCTGCGTCCGCTTGCGTTCACTGATGTCCCGGACGGTGGCGATAAACTGATCCCGATTGTCATGACATACATGACTGATGGTCAATTCCAGGGGAAAAGGTTCGCCGTTCATGCGCCGGGCTTCCAGTTCGCGCTCATAGAACAGTTCACTGCGCATCGGATGATCCATGATAACATCCCGGACCCGATCCTTAAACCAGCGCAGATACCTTTTGATGTGTTCCCCATGCTGCTCCTGAAATTCATGAGGAACCAGCATACGAATGTTACGTCCGACCAGTTCACTGGCCCCGATACAAAAAATGCGCTCCGCCGCCGGATTGACCGACTCGATGACCCCCGCATTATCGGTGGTGATGATCCCTTCTACCACATTTTCCAGAATGGTACGCAAACGCAATTCATTGCGGCGGATGATTTCATCGGAAAGTTTGCGCTGGGTAATGTCCTCCTTCACCGCCAGGTAGTGTGTCGGACGGCCCAGGGGATCACGAATGGTGGAAATGGAAGCCGATTCCCAGAACAATTCGCCATTTTTTCGCTGGTTGTAGAACTCTCCCCGCCATTCGCCACCGGCGGCGAGAGTTTCCCACATCTGCCGGTACCCATCGGAGGACATAAAGTCCGATTTGAGGATACGAGGGTTTTGTCCCAGGACCTCTTCCACCGAATAGCCGGTCAATTGGCAAAATTTGGGATTGACATACTCGATACGGTTTTCCATATCGGTTATGATGACCGACACTGGGCTTTGTTCCACAGCGCGGGTAAGCTTGCGCAATTCCGCCTCGGTACGTCGGCGTTCCTGGACCTCCCGCGCCAGTTCCTGATTGGTTTCGGCAAAGCGTCGGGTCCGTTCCTGGACCCGTTCTTCCAGGGAGGCATTGATCTGGCGAATCTGGCCCAGCATCATGACAAGGACGGAATTTTGTTGCAGAATGAGCTGCTGTGCCCGACGGACAATGAAAAACAAAATCAGGTAGAGCACCAAAAATGCCCCGCCCAAAAACACGATGGCATGATTGCGGACCTGACTCAACTCCGAAATGGATGTGGAAACGTCGTAATAGAGTTCAAGAACCCCTTGGATGGCATTGCCATGGTAAAGCGGAATGTAGCTGGAAATAAGATCGCGGTCCTCGACAACGCCATCCCAGGAAGAAAACTGCTGGCGAAACACCAATTGGCTCTTGACTCCACCCGCCAAGGCTGCCAAAAACCCCGGGTTGTGCTTTTGGCTTTGGCCCATATCGGTCGCGTTGGTAGAATAAATGGTGATCCCTTGCCGATCATAGAGCTTGACCTTGACCACATCCAGATCCCGCACCAGATGCTTGACGGTATAATCCAGACTGGCGAGCATGGAGTGGACCAGTATTTCATCCGAGCCCAAACGGGCATCTTCGCGCAGAAACCCTTTCAGCAGCGGCCACAGGGAATTGGCAAAGGCGCGGGTCAGGGCGACGTTCTGCCGTTCCCCCATATGCAGCAGGTTTTCAATCTGCATCCGGTGCAAAAACCAACCCAGTGCCGAGCCTACCAGGATCATGGCCAAAAAGCTGGTCAGGGAAAAATAATGCACCAGGGGAAAGGAGGGAGGTATTTCCCCTTCGCCGACAGCGACCGATTTAAACGATTCTTCTCCCTTCGGTAGGGAGATTGCAGGGTCAACGGAGTTCATCAAAGGTTTTCACCATGGATCAAGGAGCGATTTGCATGATACGCATCGGCTTGTTGTGGTTGTTGTTCGTCGCAGTCGGAATTTTTGGGCTGCCACGACCGGGCATGGCCAAGGATCCGGCACACGTTCCCCTGGCCAAGGACGGATTGCATGACTCCGCCAATAAATCCCTGGAGTCTCTGCAAAAACCGGCCCAGGCTCTTGGCACCTTTCCCCATGACCGCTTGGGTGAGGTCAACTGGGTTGAGGCACTGGATAAAAACTTGATCAATCCCCGCACCGATAAAGAGGGCAAACAGACCATGAAGGTACTGGATCAGGACATTATCATGACCAATACCCGGGCCATGCCCCATGTCCGTTTTCCCCACGCCACCCACACCCGCTGGCTGGACTGCACCAACTGTCATCCCAAACCCTTTTTGCCCGTAGCCAAGGGCAACGTCGTCCCCATGAACTCCGTCCTGCGTGGTGAATTTTGTGGTGCCTGCCATGGTCGTGTGGCCTTTTCCCCCTTCATATGCGAACGCTGCCACAGTGTACTGCATCCCGGCTCTCCAAAAAAATGGTGGTAGCCCACGCACCCTACCCTGCTGGTGCAAAGAAAGGACATGAAAAAAGGCAACTTGGTTTCCCGGATGCGGGAAACCAAGCCGAAAAAACTTCTCAAAGACGGGAAAAAGGCCCCCGTTGGCCCAACGGCAACGATCGCACCCCTAGCCATGGCCGGGTTTGAAGGTTTTAGCGACCCGCAGGGCAGGAGACCGTTCCACGGCACACACCCTTTTCCCGGAAACGGGAAGTTTGCGGTTCGTTACAAGAAAAAATCAATCCCTAAAAGCCCTCCCCACGATACCCTGTTTTTGGCCACATCATTGGCCAGATTGAGCACAGAAAAAAAAAACAACACCGTCACTGGAGTGGCATCCAAATTGTAACACACTTTATCAACGGCAGCGGAACCTGGATTGTCTTGCGTCCCCAAGGAAATCCAGACTACCCTCCTCTTGACCCTTGAGTTTAACATTCCGACCGGGAGATTCGTCAGTGCGTGTTCGCCTGTGGATATTTATTGGTCTCCCCGCCGCCGTCACCATCGCCAGTCATCTATTTCCCGGTTCGCCACTTCTGGCCATCATCCAGGATGGACACGGCATCGCCAGCGTCCCCATACTTTTTGCAGCCATGATGATGGTGTCGTGGCTCGCCTTTCGTACCGCCTATTCAGGGTTTGCCCTGGGACGGGGGATATTCACCGCTGGACATTCCCCCGAAACCATCCGCAAGGCCATCTCCCGGTCGCGGGTTTCCGACCAAGAGCGTTTTCAGTTGATCCGAAACCTGCGCCAGAAACTAAAGATTTTACAAGAAAAAGAAGCAGAACTGGAAATGCTCAAAAAGGTTCTGTCCCACATTGACGAGGCCGTGGTCATCACCAACGCGCAGGGAACCATTTGTTCGGTCAATCCTGCCTTTTGCGCCATTACCGGCTTTGGGGAAAACGAAATTCTTGGCCAAAACATGCGCCTGCTGAAGAGTGGACGCCACGATCCCGCTTTCTACGCCGACATGTGGCAGACACTGCTGGCCAAGGGGTTGTGGACAGGCAACATATGGAACCAGCGTAAGAACGGCGATGTCTACCCGCAATGGACCGTCATCAAGGCCATCCGCAACGGGGGCGGATCCATACGCAATTTTGTGGGGATTTTGTCCGACCTCACCGACATACGCGAGACCGAGCAACAGATTGAATTCATCGCCCATTACGATCCCTTGACGGAGCTTCCCAACCGCATTCTTTTCAAGGATCGCCTCAACCAGGCCCTGGCCCAATCCAAACGCCACAAACAATGGGTGGGGGTGTTGTGGCTGGGATTGGATCGATTTCAACAGGTCAATGCCAATGGTGGTCGGTTTTTAGGTGACCAGGTACTCAAAGCCCTGGCCTTGCGGTTGAAAAACGAAATGCGGGAAGAGGATACCGTCGCCCGCATGGGAGGTGATGAATTTGCCATTTTGATCACCCATGTGGATGACTTGGCCCCACTGGGCCAAACAGCGGAAAAAGTCCTCACCCTGGTCGGGCGCACCCTGCAATTTGGCGATCATTCCCTGCATTTTTCTGCCAGCATTGGCATTACCACCTTTCCCATGGATCCAAGCGATGATGCGGAGACCATGTTGAAACATGCCGAAACCGCCATGAAACAAGCCAAGGATCGCGGAGGCAACGCCTTCAAGTTTTATTCCCAGCAGATGGGTGAGGTGGCGATGCAACGCTGGAATATTGAAAAAGGGTTGAAGAAGGCGTTGGAGCGCAAAGAATTTTTCTTACTCTACCAACCCCAGTTTTGCGTTCGCACCGGTGCCCTGACAGGGGTTGAGGCGTTGGTACGCTGGAGGAGCCCTCAGTTTGGCCTGGTTGCCCCTGGGCAGTTCATATCCCTTGCGGAAGAGAGTGGTCTGATTGTTCCCTTGGGGGAGTGGATCCTCGGTGAAGCCTGTATTCAAAACAAACTATGGCAGGATGCGGGGTATCCCCCCATCCATGTCGCCGTCAACGTCTCCCCACGGCAGTTTCAAAGCTCCAATCTTGAAGACCATGTGGAAAAAGTACTGCAGAGCACCAAACTTGATCCCTGCTGGCTGGAACTGGAAATCACCGAAAGCCTGTTCATGGATGATCAGGATCGGGTCATGGGCATCCTGAACCGTTGGCGCGAACGCAACCTGATGCTTGCCATCGATGATTTTGGCACGGGTTATTCGTCTTTGAGCTATTTGCGCAATTATCCGGTGCATGCCCTGAAAATTGATCGTTCCTTCATTACCGACATTGCCCACGATGACAACAGTGCCGCCATCGTCAACGCCATCCTGTCGGTGGCCCGCAGTCTAAAACTCAAGGTGGTTGCCGAGGGGGTGGCTTCGACACAACAATTGGAATTTTTACGTCAATCCGGTTGTGACAAGGTTCAAGGTTTTCTGTTCAGTCCACCAGTTACCGCCGATGAAATCACCCGCATCATGGAAGAGGGACGCCTAATCACCACCCGCACGTCAAGTCTTCCACCAATCTCCTGACTTGATATGGACCATCCTGTCCTGCGGGCAAAAAGTTTAAGCCAAAACATTTTCTGGACGTCTTTAAGAGCCGCTCTTCAGCGTTATCAACCACTTTTAAGAATAACCGGACAGGCTAGGGAACAATCCTTGACATCCTCTGGTCTTAAAGGTCATACTTGCCGACACATGGTCGGATATCTCCAGCATGGACGCGCGCATGCTTACCGTGGTTCTGTTTTTGGTGGCACTGGCCTGGGCCAACAGCTAGGAGTGGTGTCCCGGTATGCCGCACCAGAGGATGTCTCCCATCGGACAACCCACGCCGGCTCCGGTTTAATGATATCCAGGTTGACATTTTTGTTATACTTGTCTTCTAAAATGGGATAGTGTTTTATGGAAAACCTTAATTCAGATTATTTAATAAATCTGCTTTCAGAAAAACTTAAAGACATAGATGAAGGCGATATACGCTTTCAACGACTTGCTCATATTATTCTTGCACAAGAAATCTACCAGATTCAAACTAATTCAAATCAGCCATTACCAAATTTTCGCATGGAGGACGGGCACATTCTAGCTGGCGACGTGTTACTTGTAATCGAACTGTCTTCAATAAGTTGGGAAAGAAGAATTAATAGTTCACTCCGGGGAAGTCAGGCACATTCATTTGTAAGTAATCATAAGACAGTTAAGCGTGTTTGCGCGGCGTCGATTAACAAGAGCAATGATAGAGGTTCCGAGTTTGTGAACTATATTAGAAGGATTGGTGAATTATTAGACAAAAGAGTTAAATTTGAATGGTGGGATCAGAATTTTTTGTTTCAAAAAGTTTTCGATAACCCAGCATTGGCCAGAGTTACTGGATTTTCTTTTTTAACTGAGGAAGAAAAAGCAAGCTTTGATGACTTGAGATCTAATTATCGAAGAATCTTGGAGAATAAAAATAATCATATTAGTTTCGTAGGTATTTCAGTCTACAAGGAGGAGACTGCGAAGAGTATCCCGATGGATAAAATTTACATCCCACTCGATGTCATTCCTGAGGATGAAAACGAAGATGCGTCCCGGTTCAACCCCTTAAACCTGTCATTGCATCGTGGTAAAAGGTATGTTATCTTGGGTGATCCTGGCTCGGGCAAGTCGTCGATGCTTCGTTTCCTGTCTTTGGTGGGGAGTGTTCAGAAGCTTCGCGAGCGATATAACTCTGTACAGGATGATCGGTTGTTTCTACTGATTTCATTGCGCGACTATGATACATTTTTTCGCGGTAACCATTACAAAAATTTTGTAAACTACATCATTGACTTTATCACCTCCTCATTTAATCTGACTGTTAGCCGTAACTTCTTGGAATATTTTTTGTTTAACGGTGACGTTGTATTGCTTGTAGATGGAGTTGATGAATTGCCAGACTTGAACTACAGGAAAAACATTCGTGAACTGATCCGAGAGTTCTCAATGCTATATCCTGGAAACACTATTTTGGTCACATCACGCTTTGTTGGATATGAAAAAGAGGCTAGGTTTGACGGAAATGATTTTAAACACGTAAAAATTGCTGGATTAACAGACAAACAAATAGATAATTTTATCCATGATTGGTACACAATTCGTGTTGAAGATGAAAACGATTGCAAAGAGCACATCTCAGATCTCATCCGTATTGTCCACAACCCTGACGCATCTTCCATCCGCGTTCTTTCGGAAAATCCTTTGCTTCTTGCAATTATCTGCCTTGTTCACCGTATTGAGGCCAAGTTGCCGGATGAGAGGGTTGTCCTGTATCAAAGATGCGTTGAGACCATATTAAACACTTGGCATACGTGGAAGTATAGGCAACGAAGAGAAAACAACAATAGACGAGGTGAAACTGAGTCTATTAATAGGGCCCGATTAGAAGCCATTGCCTATTGGATGCAACTTTTAAAGGGAGCTGGTGCTCCCGGACGTGCTACCGTATCAAAAGGTGAACTAATTGGTTTTCTATCTGAACACATTGTCAGCATTGAAGAGAATAATAAAAGCGATAGCTTTGAAATAGCAAAGGAATTTTTACGTTTCGTCAAGGAACGTGCTGGCCTGCTGGTTGAAGTGACAGTTGACCGCTACAGCTTTGTTCATCTCACCTTCCAGGAATACCTTGCTTCCGAGCATTTGCTGACACTCAGTGAGTTTGGTGGTGTGGATGAACTTTGGAAGTTCATAGAGGATAAATGCGAAATCCCTCATTGGCATGAGACTTTACGTCTTTTGGTCAGCTCATTGAAAAACCCCGCATCAAAAAAAGCTATACTCGGGTGGATTCTAGAAATGGACGCTAAAGACCCCCAACAAAGTGTCAACAGAATATTACTGGCAGGGGGTGCCCTCTTGGATGGGATTCAAGCTGCGGAAAGCCTGAAAAAAGAAATTATTATTCCTATGCTACATTATGTTTTAACAACAAAGACAGATGATGATATTGCCATTAGAAAGATATCGAGTCAGTTAAGCGTATGGATCAGAAAGAGTGAGGAGAATGGGGAATTGTTACTGGGTTATGCTGCAGAAGTTAACAACCATTTGAAGGGAGATCCTGACGCACGTTTGCGCTTAGTACTGATGCTGACCGCATGGGGGGTAGAGGGAAAGAGTATAGTCAATTTTTTTGGATGTGGAGAACAAGACCCTGAAGAAAATATACGATTGTTTGCATTGACAGTGGGAGGATGTGATTCAGTTGTAACCCGAGCATCTTCCGGGTTGGATTCTTTGCATTCCCTATGCTCTACCATGGCTTCATCAGACTCAAATCAAAATTTGTTGTCTACTATTATATTATGCATGCTTATAAAATCAGAAGCCATCCGTGCTCGGTCTGTTTTCTTTCATCTGCTCTTTTTGGTTCCAAATATCGCATTATTCATTGATACTATGACCAATTTTATATTGTTAGGGCGAAAGAAACCGTTGCCTCAATATGTGACTTCTCTAATTAACAGATGGGAACAGGATAGGGCTATAGTATCAAATGCTTTAAAAAATCCCAACGTGATTCAGGAAAAGGAAGGATATTTGTATCGCCAAGTTGATAAACTTACACGGGTATCTGATTCTGTTTCCAAAGCTATGGGTCTTAAGCCGTTTCCAGAGTCAGGACGACATGCGAGAAACAGAGTGCTTTCTTCTTTGTCAACATATGGAAGTGTTGACCAGATTAAGATTGAAACGGAAAAAAGAAAATTTCGCACTTTACTACAAAAGAAGATGCCTTATCCTCAAAAAGATGGATTTAGTAGTCAAAGCTCTGGATTGGTTAGTCAACTCGCGATCCCCTCCAAAGGGATTGGTGAATCAAAAATATTGATGGAGTTCCTGACGGATGCTATTTGTCATCACATGAACTTGGAACCTAAAACTCTTTGGATGGATGCCCTGAAAGCCACGAATTCTCCATCTTCGTTTGAAAAAAAATTTGAGTGGGCCGATATGGGGGCTGACAATGCCTCAATTATGTCTGTTTATCGGGAAAACGCCACAAATGATGGTTGTTGGACTGCCGCCAACCAGATTTTTATCGACCTTTGGCTCAACTTGTTAAAAAATGATAGTGACAATGAGCCCTCCCCTTATGAAACGTTGATCGGTGCAACCAGGGATGTAGAACACTTGCCCTTGCAAATTGCACACTGCATTCGCGACATCGCCCGAAGGGACGCAAGTCGAGAAGACAAACTCAAGGACATGCTTAACTCGAATGGCCTTGAACTTACGACATATTTCAAAAAACAATTAAGATAATTTCGTTAGATAGCTATCAAACGGTTGGGGGAAATAACCTGTGGAACGAAAAAAAAATTTAATAGCAAAAGCCGATCAGATTCTCGATGAATCCCAAGAGTCCGAGTTGGAAGTGATTGTACAATTGATCTCTCCTCATGGAGTGGATCGCCGGTTTGCGATAGGTAACTCAGCTTCGGAACCATCTAGGTGGAGATTCTGTCTGTCTCCACGAGACTTATTACCTGGTGCCTACATCAAAAAGGAAAAATCTCGCGATCTGGAAGGAGTCGCGAGCGTTTTTGAACATCTAAGAGTGACACGCGGCCAGGAAGAATCTCTGAAAATAGCCAGTTTTGGCAAAGCACCTCAGTACCCACCGGATTCGTCTTTTTTTAAATCTAATATAGTACAAAATGCCGTTTCCCGCATGATGAGAACAAATGTCGCGGCCGAACGAAGCCCATTTTGGTTTAAATCTTCACGGTCTATGCTTTTGCGGCTTGAGCGTAGTGAAATCCACAAATTGATCATCGACCAGACAGACAAAATCCAGACAATTCACATAAATCGCAAGTTAAGTTTGCCGAGTATAGCACAGTCAAGGGCACCCGATATTGAGGAAAATTCAATACTTTCATCAACCTGGGGCCTCGATAAAATCAAGGCTACCTCTGTTTGGGGTGTCTATGGTGCCCGAGGAAAAGGGGTCACTATCGCGTTGCTTGACACGGGAGTTGATGCCAAACATCCCGACTTGGCTGGGAAAATCCAACATTGGGCCGAATTTAATTCACAAGGTTATCTCATAGACGACAATAACGAAAACGCTCGAGACTCTGACGATCATGGCACGCACTGCGGTGGCGTTTTGGTTGGTGGGCGCGAGTCAGGACGTTTTATTGGAGTAGCTCCAGAGGCTCAGTTAGCTGCGGCTATGGTTTTAAATGCCGGAACTGGAACAGATGCGCAGATCTTAGCCGGGATCGACTGGGCCATTAATAAAAAGGTCGATGTCATCAGCATGTCCTTGGGAGGGCTGACCATAACCAGCGAAACACCTTCAACCTATACCAGAGCCATATTAACCAGCATAGAAGAAGGAATTCCAGTGGTTGCTGCTATTGGAAATTCTGGCAATCAGACAACCTTTGCCCCAGGCAACGATTATTTTACCCTGAGTGTTGGCGCAGTTGATCCTAATGATCGAGTTGCAGGTTTTTCATCGGGTCGCACCCAATTTATTGCGGATTCTGTATTGAATGAATATCCAGGCCTTCCTAAATATTACTTTAAGCCAGATCTGGTCGCACCGGGGGTGGCTGTCTATTCTTCGGTTCCGGGTCCAGAAAAACATGCATGGTTTAATGGCACTTCCATGGCCACCCCCCACGTGGCGGGTGCCATCGCTCTGCTTTTGTCGGCTACAGACATCCGCAATAAAACAACCAAGAGCGAACGAGCCTTTTTAATTTCAGACCTGATTACCGGATCGGTTGAAGAGATGGGCGAGTTTGGTCAGGACCACAGATACGGTTATGGAAGGCTGGATATACTCAGAGCTATCGATATAGCTATAGAAAGGGGTTATGGAAGGTCTTGACGTTCCCTTGATTTTGTGATAGTGTTGGGAGTGGTGTATTCCTCAAGCCTGTAGCCAATAAAAGTTCCCGTGATGACCAAAAAACTAGACGCTGATTTAGAACAATGGCTTTCCGAAGATGGTGGGGAGCAGGAGTTGATTTTAGAGGCCGTTTTGCCTAGCCCAAAACTGCGTATGGCCAGGAGAGACCTTGTTGGGATCCGAATGCCGGGCCATATAAAAGTTCCCGTGGGTATTGATGCGGTGCCTATGGAATCGCGGGTCGAGGTGCTGCAAAAACTGGCGGAACGACTTTGGATAGAATTAGGCCTCTCAGCCAATATTCTCAGAGCAGCCGGATCTTTGGTCGTCCGAGCCTCGGCGCAGCAGACTCGAATCATCCTTGATATTCCCGAGGTGGGAAAGATCCGTCCCAACCGCGTCGTACATCTCTGTACCTGCTGAAGCTTGCCTGTCCATTCCAAAAAAATCCGGAAACCCCGCTTAAATCAGCCCAACCCCGCCATTCATGTCAATCTGGCCGCAACACGACAAGGTGCGAAGGAAAACCTTCGGCACCCTGTCGTTGATTTCAACACCTAGGAGAACCCAAATATCAAGCTTGGAGGATGGGAATGACCACACCGCGTTTTTCGTAGCCCGGAATATCCTGGAAATTCAGGTAACGATAGGTTTTGTCCGCTTTGGGTAAAACCCGCTCGTTCATCGCCTTCATGTATTCCTCGACGGTTGGAATCCGTCCCAGAAGGGCCGTAACCGCAGCAACCTCGGCCGATGAAAGAAAAACCTTGGCCCCCTTCCCCATGCGATTGTCAAAGTTGCGGGTGGAAGTCGAAACCACTGTGGCATTGTCCTTAACGCGTGCCTGATTGCCCATGCACAAGGAACAACCAGGAACCTCCGTGCGCGCACCCGCCTTGCCGAAAATGCCGTAAACCCCTTCCTCCTTCAACTGTTGTTCGTCCATGCGCGTTGGTGGTGCCACCCACAACCGGACATCCACCGGATTCTGACCCTCAAGAATGTTGCCCGCCGCCCGGAAATGCCCAATATTGGTCATGCACGAGCCAAGAAACACCTCGTCCACCTTGGTACCAGCCACCGCCGACAATTTTTTCACATCGTCCGGATCGTTGGGACAGGCCAAAATGGGTTCGTTAATGGTATCCAGATCAATCTCAAGGATGTCCTTGTACTGGGCATCCTTGTCCGGAGTCAAAAGTTGCGGATCGGCCAACCAAGCCTCCATGGCGGCTATGCGACGCTTGATGGCGTCCACCGACCGATAACCCCGGTTCAACATATTTTTTAGGAGGGTCACGTTGGAACGCAGATATTCCATGACCGGTTCCTTGTTCAACAACACCGTACAGGCCGCAGCCGACCGCTCCGCTGAAGCATCGGCCAACTCAAAAGCCTGTTCCACCTTCAAGTCTCCCAACCCCTCAATTTCCAGGATGGCCCCGGCAAACATGTTTTTTTTGCCTGCCTTGGCCACCGTCAGACGCCCCTGCTGCATGGCCATCCAGGGGATGGCGTTGACCAAATCACGCAGAGTAACCCCCGGTTGCATGTGCCCTTTAAACCGCACCAGAACCGATTCGGGCATCACCAGAGGCATGGCCCCCGTAGCCGCCGCAAAGGCCACCAGTCCGGAACCCGCCGGAAAAGAAATACCAATGGGAAACCGAGTGTGGGAATCCCCCCCCGTCCCTACGGTGTCGGGAAGACACAAACGGTTCAACCACGAATGAATCACTCCGTCTCCCGGAGCCAGGGAAATACCACCGCGATGGATCATGAACTCCGGCAAGGTTTCGTGGGTGCGAATATCCACCGCACGCGGATAGGCGGCAGTGTGACAAAAAGATTGCATCACCAGATCTGCGGAAAAACCCAGGCAGGCCAATTCCTTGATTTCATCCCGAGTCATGGGGCCGGTGGTATCCTGCGAACCCACCGTGGTCATTTTGGGTTCGCAATATTCTCCCGGACGAACCCCCGCCTTGCCCACAGCACGTCCGACCATCTTTTGCGCTTGCGAATAACCCCTGCCCGTCTCCGGAGGGCGGTCGGGGAGGACAAACATGGAAGTTGGAGACAACCCCAACGCCAGCCGCGCCTGCTCGGTCAATTTGCGCCCCACAATCAGGTTGACCCGACCACCCGCACGCACCCCATCGGCCAAAGTGTTGGGTTGCAGCGCAAATCGAGTCACCTCGACCCCGTCACGGGTGATGACCCCCTTGGTTGTGTGAATGACAATCCGATCCCCTGTGGACAAACCGCTGACGTCACATTGGATGGGCAACATGCCTGAATCTTCGGCGGTATTGAAAAAAATGGGGGCGATGGTCCCGCCCATGATGACCCCTCCCGTCCGCTTCGCCGGGACATGGGGGATGTCGTGCCCGACAAACCAAAGCAGGGAATTGACCGCCGATTTGCGTGATGAACCGGTCCCAACCACGTCACCAACAAAAACGATAGGATCACTTTTGGCGCGCAGTCCGCGCAAAATATCCAGGGCACCTGGAGATCGTGTCCCCAGCATGGATTGGGCATGCAAGGGAATGTCGGGACGACTCCAGGCTTCAGATGCCGGTGAAAAATCATCGGTATTGATTTCCCCATCCACCTTAAACACCGTCACCACCACTTCCTGGGGCATGGGGGGACGAGAGGTGAACCAAGTGCCATCGGCCCAATTTTGTAACACCTGCCGGGCAAAAACATTGGACTGGGCCAATTGGACCACCCGTGCGAACGAATCGTAGATCATGAGGGTGTTGGAAAGGGCTGCCACGGCATCACCGGCCATGGACGAATCATCCAGCAAGTCGATCAAGGGTATGACATTGAAGCCGCCAATCATGGTTCCCAGGAGAACCACCGCCTCCTTGCGGTCCATCAGAGGACAAATCGCTTCGCCTTTGGCAATCTTTGCCAAAAATTCCGCCTTGACGCGGGAAGCGTCATCAACTCCCGGCGGCACCTGATTGGCCAAAAGGTTTTTCAAAAACGCCCCCTCACCAGAGGGAGGAGACAGCAGCATCTGCGTCAGAGCCAAGGTCTGCTCGACAGACAGCGGCAACGGAGGTATACCCTGCTTTTCCCTTTCGGTCACATGTTGACGATAGGCTTCCAGCATTGATCATCCCCTTTTTTCATCCATCATGGCAGACAAACGCATCCAGACCACGACAACGTCACAAATCCGCAATCGGTTGCGTTGTCAAACAAAACCAACTCATTTGAGGTGAAACAAACCTGACCACCAGATTTTCAATAACGTTCAGATCGTCCCACAAGGATAGCGACAATTTTGACAAAACGAACCGCCTGTAGCATGATCCTTGGAGAAAAATTAGGCTTAAATCCTCAAACCCATCCGCCACGATCATGCCCCAGGACGTACACGCCATACAACCTTTTTTCAGAAACTCCGGGCGTCTGGACCTCTATGCCTTGGAGTCTTTCGCCAATGAACACAGTGAACAGGAATTTGTCCGCCTGCTTCAAGTGCCTGTGCTGATGGGCAACGAGGTGTTGCAAGGGGAATTGTCTTCCCGTTCCGGGGATGCCAGCACATTTTTCCCCACGGATCCCAGTATCAACAAACGCCCAATACAATCACGCCCCCCCCTGATGCACCTGATTTTTCCCTTCATCAAACAAACATCGACCGGAAACCCCGATTTTTTTTCCATCGGATTCGGTGAAAACAATGATTTCATCTTGCCCGATTATACCGTGTCCACAGTCCAGGCAGGCATTCGCCGTACCGGTGCCAATCGCTATCTGCTACGCAACGCACCATCGACCAATCCCACCCTGATCAATGGCCGCAGCCATGAAAAAACCGAAGTATTTCTTCACGACGATGATCGTCTGACCTTTGGCCGCTATGAATTCCTGTTCCTAACCCCAAGTGCACTTTACTACCGTCTCAAGGGGATAGAACTCAAGGTACGCATTCAAAATTTTTTGGATTCTCTCGGAAAAGCCGACCATGACGCCCTTAAAAATTACGCCATCCGGCATGGGCAGGAAATGTTCGAGCAACTCATCGCCAACCCCAGCCTGGTGGGCTTTGGATTGTTTCGCGGGTATTCACTGGATCGAGCCTCTGAAGACATCGACACCACCATGGCCTTCCTTCCTGACCTCACTTTTGGTTCCGAAGCCAGGCACATGAAAATGTTGGAACGGGCCATTTATCCCCTGATCCCTCCCGATGTCGCAGATGTCTCCACGCCAACCCTGCGCATCGGCCGGTCCGAGTCCAACGACATCATCATGCCAGAAGGTTCCATTTCCAACCAACACGCCACCATCGAGATACCGGGACCGGGACACTACCGCATCCACGATCTGGAATCGACCAACGGAACCTTTATCAACGACAGACCCACCCCTGCACAAGGTCAGGATCTCCTCGACGGCCAACGGATCAAACTGGGACGTTTTGAATTTTTATTTCTTTTTCCAGGATCGCTCTATTTTCACATGACACCGGCCAACATTCGCCGCCCCTGATCCGTCGCATCAGACTTCGCGACTGTAACCGTTCAGCCCCCCCCCTCTTTTTTTAAGGTTGAAACTTTATTTTGTCTCAGCATCTTGATAATAAGGACATTATACCCTTCAGGCAAAAGAATCAAAATCAAAACCCTGGGGCTGCGCCCCTAGACCCCCCTTGGGGGGCAGGAAAATCAAAATCAAAGTCAAAAGAAGAACCTTGGAGGGCTGCTGCCTCCAAACCTCCGCCGGGGGGGATGATCCCCCCCGGACCCCCACAATAGTTTCAACCTAAAAAAAAAAGAGGGGGGGGGGACTGAATGGTTACTCGCGACTGGCCCAACTACCGCAACGATCCGTAGCCCGGAATTTGCAGGATGACCTGGGCAACAGCCTGCGCCAAAGTTTCGGAAAAACGCTTGCCAATACGATCAACCCAACGTTCCTCAAAGGTAAAATCGACCACTTTTTCCGCCTTAACCACTTCACGGGCAACCCAGTCGGCGGAACCAAAACCATCAACCAATCCCAACTCAATGGCCTCATCGGCTGTCCAAAAAAGCCCCTGGAACAATTCTTTTTTCCCGGGTTTTAACCGTTCACCACGTCCATCCTTGACCGCTTGAACAAATTGGGCATGGATTCTGTCAAGGAGTCCCTTGGCATGATTGACCTCATCTTCCTGCATAGGTTTGAAAGGATTAAGAAAGGATTTGTTGCGTCCGGCAGCCAGATTGCGATCTTCAACGCCAACTTTTTCCAAAGCCTTTTCAAAACCAAAATTAAACATGACAACACCGATGGACCCCACGAGCGAAGCCTTGTCGGCGTAGATATTATCGGCCGCAGCCGCCAGATAATACCCACCCGAAAGGCAGGAATCCTCCACGGCGGCATGGAGGGGAATCGATGGATATTTTTTGCGCAAACGCTTGATTTCATCGTAGATCTGGCCCGCCTGGACCGGAGAGCCGCCCGGAGAATTAATCCTGAGAATCACGCCACGGGTCTCGGGATCCTTGAAGGCGGCCTTCAATCCTTTGATTACATTTTCAGCACCTGCCGGGGCACCACCACCAATAGGCCCCATCACATCCACAACCGCCGTATGCCCTTTTTCTTCGGTCAATGGATGTAACGCCATTTTTTCCCATTCTTGGCTCGCCCCCATCCATCCAAGGAAAACCAGGTAACCGACAATAAACAGCCTGAAAAACAACTTCCAACGCCGCGCCCGTCGCTGCTCGCTGAGAAACTGGGCAAACATTTCCTCCAGAACACGCCGTTCCAACGAGCGTTCCTTTTGCATCTGCTCCAGCAATTCATCGCGAAAAGGTGCTTTCCCAGTGTCCACGGGATCGGAAAGTTCCGGTTCCATTTTGTCCATGCTGTGTTAACCCTTTGGATTTGTCTTATAGAAAGCCACCGAACTTTCAACACCGCCGCCTTCCTAATTTTTAATCTTGATGTCTACAACATCTTTCAGGCGGCTCACATTAAAGCGTAACCCATAAACAGCACACTCGCGACATTCCTGCCCGGACTCCTGGCACATTTTTTCGGTATTGGCCCAGCAGGGGGAGTTTTGATCGGCAATCACCGGGCAATTGTTGCGCGACAGGAAATGGCACTGCCTGACCTCCCAGCAGGGAATCAAGGACAGCAACGCCCGAATCCCGGCAATGCTGATGCTGGATTTGATCAATTTGCGCAGTTCAACGAACCACTGAATGTCCTGTTGTGAAAAATAGCGTGTCCCCGAACGATTTTTATAGGCGATAAACAACCCTTCGCGTTCGTACATATGAATAGTTCGGATGGAGATACCCAAAACCTTGGCCACCTCACCAATCTTGACCATCCCCGAAGGTGTTGCGGAATCAACATTTAACATGGCATCCAGACAGTCCTCCCCAAAAAAGCCGGGCATTCCAGTATTTCAACCAGGCTGCATGCCCTGCGGGCAAGAACCAAAAAAACTTTAGCTTATACGATACGCAGACCTCGTGCTGAGAAGGCCCGCGCACCACCCTACGTTATGGCTTCCCCGGAAGATTTGTCAATCCACATCGCAGCCTGACGCACACAATCCCGCACCCACAGGTTTGTTGTGACGGTGAATGTCAAAGCTGCTCGCGGGTCGAAAGGAACCGCAGATGCGGCCATTCTTTGGCGGCGTTGTCCAACCGCCAGGCGTTGCGCGCCAGATAAACCGGCAAGCCATCGTGATCTTCGGCCATGTCCATGGTATTGGCATCGGCAAAATTTTTAATTTTTACCAGATCGTCACCATCGACCCAGCGGGCGGTATAAAACGGCGTGGACTCGAAATGGACAACCATCTCATATTCGGTACGGATGCGATCGGCCAGCACCTCAAACTGGAGTGCCCCCAAAACCCCCACGATCCAATCGGAACCGAAACGCGTTTTAAAGACACGCGCAGCCCCCTCCTCCCACAGTTGAATCAATGTTTTGCCCAAATGTTTGGTGCGCATGGGATCATCGGGACGAATACGCCGAAGCATCTCCGGGGCAAAACTGGGAACTCCGGTAAACTTAAGATTTTCCCCCTCGGTCAATGTGTCGCCGATGCGTAGCACCCCATGGTTGGGAACGCCAATGATGTCCCCAGCCCAGGCTTCCTCCGCCGTTTCCCTCTCCCTGGCGAGAAAAATCATGGGGTTGTGAACATTCAAACTTTTACCCGTGCGCTGATGGGTCAGCTTCATCCCCCGCCGGAAATGCCCGGAACACAAACGGATGAAGGCAATGCGGTCGCGGTGTTTGAGATCCATGTTTGCCTGGATCTTGAAAACAAACCCCGTCACCTTGTCCTCGCCCGGATCAACCCGTCGTTCCCTTGCCGGCTGGGGGCGCGGCGGTGAAGCCATGGTCGCCAACCCCCACAGCAACTCACGCACACCAAAATTATTGACGGCACTACCAAAGAAAACCGGCGACAAATCTCCACGCAAAAAACTGGCAACATCGAAGGCGGGACACAACTCCCTGGTCATGAGCACTTCCTCGCGCATGGTCGCCCAGGCCTGTGCCGGAAGCAATGCACCCAAAACCGGATCGTTGAGACCCTGGCAAGGAACAGCTTCCTGCAATTCGGACCCGTCACCCCGCTTCATGAACATCAGACGGTCATGCAGTAGATCGTAACAGCCAAGAAACTCCCGTCCCATGCCGATGGGCCAGGAAGCCGGTGTCACCTCCAGGGCCAGTTGGTTTTCAATTTCATCCAGCAATTCAAAAGGGCTGCGTCCATCCCGGTCCAGTTTGTTGATGAACGTAATGATGGGGACGTTGCGCAGACGACAGACCTCGAAAAGTTTCAAAGTCTGGGCCTCGATACCCTTGGCAGCGTCCAATACCATGACCGCCGTATCCACCGCCGTCAGGGTTCGGTAGGTATCTTCACTGAAATCCTCATGACCCGGGGTATCGAGCAGATTGAAAACCTTGCCATCGTGCTCAAAAGTCATGACCGAAGCGGTGACGGAAATGCCCCGTTCCCGTTCCACCTTCATCCAGTCGGACCGGGCACGCCGTGCCTGCCCGCGCGCCTTGACCCGGCCCGCCATCTGGATGGCACCTCCGAACAGCAACAGTTTTTCAGTCAAGGTGGTTTTGCCGGCGTCGGGATGGGCGATGATGGCAAAGGTGCGCCGGTTGCCGAAAACAGGGGGATGATCCTTCATGTCGCCTCGAACACCAACTTCAACGATTGCCTCCGAAATCAGTCACCCGCGAAGCAACCGCAAAGGATCCTGATACGCTGTCTGGTTCAGGCCGTGGTCCCACATTTCCAGCACTACCGGATCAAAACAGCGTTGACCAACCCAAACGCATACTCCACCCCATGCGAAATGGCAACGGCCAGAGTCATAGAACCGCCAATGGCGGTCAACATGATGAAGCTTTGACGGATGGATTCGATAATTTTCACGGCAGCAAACGGTGCTTGTTCGGTCATGACAGGCTCCCCGAGGCAATAACAACGTTTTTCAAAGTTCGACACTCTGTGCCCCCTTGCATTAAACCCGCCAACGACCGACACAACGCCACAAAACGCGATTTTTCCTTAGCCTGGCACCAGAACCGGGTTAGTATGCTTAGCTGTCGATTCACCCACACGAGCAAAACTCTGTCAGTCTGGTCAAAAGACTGCCACCACGCGAATGCGCGGACCAAAAGATCACACGGAGAGGAAAATGTTCAAAAAACAGGAACTGGGACAACGCCTCAAACAGTTGATCGCCTGGCAGGAATGTATCCACAAAACTTGGCATCCAAACCAGAATCGCGAGCTGCTTGAGTTTTTCATGGAAGTTCTGGCTTCCGCCCTGCATGCCGAACGCTGTAGTATTTTCATCCATGATCCGGTTACCGATGGTGTCTGGTTAAAGTGCGGTACCGGTCTCGAAGAACGCGCCATCATCATCCCAAAGACGGGTTCCAACGTCGGCAAAGTTATCGCCACCGGTCGCTATGTCAGCATCAACACCGACGCAGAACAGTCCAGCTTCGCCAAAAAGGTGGAAGTCATCACCGGCTTCAAAACCCGAAACATGCTGTGTGTCCCCATCAAAAGCCCCAACCGCAACGAAATCCCCGGAGCCATTCAACTCCTCAATAAATCGGGAGAAGACGCCGCCAAAGGGTTTACCGACAAGGATCGCATCGTCCTGGAAAAGGCGGCCAGCCACCTGGGAATGGTGATCGAAAACATCTACCTTGGGCAGGAACTGGTTGAAATTACCGGCAAACTCACCGGTCGTATCGATGTGGCCGAATGGATCATCAAACTTTGGATCGGTTTCATGGGGGTCGTCATCGCCGTCGCCTTCGGTATCATCATTTACTTCACTCCGCACATCCTCGACATTCTACAACGCTGATCCTTGAAACCAACCGTCCCACCCTGCCCGAACTCCGGCATCGTCATTTTTACAACCCCTGAAAAAAAATGACGGTGCCTCTTCGCAGTATCTTGACACGGTCGGCATTCCCATTCACATTTGCCTTCGATAACCGTTGATTGATGACGAGTCTCACAGGCAACCCATACGGTACCATCCATTGGAAATCGTCCTCGCCACGCGCAACAAAAAAAAGGTGGAAGAGATTCGGCGCATGTTTACAGGAATTCGTGTCACCTTCCTTGACCTGAACGCGTTCCCCGACAGCCCCGAATGCGAAGAAAATGGTGAGACCTTTGCGGACAACGCCGATCTCAAGGCCAGAGCCATCGCCGCCCATACCCTGAGGTATGCTTTGGCCGACGACTCTGGGCTGGTGGTGGAAGCCCTGGGGGGAGCACCCGGAATCCACTCGGCCCGCTTTGCCGGTCCCGGAGCCTCGGACGAACAAAACCTGCAACTGCTGCTTAGGAACCTGAAGGAAAACACCGGCTCCGATCGCAAAGCCCGCTTTGAATGCGTACTTAGCCTTTGCGACCCTCAGGGCCACATCGAACGCTTCTCAGGGGTGGTCAACGGCGACATCGTCGCAGAGCCACGCGGAGCCAACGGCTTCGGCTATGACCCGGTGTTCGTCCCCGAGGGGGAGCGCGAAACCTTTGCAGAGATGCCTGCGTGGCGAAAAGATCAGATCAGTCACCGTGGTCGGGCGTTATCCGCCTTGGCGCAAACGTTATCCCGGCGATGGTCGTCATAACGGGGAACATGCCCCATTTAACTAACGTAACAGCGTTGCTACACACATAGGAGTCCTGATTATGTCAAAGTTGGTTCCACCTCACGGTGGCGGAGACTTAAAACCGTTGCTACTGGCCGGAGTTACCCTGGAAACCGCCATGAAAAAGGCCCGTGGGTTGGAATCCATGAAGATTTCCTCACGCGAAGCGGGGGATCTCATCATGCTGGGAATCGGAGCCTTTACGCCGCTGGACGGGTTCATGAACAAGGCCGATTGGGAGGGCGTTTGTCGCAACACCAAGCTGGCCAATGGTGTTTTCTGGCCCATCCCCATCACCCTGTCCACATCCAAACAAAAGGCCGACAGTCTGGGAATCGGACAGGAAGTGGCTCTGATTGATGATGAGAGCGGTGAAATTCGCGGCATCATCAAGGTGGAAGAAAAATATACCATCGACAAAAATCTGGAATGCCAAAGCGTTTTCCAGACCACCGATGCCGCCCACCCCGGAGTGCAGATGGTCATGGGCCAGGGGGAAGTCAATATTGGCGGACCGGTCCAGGTTCTGTCCGAAGGTGATTTCCCCGTCAAGTACAAAGACATCTACATGAGGCCTGCGGAGACCCGTGCTCTGTTCGAGAAAAAAGGCTGGAGCCAGATCGCCGCCTTCCAAACCCGCAACCCCATGCACCGCTCCCATGAATTTCTCGCCAAGATTGCCGTGGAAATTCTGGATGGCGTCCTGGTTCATTCGGTTCTGGGCAAGCTCAAAGCGGGCGACATTCCTGCGGAAGTTCGCGCCAAGAGCATTGATGTTCTCATCGACAAATATTTTGTCAAGGACACCGTGGTGCAAGCCGGCTATCCCATGGACATGCGTTATGCCGGTCCCAAGGAAGCATTGCTGCATGCGTTGTTTCGGCAGAACTATGGCTGCTCCCACCTGATCGTGGGCCGTGACCATGCCGGAGTCGGCGACTATTATGGTCCTTTCGATGCCCAATATATTTTCGATCAGGTGCCGGAATCCATGCTCAAGACCCGGCCCCTCAAGATTGACTGGACTTTTTACTGCTATAAATGCCAAGGAATGGCCTCGATGAAAACCTGCCCCCACGGCAAGGATGATCGTCTCCTGCTGTCGGGGACGGCACTGAGGAAAACGCTTTCCGAAGGCAAGGAACCGCCGGCCGAGTTTAGTCGGCCGGAAGTGGTGAAGATTCTGCAGGCCTATTATGCCGGTATCGAAGAAGGTGACAAGGTGGAAATCAAGCTTAACAAGGCCGCGACCGGCTGAAACCGACGGTTGGTGGCGGAATTTCAATCAACTCTCTACACGATTCGGAGGGGCATACAATGCCAAGTTTTGTAATCAATAGTAAGTGTGACGGGTGCAAAGGCCAGGACAAGACGGCCTGCATGTATATCTGCCCGAACAATCTGATGAAGTTGGACAAGGATCGGATGAAAGGTTTCAACCAGGAACCCGAGCAATGCTGGGAATGTTATTCCTGCGTTAAGATTTGCCCGCAACAAGCCATTGAAGTGCGCGCCTACGCCGACATCGTCCCCATGGGCGGGGCGGTGATTCCGTTGCGTGGCTCTGATTCCATCATGTGGACCATCAAGTTTCGCAACGGCAATGTCAAACGCTTCAAGTTTCCCATCCGCACCACGGCTGAGGGTTCCATCGACCCCTACGCCGGCAAGCCGAAAGCGGACATGTCGAAATTGAGCGAGCCTGGTTTTTTCAATAGCGACGCCCCTGTCAGGACCATGAAATAGTTGGTTTTGGTCATTGGGGATTGCAACGTCAATTAAAGCAGAACTATAGGAGTGATAAGAATGGGGAGTTTTGGAAATCCGGATATCGTTGAAGTCCAATCCGATATTTTGATCATTGGCGGCGGCATGGCGGCGTGTGGCTGTGCGTTTGAACTCATGCGTTGGGTTCCCGAAGGGGTGACGGTGCGTCTGGTGGACAAAGCCGCCATGGAGCGCAGTGGTGCGGTGGCTCAGGGTCTTTCGGCCATCAACACCTACCTGGGCGAACAAGATCCCGCCGATTATGTGCGCATGGTCAGCAACGACCTTATGGGCATCGTTCGTGACGACCTGATTTTTGACGTGGGCCGGCATGTGGACAATTCGGTGCAATTGTTTGAAGAGTGGGGTCTGCCCATCTGGAAGCAACCCGGCGATGAAGAAAAAACCCTGAAAGCGGGTGGCAAACCGGTGCGTTCGGGTAAATGGCAGATCATGATCAACGGCGAGAGCTACAAGACCATTGTCGCCGAAGCGGCCAAGAAAGCCCTGGGAATGGATCGGATCCAGGAGCGCATTTTCATCGTCAAGCTGTTGCTGGACGCCAACGAATCCAATCGCATTGCCGGCGCGGTGGGTTTTTCCAATCGCGAAGACAAGATTTATGTTTTCAAAGCCAATGCCATTTTGTGCGTGGCGGGTGGTGCGGTGAACGTATTTCGCCCCCGTTCGGTG
>JACSDG010000168.1 GCA_015660855.1 Magnetococcales bacterium
GGGTTTTGATTTTGATTCTTTTGCCTGAAGGGTATAATGTCCTTATTATCAAGATGCTGAGACAAAATAAAAAATCAGGTGTAAGAAAATCAAAATCTTTGGGCTGCGCCCCTACCCCCCCTTGGGGGGCAGGAAAGTCAAAATCAAAGTCAAAAGAAGAACCTTGGAGGCTCCGCCTCCAAACCGCAGCACGGGGGGAGAACCTTTACTGGTTCCAACTTTGAAAAAGTGGCTGGTCAGCCTTCTGGGGCAGGGGGGCCACCCGATGGATTACCCGAGTGTCCGCACTTATTTTTGCGATATGTCAAGCTTTGGACTGCCAGACGGTTGATCAGACCGGCGACATAACCGGCACCAAAACCGTTGTCAATGTTGACGGTGGTCACATTGGCGGCGCAACTGTTAAGCATCCCCAGGAGGGCCGACAAACCTCCAAAAGAAGCTCCGTAACCTTGGGAGGTGGGGACCGCAATGACGGGTTTGTCGACCAGACCGCCAACAACCGAGGGCAGTGCCCCCTCCATGCCGGCGACGACAATAAAAACCATGGCCTGGGTCATCAGGTCGCCTGCCGCCAGGAGACGGTGCAAACCGGCTACCCCGCTATCAAGGTGGGTGACAACCTTGGCCCCCATGAGCCTGGCAGTCACTGCTGCTTCCATGGCCACGCCACAATCGGCAGTCCCCGCAGAAAATACCGCCACCAGCCCTGCCTTTTTTTCTTCCGGCGTCTCCTCTCGATATAAGCAACGGGATTGATCCTCCGTTCTAAGTTCGGGAAAACGGTCCAGGAGTCGGTTTTGCTGTTTTTGGTCACATCGTGTGATTAAAATCGCCCCAGGACGGGCCAGGGCGTGGGCCACGATGCGTTTTAAATGTTTCCAACGTTTTCCCTGTGCCAACACCACTTCGGGGAAACCATGGCGCAGGTGCCGATGGGTATCCAAACGGGCAATGACGTTGTCATGGTCGCGGATTTCCTCCACGGGAAAACGAGCCAAACGCTGCATGGCAGCGTCCACGTCAAGCCGTCCCCGGTGAACCTCCTCAATGATGGCGCGAAGATGGTGGGGAGTCATGAGGTTTCGTCGGTGTTTGGGGCGGGTGAATGGTCCAGATAAACGGCTACCTTTGCCGCTGTTTCCGGCAGGGACCAGTTCATCTTCGTAGCCAGTTGCAAAAGATCATCATACTCGGCTTTGTGGAGGTGTTCCGTTCTTTTGGTCCTGAGTTCGCCCCACGGGGTGTCGATCCGATGCTCGCTTCTGGTTTTAATAATTCGGTCGCAAGGTTGTATACGTACCCCAAGAGATGTGGATTGGTTCAAAAGCACATGAGCAAGGCTTTTGGTCGTTTCTGGAGAGGCGACGATTTCCAGGCGGACGGCGGGCCGACCTTTCTTCATAGTGATGGGAGAAAGGGCCACATCCAAGGCACCCGCCGCAAACAGTCGATCCCAGAGTAAACCATACCATTCGGGGTTCATATCATCAATGTGGGTGGAGATAAGGTTGACCCGGTCTTCTTGAAAATTGTTTTTGGGTACATCCCTTTGGCTGAGGATACGCAATCCGTTGGTGCGGTGAGGAATCTCCCGGGTTCCAAGGCCAAGGCCGACCTGATCGATGCCGGTCAACGGGCACGGCCCGAAACGTTGGGTGAAATGGACCAGGATGGCCGCTCCCGTAGGTGTGACCAGTTCGCCGGTGTTGGGATCCATTTCGGGGTGGATGGGGACGCCATGACGGCGGAAAAGTTCAGCCACGGCGGGGACGGGAACCGGCATCAGTCCATGTTCGCAACGGACTGTGCCGGAACCAACGCAAGGGGGTGCCGAAGTAATGCCGCTGATTTCCAACCGCCAGACGGCATAAGCCGCAGCACAAATGTCCAGGATGGCATCCATGGCCCCGATTTCGTGAAAATGGCAATGGTTGGGGTCGATGCCGTGAACGTGTCCCTCGGCCTCGGCCAAAAGAGAAAACAAGTTGCCGGCACTCTGTTTGACCGGTTCGGGCAGTTGCGATTGATGAATGAGGGCCAGAATGTCTGGCAGGTGTCTATGCACATGCTCGGTGGGGACACGGAAAGCAACATGGGTTCCCGGCAATCCCCCACGGCGTTGACGTGTGACTTCAAGTTGCCACGGGCCCAGGTTCAGGGTGGCCAGAGCGTTGGACAATTCCTCCTGATCCAGACCAAGGTCCAGGCATGCGGCCACAAACATGTCGCCGGCAATTCCGGAAACGGGATCCATGTGAATGCGCATGGCGGGGTGCCATCCTCGGCAAATGATGGGTGTGAGGCGGGAGTTTTTATAATTGTTGGTCTACAACATGTGGGCCAGACGCCGGTGCTCCACCATAAGGCACCGATCCTGAACCGACAAAAGCCCAGCCTTGGTGGTGAGGGCCAGAGCTTCATCGTTGATGATACCACTTTGCAGCCAGAAACCGCGCGCCTTGGCGGCAATGGCTTCATGGGCGATGGGCGGGGTCTCTTCGGCACGGCGGAACACATCGACCAGATCAACCTTGAGTCCCTCAGGCAAATCGGCCAGTGAGGCATAACAGGTTTCCCCAAGGATTTTGCCCGACCCTGGGCGAATGGGTATGATCCGATATCCCACCTTCTGCATATAGGCCGCGACGCGATGGGAGGCTCGGTCCGGTTTGGGGGAGAGGCCGATGACGGCGATGGTTTTAAAATTTTTCAGAATGGGTAGAATGATGTCCTGATCAATGGATGTCATGGCTGGATTGGCGAATTGGGGTTGTTGACAGTTTGCCGGCAAAGATAGGGCACTCTTCTGACGAAAACCCGCCCTAGGGTGTGTTGACATTTAATAATACCCCCCCCCTTGGAAAATTATTGAAAGAAAAAAGGGGTCTGGGGGATTGCCCCCAGGGTTTTGACTTTGTTTTTGAATTTAAACAAAAAGCTTCATTGCCTTATGGGGGTCTGGGGGCGAAGCCCCCAAGGTTTTGGTTCTTGCCTGAAGGGCATTATAAACAGGATGCCCTTCAGGCAAAAAAACAAAATCAAAACCCTGGGGCTGCGCCCCTAGACCCCCCTTGGGGGGCAGTAAAATCTAAAATCTAAAATCTAAAATCTAAAATCTAAAATCTAAAATCAAAGTCATAAAGAAAAACCTTGGAGGCTCCGCCTCCAAACCTCCGCCGGGGGGGATGATCCCCCCCGGACCCCCGCAATACTTTTAAAGAAAAAAAGACGGGGGACGGAACGGTTACAATGTCAGCATGCCCTAGGGAGGGCAAGTAAATTATTGAATGTCAACATGCCCTAAGCGTTGTTGACGCGCTTACGGAGGATTGCGGAAGGTTTAAAGGTAACCACTCTGCGGGCAGAAATCTCTACCTCCTCACCCGACTTTGGGTTTCTCCCCCTGCGGGCACTTTTTCTACGTACCTGAAAATTGCCGAAGCCAGGTAACTTCACAGTCTCCCCTGACTCCAGTTGATTGCGAATCAGTTCAAAGACCTCATCAACCATCGCTGCGGCGTCAGAGCGGGATGAATCAAGACTGCGGTAGACGGCATTGGCCAAGTCGAGTTTTGTGAGAGACATGTCATGACCTGGATCGGGTTAATTGTGTGAGCATGATAACCTTCGGGCAAAAATCAAAGTCAAAAACAATGAAGGAAGCTTTTTGTGAACATGACGCCCTTCGGGCAAAAATCAAGACCTTGGGCACTCCCGCCCCCAAACCCCTATAGGCTAATGAAGCTTTTTGTTCCAATTAGAACATTATGCCCTTCGGGCAAAAAACAAAATCAAAACCCTGGGGCTGCGCCCCTAGACCCCCCTTGGGGGGCAGTAAAATCAAAGTCAAAATCAAATTCAAAAACAAAACCTTGGAGGAGGCTCTGCCTCCAAACCTCCGCCGGGGGGGATGATCCCCCCCGGACCCCCACAATAATTTTTGCCAATCTTTATTTTTCCGAATCCCTAAAATAAGCGGACATTCTATAACAACGACATACATTTACGCAATACCAAAACCAAAAACACAGCGAATGTTCTCGGTCGTTACGCGACAAGCATGTCGCGAATCACCACAGCACCACGATCCCAGGCAACCTGTAACAACCACCTGCCAAGGAAACTTCACAGTTCTCCGTACCTCCGTAATGGGCGCGGGATTTTACAGAAAAAACTCAACCCGCCCCATCGGAGGTTCCGAAGATATGCCGATTCATGATCTCAGGCAACAGTGATGGTCTCTGATGACTTGAACTCTTGTCCCTTGTCATCCTTCCAGGTTACTTCCACTGGGCCGGTTTTTTCCGCACGCAGATGAAAACCAAGGAAGGGATTTTTGGAAACAGCACCCGTCCAGACGGCGTCAAGAACAACCTTGCCGTTATAGACAGCTTTGACGCTGACAATATAATGGGCCGCAACCACCTCACCCGAATCTTTGTCCTTGCGCAAGCCACTTTCCATGGGGTGTTGGATCATTGTCTTGACGTTAACCATATCTCCCTTTTTGACGGGATCCTTGGATACGCGAATTTTTGGGCTGCCAACGGTCATGATCTATCCTTTCAAACTGTGGGAAAATTTGTGGACAAGCTTGATTCAGGTACCCATCAACCGGAGCAACCTCCCTCGGCGACTTCAATTTTTTTCGTCAACCCGAAAAGTGCCCCGGAGTTGCTTTTGGCAACGACACGAACGTTGGAGGTTTTAGCCATTTTCAGGCGAAACTCAATGTTGACCTGCCCGCTTTCGGGGACAAAGGTGTAGCTGGCGACGAAAGGTTTGGGATTTTCGTCAACAAAAACGGCCACTCTTTCAATATAGTTGTTTGGTTCCATGGGGTGGTTGACAATAATGGGCATCCGCATCATGGCACCATTCTCAGCTTTTTCCGGAATATCAACCACAATTTTATCCATGGTGATGGTACCCTGGCCGACCTGCTCAGCAATCAGGGCATCGATGTTGGCAGAGACCTTACCGGGCACGCTCGCTACGACACCGCCCAACGCAGCCGCCACACCCACGGCCCCAGCGGATCGGAAAAAGCCCCTGCGGTTCATCGCTAAAATATCCTTGTTTTCCATGCTCGGCTCTCCAAAAGAGTTAAGAGTGGTTCAGGTTGCCGGTTCGAAGAGGCCATGTCGCATAAAAAAATAACGACATCTTGGACTTGAAAACCCTCAATGGTATGCAACCAGGAATTGTCTTTGTGTCCTCCCCTACAGCAGGAAGGGCAGCATTATTTTTTCTCAGATTGACCCTTTTCCGCCTGTCCTTCGGGTTCAGCGGGTTCCTTATGGGCTATGCCTGCGTGGCAGTCTACACATGTCTTGTCGCCACTTTCCATGACTCTTTTATGTTTCCGCGCGGCGGACTTATCCTGCTCCTCCATGTCCATGGCTTCAAAGGAATGACAGTTGCGGCATTCTTTGGAATCCCTGGACCGCATGTAGGCCAGCACGTCTTGCGCCAAGTGCCAGCGGCCTTTATCAAAGGCTTCGCGGGTAGGATAGGTCCCCATCAGATGATGGTAAATATCTTTGGAGCCGATGGTCAGTTTCGCCAAGAATTTACTGATGTAATCGCCAAAGGTTTTTCCGCTGGGCACATGGCAATCGGAACAGGTAGCCCGAACACCAGAGGCACTGGAGTAATGTTTGGATTCCTTGTATTCCTCATAGACGCCCTCCATCTCATGGCACGATATGCATATATCCATGCTGTTGGTGGCGTTCATGGTAAAATGAAAGACTAGGAAAAAGACGACACCTCCAAAAAAACCTCCCCCCAAGAGCAATCCCAAAGCAATTTTTTGACTGGGGCGACTTAGCAGTGTCCAGAGTTTTTTGATCAATCCCATCGCTCGATATTCCCCGTAATAGACTGATTCTGAGTGTGTTGGCTCCAACAGTTACCCAAGGCGACTTGAATGGGAGAGAGCCTACACAAAGCTCCCTACGCAAGGCAAGGGCAAACTCTCTCAAACAGGCTTTATACGAAAGGTTTTTACGATTTTTGCGACGTACCATCCTGGACACGTAAATTTTCCACCATCGCGGAAGTAGCCAAAGCCAGTGGCAACCTGGGCAGACCCAAATCAAAGCGACAGCATTTCCCCTGCCGGGGCGAATTCCGCTTCAACGAAGAAGCGGGGTGCGCGAAACACCCCGCTCAACGATAAACGGATCTTTTTCGTGATCCCCAGGGCAATGATCCGATCAGGAGAAAGTATCGGCCATGATGCTCTGGTACCAGCTTTCGTTATAAGACGCTTCTTGCTGCCGAACGGCATCGGAGGCGTCTGCGGCGGAAAGTCCACCGCCCACTTCCTTGATTTTTCCCTCCACAATTTTGTAAACCGCAGCCACGGAAATGGCGGAGGTCGGGCTGAGCATGCTGTAGCAGGTGTTGACGAAGGACGGCTCACCCGGTTTTTGCCCATTGAGCAGGGCAACGATGGCAGCGGCTGCGACTTTGGCTTCGGAGTTGGCCGCATATCCAGATTTAGGCAATCCCGTCGCCATGCTGGCATCACCGATGACATGGATATCTTTGTGAATTTTCGACTCAAAAGTGTCGAAATTCACGGGACACCACCCCGACTCGTCGGTCAACTTGGCCGCTTCGGCGATGGCGTTGGCTTTCTGCGGCGGAATGACGTTGATGCAGCTGGATTTAAATTCGGCCATTTCGGTATAAACCGTCATGGTCTTGGCATCCACTTTGGTTACCTTACCCCCTTGCCCACCGGGAATCCACTCAATCTTGCTGTTTTCGGTCTCATAGCCGTACAGCTTTTTCCAGCCGGCTGTGAACAGGCCCATCTTGGAGAATTTATCCTTGGGATCAAGGATGATGACCTTGGATTTGGGTTTGTTCTTCATCAGGTAGTGCGCCACCAAGCCGGCCCGTTCGTAGGGTCCGGGGGGGCAACGGAACGGGTCGGTGGGGGCGACCATGATAAAGGGATCGCCATCGCGCATGGCCTGCAACTGTTTGTTCAAAAGCACTGTCTGCGGTCCCGCATTCCACGCATGGGGCATTTTATCCAAGGCTTCCCCATCGTATCCCTCCATGGGCTTGAAACTGACCCCAGGCCCAACGACGAGCTTGTCGTACTTGAACTTGGTCCCGCCTTTGGTGGTTACGGTTTTGGTGGCAGGGTCAATCTCAGTGGCCTGCTCATGAACCACTTTGACGCCATGTTTTTTCAGACCTTCATATCCCCATTTCTGTACTTCAAGGTCACGAAAACCAGCCACGACCCAGTTGGACATAGGGCAAGAATAATAGTTGGGGTTTTGCTCGATCAGGGTGACTTCGATACCTGGATCGGCCATGCGGATGTATTTGGCGGCGATGGACCCACCATAACCACCACCAATGACCACCACACGCCCCTTGTCGGCGGCAAAGCCCCTGCGGGAAAAGGCCGTCGTGGAAAGCCCAACAAGGGCGGCAGCACCGGAAAGTTTGACAAAGGTTCTACGATTCAACATTGACATGATCGTCCTCTCCTCTTACCTGATTACTTCTTGTTGGAGGCGTAAAAGTGGGCAACGGCCAGCAGATCATCCAGGGAAAGTTTTTCCATGGCCGTCTCCATCTTTTTCTGTTGGGGGACTTTCATATCGGGGTTTCTGTAGTCCCGCATCTTGATAATCAAGTAATCAAGCCACTGTCCGGCAACGCGGGGGGTGTCCTCGTCTTGAAATACCCCGTCGTCTTCATGACATTTGTCGCATTTGGAATCGGTCGCCAGCTTTTTTCCTTTGGCCGCCAGGGCAGTGTCCACGACGGTGGCATTCTTTGAATTGGCATGGCCGTTGGCACTGGACCACTTCGTTTTGGCGAAGAAATCGGCGATCAGGGCAATCTCCTCGTCACTGTAGCCTTTGGCTAGGCGTCCCATGATCGTAGAGGGGCGGGTTCCATCCTTGAATTCCTTCATGATGGCTTTGAAGTAGGTCGCGGGAAACCCAGCGATGCTCGGCATGGCCGGTCCCCCAGAGACTCCGTTCGTTCCGTGACATCCGGCGCAGGTGTTGGCCAACATGGCAGCCGTCGGCCCTTCAGCGGATGCAGTGGACCCGAACAAAAATCCTCCTGCCATGAACCCACCGACCAGAACCAACGTGCGTATTTTTTTTCGATGCATAGTATCCTCCAATGACATCAATTTGTAGGAACGCGGTGCTGTTTGTCCCCAGGGAAGAAAACTGTCAACCCCCCTCTCTATGACTCCCGGCCACAGTGCTTAAAATTCACCTTTGGCTGCCCCGTGCAGCATTTTCCATATGACGTTGCGTACCCTCAAAGCCTCCGTCCTCAATTCTTCGGGCAGCCTTTTGCCGCCATGAATCATCATGTCCAGATTCATGGAATACAGCCACAACTTGCCGTTCTTGTCCTCCACCACCGAAATGCGGCACGGCATGAACCCGGTGTAGGCATCACGGTAGTCGGCCATCATTTTGCCTACCTTAGCGTCACAAAAACTTAAAAAGGCGATGTGACGATAGGGCTGACCTGTCACAGCCTCCACCTGCTTGTAAAAAGCCGATTCGCCGACATAAAGAAAATTGTTCTGGACCGCCAAGCTTTTGAGGGATTCCTTGACATCTTCCACTTTCAGGGAGGGATCCTCGACCGGCACCGCCCACATCATCGCCTCGCCCGGATCCTTGGTGGTCAAAAGTTTGGTCGCGAAATCCTGATAGATCTCCATGTAGCCGGGGTCAAACTCTGCCATGATCGGGGCGATGCGCACAAAGGCATACCCCAAACCCAGCAGGGTCACCAAACCCAGCAGGGCAAAAAAGTTTCTTATAACTGCCATTTTTTTTCCTCCAGAAAATTGCGTCGAATATGTACCGGGCCGACAAAACTCACCACCAGCCCCCGATCCGACAGTCACGGCAAAACCTACGCCAAGTCTCTACCCGCCTACCTTATTAACGGAACCTGAACAAATAATTTCTATAAGCCCAGAACGATGCTTGATCAATAAAATAAGAATGGGGGGATTGTCAACCATATATTCCTCAATATAAATTTCAGAATTGCAGCATATGATTATATTCTAACGCTTTTTTCCCATGTTACCTTGGTCAAAATCACGCGGGATAGGGATGCAGATTGTGATGAACGGTGATGTATAGATACAAATTTTTTTTACTTTGCAATGATTTGAAAAGAAATGTATCGCAGGCCTCCAAATTAACGATCACCTGGATGGACAGTCCATTTTTTTTATCAAAGTTTCGATAACGTCGAAAGCATGGCAATTTTTCCCTGAAAATAAAAGCCGCTCATTAGTGTATTTTTTTTGGTTCCAGGTGCGGAAAAATTATTCATACCAGGGTTGGTCAAGTCGACCCAGGTGAACCGGATGGGATCGCCCATGGAGAAAAAGCGTTTGAATCGCCGGCCCGATGGCGGGATACAGGGTTTCTGGTTCAAGGTTGGCTATTGGGAGCCAGACAATTTCCAAAGCCGATGTCATGGAAGCATGGCATTGCGGCGTGCCATAAAGTTTGGTCACTTGGAAGGCCAAGTGCACAACCAAGCGATTCCTGACCAGGGTTTCAGCGGTGAACAGCAGGTCGCCAACGTCTATTCGCACACCAATCTCTTCGTGAAATTCACGATGTAAGGTTTCTACGACCTGCTCATGGCCTTCCTGACCGCCCCCAGGCAGGTTGAATCGGTCGCGACCGCCATAGTTGTAACGCATCGTCAACAGCCTGTTTTCGACGATCCAGAGACCACAGGGACGAATTATCATGCTCGGTTTCTCAAACAAGATGATGACGCAACTTCAAGAACACGGCAACGGTGACAATGAAACGGATCATGGCTTTGATGGTCTCCAATTTCGTGCCAGTTCCTGCGCCTGGGCGATTTGGTCAGGAGTCAACTTACTGGCCACTGTATCGCAAGTTGGACACGGGATAATCTTGTTATCCTGACTTCCTTTTTGTTTGATACGCGCCATCGCTGCAAGGTAATGCCACATATAGGATATTATATAGTTCTTCTCGAATCCTTGTCCCTTTTCATACATCCAACCCAGATTACGCCGGGCAAGGACATGTCCCTGATTTGCGGCCAAGCGGAACCAATTTGCCGCTTCCTTATAGTCTCTGGGTACGCCATTACCATTATCATAAAGCGTTCCAACGCTGTTCTGCGCTTCTGCGTTACCCTGCTTTGCTGCCATTCGGAACCAATGCATCGCCTCTTTGTAGTCCTGTTTGACGCCTTTGCCGTCGTAGTACATCCTACCCATTTTTATCTGCGCTGTGACATTGCCTTGCTCAGCGACCGCACGAGTTGATTCATTCTTTCCGGCAGCCTGGATCGTTAATACCGGTGAAAACGTTCCGAGAAGTGCCCCTATTGCCAAAAACTTTAGGAAAGTAGCAGTCATATTTTGCACAGTAATAAACATTCATCTGTAAACTGAATGGGCGGATGGTCACAACGAGGTGCCGATCACGACCGTAACCGTTCACCCCCCCATTTTTGGACCGGAAAAACGATCAGTTACGGAAGGCAACTTCCTTCTCTAAGCAGCCGCCATGGCTGGCAAAGGCGGGACCGCCTCGCCTCTTCTACGCTTGGCGATCGTATCTGCCAGAAATGGCCATGGCAAGACCTTTCGTTTGCGGCATGTTTCAATCACACTTGCCAATAAGGCGACCACCCGGCTCCCTTGAGCGGTGCGTGTGCCGTAGCAGATGCGACGGTAAATCACCCAGTGTCGCAAC
>JACSDG010000169.1 GCA_015660855.1 Magnetococcales bacterium
GGTTGGTAATCCCGTTGGGCTGGAGTTCCCAACAGGCTCCAATAGTCCATGGGTGATCGTCCCCCGCCTGGACGTTTGATGGCAAGGTTGTTGGCATCGAACAACGTTCCTTTGGCGATGGGGATGGCGGCCAGTAAACTTTTTCTGGCTACTTTGGCATTTTCCAGTTCACTGGACCGGGGGCGTTTGTTTCCATCTCCCAGGGCCGCTTCGACATCGCGAATGCCGGCAACCATGGCGATCAATTCCCCCGGCTCGATGGATGCCCGATGATCGGGACCTTCAAGATGGCGATCCAGGGTAAAATGTTTTTCTACCACTTGGGCCCCAAGTGCCGTTGCGGCGATGGCCATGGTGATCCCCTGGGTGTGGTCGGAGTAGCCAACGGCGGTTCCAAATTGATTCTTCAGGGTGACCATGGCGCGCAGGTTGACTTCATTCATGGGGGTTGGGTAGGCGGTCGTACAGTGCAACAGGATGATACGCGGGGCAAGGTGGTCGAAACGGGTGGGCGATTCAAGGGCAAAGGATAACGCCGAAGGGTGACCGCCCGACAAACCTGCATCAATAACCCGCAGGGCCATTGCAATTTCTTCAGGATGAGCCATGCCGGTTGAAACAATCAATGGTTTGCCCGTCTGCGCTGCGGCAAACAACAGAGGGCCGTTGGTTAACTCTCCGGAGGGAATCTTGATGCGGTTGATCAAACCCTCATCTACCAAAAAGCGCAAACTTGGCAGGTCAAAGGGGGTGGACAAAAATTCAATTTTTTTTTCACGACAACGCTGTGCCAGAACAAAATGGTCTCCCTGACTCAATTCCAGGGCTTTGAGCATTTCCAACTGCGAACCGGTTCCGGTGGCTTGTTGCTGATAGGCCGCCTTGGGGCCTTGGGCGGTGACCAGGTTTTCCGCTTTGAAAGTTTGAAATTTAACCGCATCGGCCCCTGCGGCAGCGGCGCAATCCACCATGGCCACGGCACGCTGGAGGTCACCGTTATGATTGACGCCGGCCTCGGCAATGATAAATACTTTGCTCAATGTTTTATCTCCATCGGGGGGTGATCGATTCCTTTTCCCGATGCCGGAAAATCGAAAAATTTTTTCAAGAGCAATCCCTCCGTCTGGTGCGATTTCAGTATTTCTACAATTTTCTCCGCAGAGTGACCATCACCGAAGGGGTGGCCGGATTTTTTGACCATGGCCTTGAAGGGGGAGGACAAGGCATGGTGGAGGGCATTCTGGATGGACTGGGAGGATTCGTCACAATCCAGGACGCTGGGTGCGCGCAAGCGTCCGAGTTGTCGTGCCCCAATGTTGACGGTGGGGATTTTCATGGCAGGGGCTTCAAGGATGCCACTTGAAGAGTTGCCGACGACGGCGGCACAATGGTTCATGGCCGAAAGATAACGCACCTGTCCAAGGGATTGGACCTGGATGGCACGGTTGGTATGCCGGGCGCAATAGCGGGTGATTTCCTCGGCAATGGCGGCATGTCCGGGATCGGCGTTGACTCCGGTGAATAGTATTTTAAAATGGGGAAAGGCTGACAGGGCGTCCAGCAGTTCGCGTATGGGGGCCTCCGGATCGTCCTGGGTCAGCGTAACGGGATGATAGGTCACCAGGAAAAAATGTTCCCCCAGGGGAAAGGCGATGGCCGCTTCCAGGTGTTCCAGGGACATCCACGGCAATGTGCGAATCGTATCCAACCCCAAGGCACCCACATTCCATACTCTGGAGGGGTGTTCTCCCATTTGGATCACCCGCTGGCGGTAAGGCTCGGCGGCGGTGAAATGGAGGTGCGATAATTTGGTGATGGCATGACGAATGGCCTCGTCCATGGTCCCCTCGCTGGACTCGCCACCGTGAATATGCGCGATGGGAATGTTCATCAACATGGCAGCCTGGGCGGCGCAAAACATTTCATAACGATCCCCCAGAATGACCAAAATCTCAGGATTCATGTGCCCAAGAACCTCGGAAATCCCCGGCAAGCCCGCGCCCATGGCATGGGCAACAGCGGTGGGGGAATCTTCCTCCAGGGGCATCTCCACCTTGGCGTTGATGATGAATCCATCCGCCTCGATGGTTTGCACGGTGGCTCCGAAGCGCGGATGCAGGTGCATCCCGGTGACGATGACCCGGAGATGGGTTTGCGGATCATCCCGAAGCATGGCCATCAACGGTTTGAGAAGGCCATAGTCTGCGCGTGATCCGGTAATGACGGCAATGTCACGAGCCATGGGAATGGCTCTTGTTCACGGAGGCTGTCGGGTTTGGATTCGTGGTCATGGACGGCTGGACCGTTTTGGTTTGAGCATGTCGTCCAGGCAGGCAGACAGGCTGCGGGGGGCATAGCCCAGGATGCTTTTTGCCTTGCCGAGATCCATGACGGCATCGTAGGCCAGCGGCGGTTTTCCGTGATCGCTCAAAACAAACTGGCCCGAAGAACCCAGTTTGCTTTTGATTGTTTCCGCCAATTCCAAACTTGAAACCGGTGCCCCCCCTCCAATATTGAAGACGGCCCAGGGAGAGTCTCCCGTATGGTTCATGGCCAATCGAACCGCAGTGACGACATCATCGACATAGACGGGATCGTGCTTCAGTTTACCTCGGTTGAAAAGGCGGACATCTTCGTTGCATTCGAGGGTTTGAACCAGATATTGGACAAACCCAGGTAAATTCTGACCTACCCCGAAGATGCTTTTGCAGCGCAATACACAAACGTGAAACCCTTCATGCCGGGCACAAAAGTGACAAAGCCCTTCGGCGTGCAATTTGGACAAACCGTAGGCATTGTCCGGAAGGGTTGGGTGCTCCTCCGTGATGGGATGGCTCTGTTGTGGTGGGCCATAAACACTGAAACTGGAGAGAACCACCCAGCGCAGGATTTGTTTTTCTTTGGCCACGGTTAGAAGATTGGCTGTGCCCAGGACGTTATCGGCGATAAAGCCGGACAATTCCATGGTCGGATGCAATGGTTGTTTGGCGGCGGTGTGAATCCCCATGGTTATTGGGGGAAGCTGGGATAAAGCCTGGCGCAGCTGGACGATATTTCCCAGATCGACCATGCTGTGGTGGTAACCTTCCAGGTTCTGCATCCATGCCAACGGAGGTTCGCAATCGAGTCCCCAAACCCGATGGCCATCGATAATGAGTTGGCGAACCAATCTTCCACCTGTAAATCCCGAACTGCCTGTCAGTAAAATGTTCATTTCATTCTTTCTTGTATGAAGAGTTCACCCAGTTTGAAATCCAGTTCGGTATCGATGTCGATGGAACGTTTGGGGTCCATGATGTAGGCCTTGGTTTGGCTGTCAACAAATTTTCTTCCCTGGATAAGCCATGGGATGGAGCAGGCGTAAATGGCACCGTTGAGGACATAGACCGGGGATAAGGTTTGGCGGTTGCTTGCCGACCGGGGATCATCCAACACCGGGCGCAGGGTGGAATCATCGTTCAGGCGAAACATCCATTCTGGTGGTTTGGGGGCCTGTGAGACGGAGGTGCAGCTGGAATTTTTTTCAAAAATCAGGAGTTCCAGCGCGGCCTGGATGTCTTCCGTAGTTCGCAACGGCGACGTGGGTTGCAGCCAGATCAGGCAGTGGTATTCTTCTTCCAGGGTTTCCAGGGCGTGCAGAGCAACATCAATGGAGGCAGCCTGGTCATTGGCCAAAGCCTGGGGCCGGATAAAGGGGACATCGCAGCCATAGCGGACGGCCACTTCCATGATTTCCTTATGATCACTGGAAAGAATAACTCGATCAATAGACTTGCACCTGTGCGCCGCTTCGATGCTCCAGGCCAAAAGGGGTTTGCCGGCAAAATTGCGAATATTTTTCAGGGGAACCCCTTTGGAGCCACCACGGGCTGGTATGATGGCCAGAATACGGGAACCATTCATCATGAGCGAACCCTTTTTTTTAGTGGAGCGGGCGATGAAAGGACGGTTTGCCGGAATCATGCAAGTGGCGAACCATAGTGAAATTCTCTTTGGGTAGATTCTGGAGTATACATCGGACGCCATCGGGCGGGGGATTGTTTGAAAGTTTGTAATACGGCGGATGTTATCTCCCCCTGTTTCAGGTAAGATGCAGTTAAGATGAACTCGAGCGTGTCGATAAAAAAATGCCATTGGAAAAGAAACGATGATCAACATACAACCGCGACTGGTTAATCTTCAAGAACCTGCTGCGCCGAAGGGGTCCGTCGTGTTTGCCTACGGTTTTCGGCCATTTTTTATCCTGGCAGGGGGATGGGGCATGCTCTCCATGGTGCTCTGGCTGATGATCCTGTATGGCCCTTTGAACAGTGCCGGGTCGCTTCCCACCTCCTGGTGGCATGGGCATGAAATGTTGTTTGGGTTTGTTGCGGCGGCAGCGGCTGGTTTTCTGTTGACGGCGGTTACCAACTGGACCCAATCCGTTCCACTCAGGGGGATGCCTCTGGGGGCATTGGCGGGGGTGTGGTTGCTGGGACGGCTATTGATGTGGTTTTCACCGGAAGAGGCGTTGTGGGTCGTGGCCAGCGTTGACCTGGCTTTCTTGTTGGGACTCGCCGTGACCATCGCCATTCCTGTGGTCCGGACCAAAAAAAAACAGCAAGCGGTGTTTCCCGCCTTGATGGGACTTATGTGGCTTGCCAACCTGCTGTTTCATCTGGAATGGCTTGGAATCACCCAGGAAACGGCTGTGACGGGGTTGCGTCTGGGGACCAACACCATGATTTGGTTGATCGTCATATTCGGGGGACGCATGCTGCCATCCTTCACCCAAAACGCCTTTGCCAGCCTCGGAAACCATGCCCAGGTGAAAACTTGGCCTGTCATTGAACAGGCGTCAATTTGGAGCATCGCCGTTGTTTGCTTTGTGGATGTCTTGTTCCAGGATCATTGGGCGACGGGTATCGTGTTTATCGTTACCGCCATCATCCATGCCATTCGGTTGCTGGGGTGGCAAACTCATAAAACTCTAGGGCAGCCCATCATCTGGGTATTACATGTGGGTTATGCATGGTTGGTGTTGGGTTTTCTGTTTCGCGGTGTTGCGGTCATGACCGATTGGATGATGCCATCCACCGCTTTCCATGCCGTGACGGTGGGGGCGTTCGGGGTGACCATTCTGGGAATCATGACCCGCGTTTCTCTGGCGCATACCGGGCGGCCTTTGAATCCCGGCAGGGATATGACCGCCCTGTTTGTCCTGATGGCACTGACTGCCTTTCTGCGCCTTGACCTGGTCCCTCTGGACTACGGATGGGCGGTATCGTTGTCCGGCGTCGTCTGGGTTCTTGCCTTTCTGGTTTTTTCCTTGAAATTTTTCCCGATGCTGGTTCGACCACGCGTCGATGGACGACCTGGATGATCCGCCTCCGGACGATAGGGTGGATTCGCTGTGTGTGTGGGGTAGTTGCCCTTCTGGCTCTTCTGACCGGTTGCGAGGCACCGCCAAAATTATCACATTTACCCCAGGATGGGGTCATTTTGGCCTTTGGAGATAGTTTGACTTTCGGCACCGGGGCGCAACCGGGACAGGGCTATCCGCAAGTTTTGCAAACCCTCATTGACCGGACGGTGATCAACGCTGGTATCCCTGGGGAAGAAAGTCCCCAGGGACTGCAACGGCTCCCAGATCTCCTGGAGCAGTACCAACCGGTCCTCCTGGTCCTGTGCCATGGTGCCAACGACATTCTTCGCAAACGCCCGCGTCAGGGGATAATGGACAATTTGGGAAAAATGATCGATTTGGCCAGGGAGAAAAAAATCGAGGTGGTTTTGGTTGGGGTGCCCAATTTTGGAATGATATTGTCTACGGCCAACCTTTATCCCGAGGTCGCCAAAAATTATCAGGTTCCCCTGGAGGGCGGGGTCGTTGCTGAAATCCTGGCCAACAACACCCTGAAAGCAGACTTGGTTCATCCCAATGCCGAGGGCTACCGGGTTTTTGCCGCAGCCATCGCCCGTTTGTTGCGTGATCATGGAGCTATTGAATAATAATCCCCCATTACAAAGGTACCACATAAAATTTTACCGGCCCCTGGCTTGGGTTGGTGATCGGCGAGGATCGATGTTGACCCGTGGTGGTGTTGCCATCGTCCATGTTACGGTCCATTTCCTGTGCCACATCCACGGGGAGATCTTCAAAAACAATGACGTTGCGCAGATGGTCGGGCAGGTTGGGGGCCAGAGGTTCCGTTGCAAAATCGATGCGCGAAAGGATTCGAACCACTCCGAAACGACTGCGCATGGGAGTGGACGGTTGCGTTGGGTCGCTGCCCCGGATCAACCCGGCACGACTCAGATGAATGGGAAGGCACTCCACTTCGGATAACCCGTTGGCTATGACTTCTTTTGTGTCAATGAGTCCATTGCCCACGACTGGGGGGGTGTTGGCGTCGTTGTCGCGATTATAATTACAATCATTCTGGACTTCGGGTATTTTATTTTGGGCATCCGGCAGGTCTCCTGGAAAATATTTATACCGATCCTTGAACGTGCGCACCGCCACGCTCAGGTCGGTCGCCATGGCCATGGTGTCCTTGGTTCGGGCACCTTGGATCATTGTTTGGCCCATAAGAATTCCCGAGCCAACAAGCAGTCCCAGGATGGCCATGATCATGGCCATTTCTACAAGGGTGACTCCGGACTGGGGGCGGTGATTGAGCTTGGAAAAAAATATTGCGGGGGTCCGGGGGGTGTGTCCGAGAGGTTCCAATATTCAAATTGACTGAAAGGTGTCAATCCGGGGAATTGTCCGTTCGTCCGGTAGCCTGAT